>JBBRER010000132.1:0-5677 GCA_038202745.1 Sphingomonadales bacterium
GACGCTGAGCGTTCTCATGGTTTGGCTGCTCTTCAAAATCTAAGGGTTTGATATGAAACTCGGTCGTCTCAACCATATCGGCGTCGCCACGCCCTCGATCGCGGACAGCGTCGCGTTCTATCGCGACGTGATGGGCGCGACGACGGTTCACACGCCGTTCGACTTGCCCGAGCAGGGGGTGAAAGTCTGCTTCGTCGATACGCCCGGCCCTTCGACAGGCTTAGGGCAATCGGATTTAGGTGGAACGCAGATCGAACTGATCGAGCCGCTGCCGGGCAACGCCTCGATCGCGAGCTTCCTCGACAAGAACCCGCAGGGCGGGCAGCATCATGTCTGCTACGAAGTGCCCGAAATTCACGCCGCCAAGGCGTGGTTCGAAAGCCAGGGCAAGCGCGTGCTGGGTGAGCCGCGCATCGGGGCGCACGGGACGCCGATCTTCTTCGTGCATCCGCGCGATATGCAGGGCGTGCTGACCGAGATCATGGAGACGCCGGAGGGAACGGGGCACTGATTTTACCTTCTCCCTCGATGGGAGAAGGATACGCAGTCTTGGCCGCAGCCGGCGGCCTAGACGAAGTTGGATGAGGGTGATGGCTGGGCGCGAGCCACCCTCACCCAGCTGCGACTAGGCGGCTGACGCCGCCAAGTCTTCGCAACCCTCTCCCATCGAGGGAGAGGGGAAGGGGAACACGATGGCCGATTACGAAACGATCCTCACCGAAAAGCGCGGCGATGTGCTGGTCATCACGCTGAACCGGCCCGAGCGGCTCAACGCCGCCTCGCTCCAGATGGCCGAGGACCTGAGCGTCGCGCTCTACAACCTCGATGGCGCGCGCTGTGTGCTGATCACCGGGGCGGGGCGCGCATTCTGCTCGGGCGCGGACTTGCAGGCGCGCGGCAGTGCGAGCGTGGTGGGCGGCGGCGACACCAGTCACCGCGCGCTGATGAACCATTACAACCCGGTGGTGTCGCAAATCCTGCGCGCGCCGGTGCCGGTGGTGACCGCGGTCAACGGCCCGGCGGCCGGCGTCGGCTGCTCGATCGCGCTCGCGGGCGATTTCGTGCTCGCCGGACGCAGCGCCTATTTCCTCCAGGCGTTCGTCAACATCGGGCTGGTCCCCGATGGCGGCTCGACCTGGCTGCTCGCGCGCAGCATCGGCAAAGCGCGCGCGACGCGGATGATGATGCTCGGCGAAAAGATCGGCGCAAGCCAAGCCGAGGAGTGGGGGCTGATCTACAAGCTCGCCGAGGACGACGCGCTGATGGCGGAGGCCCATGCGCTGGCCGAGCGGCTCGCCGCCGGACCGACCGTGTCTTACGCGACGATGAAGCGCACGATCGCCACCGCGCTCGACGGCAGCCTCGCCGAAGTGCTGCTGGCCGAGGCCGAGGGCCAGCGCATTGCTGGTGGCAGCGAGGACGCGCGTGAGGGCGGCATGGCGTTCCTCGAAAAACGCAAACCCGCATTCAAAGGCCGCTGATGCTGTTCTTCGACAGCCCAAACCCTGCGCCAAATCCCCGACGCGTGCGCATTTTCGCGGCGGAGAAGGGCATCGAACTGCCGCGCCGCGAAATCTCGATTCCGCAAGGCGAACAGAAGTCGTCCGAGTACGTCGCAATCAACCCACGCGGGCAGACGCCGGCGCTTCAGCTCGACGACGGCACGGTCATCGCCGAGAGCGTGGCGATCTGCCGCTATCTCGAAGCGCTGCACCCGCAGCCGCCGCTGTTCGGCACGACGCCGGTGGAGATTGCGCTGATCGAGATGTGGAGCCGCCGCGTCGAGATGATCGCGATGACTGCCGTGGGCGCGGTGTGGGTCCACACGCACAAGTTCACCGAGCGCCTGCCCGGCCGCAACGCCGAGTGGGGTGAGGCCAACCGTCCGCGCGCTGAGGCCGCTTTCCGCTTCTTCGACGAGGCATTGCAGGGACGCGAATTTCTCGCCACCGCTGGCTTCACGATGGCCGACATCCTCCTGCTGACGACGATGGACTTCGCCGCTTTCGCCGGTTGCCCCGCGCCCGCCGATTGCGCCGCGCTGGGAGCCTGGCACGCGCGGGTCAGCGCCCGCCCCAGCGCAAGCGCCTGACGTGGCCAAGATCGAGGACTGGCAGGCCGCGGCGGCGAAGGAGGTCAAAGGGCGCGACCTGAGCTGGCGCACGCCCGAGGGTTTCGCGATCAAGCCGCTTTATACTGCCGAAGACGCGCCCGATCCGGGCCTTCCCGGCTTCGCGCCGTTCACCCGCGGGGTACGCGCAAGCATGTACGCGGGCCGCCCGTGGACAATCCGCCAATACGCGGGCTTTTCCACCGCCGAAGAATCGAACGCGTTCTACCGCCGCAACCTAGCCGCGGGGCAGAAGGGGCTGAGCGTCGCGTTCGATCTCGCCACCCATCGCGGTTACGATTCCGATCATCCGCGCGTCGTCGGCGACGTCGGCAAGGCCGGGGTGGCGATCGATTCGGTCGAAGACATGAAGATTCTGTTCGACGGGATTCCGCTCGACAAGATGTCGGTCAGCATGACGATGAACGGCGCGGTGATCCCGATCCTGGCGTTCTTCATCGTCGCCGGCGAGGAGCAGGGGGTCGATCAGGCGGCGCTCGACGGGACCATCCAGAACGACATCCTCAAGGAGTTCATGGTCCGCAACACGTACATCTACCCGCCCGAGCCGAGCATGCGGATCGTTTCGGACATCATCGCATATACCAGCGCCAACATGCCGAAATTCAACAGCATTTCGATCTCGGGATACCACATGCACGAGGCTGGGGCGACCGCGGTGCAGGAGCTTGCCTTCACCATCGCCGACGGCAAGGAATACGCCAAACGCGCGATGGCGGCGGGGCTCGATATCGATGCGTTCGCCGGACGGCTATCGTTCTTCTTCGGCATCGGGATGAACTTCTTCATGGAAGTCGCCAAGCTGCGCGCGGCGCGGACGCTGTGGTGGCGGGTGATGGACGGCCTCGGCGCCAAGGACGAGCGCTCCAAGATGCTGCGCACGCACTGCCAGACCAGCGGCGTCAGCCTGCAGGAGCAGGACCCTTACAACAACGTCGTCCGCACCACGATCGAGGCGATGGCCGCGACGCTCGGCGGCACGCAGAGCCTCCACACCAACGCGCTCGACGAGGCAATCGCGCTGCCAACCGACTTCAGCGCCCGGATTGCGCGCAACACCCAGATCGTGCTCGCCGAGGAAAGCGGGATCACCCGCGTGGTCGATCCGCTGGGCGGCTCTTACTATGTCGAGGCGCTGACGCAGACGCTGGCCGACGAGGCATTGGCGCTGATCGAGGAAGTCGATGGCCTGGGCGGGATGACCGCCGCGGTCGCCACCGGAATGCCCAAGCGGCTGATCGAGGAAGCCGCCGCCGCCAGGCAGGCGCGGGTCGATCGCGGCGAGGACGTCATCGTCGGGGTCAACAAGTATCGGCTGGAACAAGAGGAGCATCTCGACACGCTCGAAGTCGACAACCACGCGGTGCGCGACGCGCAGATCGCGCGGTTGAAGCGAGTGCGCGAGGGGCGGGATGAGGCGGCATGCCGGGCTGCGCTGGCGGCGCTGAGCGAGGGCGCCAAAGGCCGCGGCAACCTCCTTGCGCTCGCCATCGAAGCCGCCCGAGCCCGCGCCACACTCGGCGAAATTTCCGACGCGATGGAAGTCGCGTTCGGGCGCTACGGGACGCAGCCCGTCCCGGTGACCGGCGTCTACGGCCCCGCCTATGCGGACGACGCGCGATACGCCGCCGTCGTCGCGGGCGTCGAGGCGGTCACCCGCCGCCTCCACCGGTCGCCGCGCATACTCGTCGCCAAGATGGGCCAGGACGGGCACGACCGCGGCGCCAACGTGATCGCCAGCGCGTTCGCAGACATGGGCTTCGAGGTAACCAGCGGACCGCTGTTCCAGACGCCGGAGGAAACCGCGGCGCTGGCGGTGGAGGTCAATGTCGATGCGGTCGGCGCAAGCTCGCTCGCCGCCGGGCACAAGACGCTGATTCCCGAGCTTGTCCGCTTGCTCAAGGATGCCGGACGCGCCGACATCAAGGTCGTCGCGGGCGGGGTAATCCCGCCGCAGGACTACGAATTCCTGCGCGAGGCGGGGGTGCAGGGGATTTACGGCCCGGGCTCGAACGTAGTCGAATGCGCCGCCGATGTGTTGCGGCTGCTCGGTCACAACATGCCGCCCGCGGGTAGCGAGCTGGAGGCGATGGAGTGAGCTTCTCCAATCAGTCCGGACTGACCGTAGCGCAGAAAATCGGTTGCGTTCTTTATGCCGTTATCAGCGGTTTGACAGTTGCCTTCATGATGGGAAATGCGGTTCTCGGCGATTGTGCTTATCATGATGACGGCTGCCTCAGCCAATCTGGCCGAGCATTTATGTTTTACGGCGCTCCACTGCTAGCATTGGTCGGTGGGGCGCTCCTCCTTCTGCGCATGACGAGAGACAGCGATTGACCCAAGTTGGTACCTTCTGCGCCCGCGCGCAGTTCTCCCCTTTGCTCGATTTGCCATCTATCGACCTGGAGACGGCGCAATGAGCGCGCAGCCGCACGATGCTTTCCTACCGATCGCGGCGATGATGTTTGCCGCGGGGCTGGGCATCCCGGTGTTCGCGGCGTTCAATTCGGCGCTCGGCCAGCAGCTTGGCGGGCCGGTCGCGGCGACTGCGGTGACGTTCGCGATCGGGTTGGTGCTGGCGGTAGCGCTGCTCGCTTTCGTCGGGTTTCCGCCGCGTTCGGGCTTCACGTTCGAGCGCCCCTACATCTGGGCGGGCGCATTGTTCATGCTGTTCTACGGCGTCTCGATCGCCTTCGCCGCCCCGAAGATCGGCGTCGGCAACGCGGTGTTCTTCGTGCTGCTCGGTCAGCTCGTCGCGGCCGCGGCGATCGACCACTTCGCGCTGTGGGGAGCGATGCCCGCCTCGCTCACCGCCAAGCGCGCCGCCGGCATCGCGGTCATGGCGCTGGGCGTCTATCTCGCTAGGAAGCCGGTATGACGCCGCGCACCGACTGGACCCGGCCTGAAATCGCCGCGCTGTTCGATCAACCGTTCACCGAGCTGCTGTTCCGCGCCGCGACCGCGCACCGCGCGCATCACGCGCCCGATCAGGTCCAGCTGTGCACACTGCTTTCGATCAAGACCGGCGGCTGTCCCGAGGATTGCGGCTATTGCGCGCAGTCGGTCCACGCCGACGCGGGGGTCGAGGCGACCAAGCTGATGGACGTGCGCAGCGTTCTCCAGTCCGCCGCGCAGGCCAAGGACCACGGCAGCCAGCGCTTTTGTATGGGCGCTGCCTGGCGCAACCCCAAGGACCGCGACATGCCCGCGATCGTCGAGATCGTGAAAGGCGTCGCGGCGATGGGCATGGAAACCTGCATGACGCTGGGGATGCTTTCGCCCCGCCAGGCCGACCAGCTCGCCGAGGCCGGGCTCGATTATTACAACCACAATATCGACAGCAGTCCGGAATACTACGAGCGCGCGATCACCACGCGGACGATGGCCGACCGGCTCGATACGCTGGGCGAAGTGCGCCGCGCCGGCATCGCGGTGTGCAGCGGCGGGATCATCGGGATGGGCGAGACCCGCGCCGACCGCGTCGGCTTCATTCACACGCTGGCGACGCTGCCGCAGCATCCCGAAAGCGTGCCGGTCAACGCGCTG
>JBBRER010000133.1:0-5631 GCA_038202745.1 Sphingomonadales bacterium
AAGGCCCTTTTGCTCGCTGCTGTTCATGCCGCCCCCGCCACCGGCCAACCGCTCCGCCCCGATCAGGCCGCCATCCGCGACCTGTACAAGGAAAACGTCGAGACCGACACGACGCTGACCGCCGGCAGCTGCACCGATGCCGCGGGCAAGTTGGGCGCGCGGATGCAGGCGGCGGGGATTCCTGCGGCGCGGATTACCTATTACGCCGATCCCGCGCATCCCAAGGACGGCGGGCTGGTCGCGCTCTATCCGGGCACCGATAAAAAGCTGAAGCCGATGCTGCTGCTCGCGCATATCGACGTGGTCGAGGCCAAGCGCGCCGATTGGACCCGCGATCCGTTCACGCTGATCGAGGAGAACGGCTATTTCTATGGCCGCGGGACGGTCGACGACAAAGCCCAGGCGGCGATCTGGACCGACACGCTGATCCGCTTCGCGAAGGACGGCTACAAGCCCAGGCGCACGATCAAGCTGGCGCTGACCTGCGGCGAGGAGACGTCGGGCGCGTTCAATGGTGCCGAATGGCTGACCAAGCAGCACAAGGACTGGATCGACGCCGAATTCGCGCTCAACGAAGGCGGCGGCGGGCGGACCAACGGCACCCCGGTGAGCCAGGGCGGCAAGGTCATGGTGCAGACGCTGCAGGTCGGCGAAAAGGCCTATCAGGACTTCACCCTGACCGTGACCAACCCCGGCGGCCATTCTTCGGCGCCGGTAGCCGACAATGCGATCTACCATCTCGCTGCCGCGCTGACCAAGATCGGCGGCCACGAATTCCCCGTCGAACTCAACGACACCACCCGCGCATTCTTCACCAAGGCCGGGGCCTTGCGCGGCGATGCCACCGGCCAGGCGATGGTAGCGATCGCCGCCAACCCTGGCGACGGCGCGGCCGAGGCGATCGTCAACAAGGACAAGTCGATGCATTCGATGTTGCGCACGACCTGCGTGGCGACGCTGGTCGAGGCCGGGCACGCGCTCAACGCGCTGCCCCAGCGCGCCACCGCGAACGTCAATTGCCGGATGTTCCCGGGGCGTACCAGCGAAGAGACGATGGCGGTGCTGACCAAAGTGATCGACGATCCGCAGGTCAAGATCGAAACCCGCGTCAAGGACAAGCCGATCGCCAGCCCGCCGCCGCTCGATCCCAGGATCGTCAAGCCCGCCGAGGCGGTGATTGCGCGATACTATCCGGGCGTCCCGCTGATCCCTACGATGTCGACCGGCGCGACCGACGGGGTTTACATGGAAGCGGTCGGCATCCCGACTTACGGCGTCCCCGGCTACTGGCTCGATCCCGACGGCAACGGCACCCACGGGCTCAACGAGCGGATCGAAGTCGCCTCGCTCTACACCGGGCGCGACGCGCTGTTCGATCTGGTCAAGGCGCTTTCATCGAAATGACGTGAAAACGGCCGCCGTGCCCGGAAGGCGCGGCGGCCGCTTCTTTTGGGGGTTCGTGGTTCTCGCGCGCTCAGACGAGCGTGGCGGTGAACATCAACCCACTGGTGCTGAGTGCAGCGACGAGCGGGAGCACGAGCGCGATGATGATGCGCATGGTTGCCTCCTGTTTTGTAAGTTTCGGTTCTTGGCGGGTGATCCCGCGAACGCTCATCTAAGCCTGAGGGGCGAGATTGCACGTGCAAAGGCAGGGACGGTTGTTGCGTTTTGCGCAACTGCGCAGCTAGGAGGTTTCGATGACCGCCGACCCGGCTGCTCAGCTCGAAGCGGACTTCGGTTCGTTCCCCTCGGTGATCGCGGGCTGGGGCAGGCATAGCCCCGATGCTCCGGCGCTGTTCGACGGAATGACCGCGCTCTCGTGGGGCGAGGCCGCCGCGCTGATCGAGCGCATCGCCGCGCGGCTCCAGGCCGACGGACTTCAGCGCGGACAGGCAGTGGCGATCCTGGGCACGTCGACCGTGCAATATGCTCTGGTCTTCCTCGCCGCGATCCGCGCGGGCGGGTGCGCCGCGCCGCTGACCACCAGCGCCAGCCCCGATCAGCTGCGCGCGATGGCCGCCGATTCGGGCGCGATGCACTTGTTCGTCGACCGCGCCAAACTGGACGAGCTGGGCGATTTTGCGCTCGGCATCGAGCGCCGGATCGTGCTCGACGAGGAACTGGACGCGTTCATGGCGCCCGCGGGCGCGCACGCCGCGCCGTTCGATCCCAGCGAGGACGATCCGTTCAACATCATCTATTCGTCGGGAACCACCGGCACGCCCAAGGGCATCGTCCACAGCCACGCGATGCGCTGGCGGCAGATGGCGTTCCGCGCGACCACCGGCTACGGACCCGACAGCCGCACGCTGACCAGCACGCCGCTTTATTCGAACACGACGATGGCGGTGTTTTTGCCGACGATGTACTCGGGCGGCTGCGCGTCGATCATGGGCAAGTTCGACACGCAAGGCTGGCTCGCGCGCGCCGAATCCGAGCGCGTCACGCACACGATGCTGGTCCCGGTCCAGTACCGTCGGCTGATGCAGTTCGAGCGCTTCGACGATTTCGATCTGTCGGCGATGCGGATGAAATACTGCACCTCCGCGCCGTTCCCCGCCGACCTCAAGGCCGAAGTGCTGCGGCGCATGCCCGGCGGGCTGATCGAAATCTATGGAATGACCGAAGGCGGGGTCGCGTGCATCCTCCCCGCGCACGAGCATCCCGACAAGCTCCACACGGTGGGCAAGCCCGCGACCGGGCACTTCCTCAAAGTGCTCGGCGAGGACGGCAACGAACTGCCGCCGGGCGAGGCGGGCGAGCTTGTCGGCAAGTCGCCCGCGATGATGCTCGGCTACAAGAACCAGCCCGAAAAGACCCGCGAAGGTTACTGGACCGATCCCGCCGACGGATCGACCTGGCAGCGGATGGGCGACGTCGGACGGCTCGACGCCGAAGGCTTCGTCGAGCTCGTCGGGCGGACCAAGGACGTGATCATTTCGGGCGGGTTCAACGTCTTTCCCGTCGATCTCGAGGCCGAGCTGGCCAAAGACGCGCGCGTCGCCGAAGCCGCGGTGGTCGGGATGCCGAGCGAGCAATGGGGGGAAACCCCGGTCGGCTTTGTCGTGCTCCAGCCGGGAGCGGACGAGAGCCAACTCGAAGACATCCGCAGCGTCACCAATGCCCGCCTCGGCAAGACCCAGCGGGTCAGCGCGCTCCACGCAATCGACGAAATGCCACGCAGCCACATCGGCAAGCTGCTCAAGACCGAGCTCAGGGAGATCGCCGCGGCGCGTTAACCTGCGGCGGGCTTCGCTTGCGTCATCAACCCCAACGGCCGACCCTCGTTGTCGGCGAAGAACGCCATCCACTCCTCGATGCCGTCGTCGTGGCGGTGGATCAGGTGCGGTGCGTGGGTGAATTCGGCGCCGCGCCGCGTGAGTTCGGCAACCGCAGCGTGGATGTCGGGCACGCGGAAATAGAGGATCGATTCGGCGGCGCCACCGTCGCCTTCGGAGAGGAACAGCCGCGTTCCGGCGCAGTCGAAGAACGCGAGGTTGCCGTATGTGTAGAGGTGCGGCAGCCCGATCACCTCGCGATAGAACCGCTCGGCTGCGCCGATCTCCGCCACGCTGCGTGCGATCTGCCCGATCGGGCCTAGCCCGGTAAATTCGCTCATCGTCCGTTCCTTTCCAGCCAGCGCGCTGTCGGCGCGCACCCCGTCCCAGCGACGCAATGCCGCGCGGTTGTCGAGCCCGAGCTTCAGAACCGCGTTGGCGACGTGATACTTGACCGCATCGATGCTGATCCCGCGCCGCGCGGCGATCTTGGCATTGCCGAGGCCGTGGCGCACACCTTCGACCACGCGCCATTCGGCCGGGGTCAGCACGTCGGGGTGCGGGGGACGGCCTCGGCCTCGGTTCATGCCGCCGGTAATAGCGCCGGACGGGGCAAATTTCCCTCCCCCCGCTTGTCTCATGGAAAGTGGCTGCCTATCGGCCCTCCATGAGCCTCCAGCCTTCAGACTCGATCCTGATCGTCGATTTCGGCAGTCAGGTGACCCAGCTCATCGCGCGCAGGGTGCGCGAAGCGGGGGTCTACTCGGAAATCGCGCCCTACACCCAGGCCGCCGCCGCGTTCGCGCGGATGGCGCCCAAAGGCGTGATCCTGTCGGGCTCGCCCGCTTCGGTGCTCGACGAAAACGGCCCGCGCATCCCCGATGAAATCCTGAACAGCGGGCTGCCGATCCTTGGCATCTGCTACGGCCAGCAGGCGCTGATGCATCAGCTTGGTGGCGAGGTCGTGCTCGGCGACGCGGGCGAGTTCGGGCGCGCGTTCATCGAGATCGGCGACGCCTGTGCGCTGTTCGACGGGCTGTGGAGCGAGGGCGAAACGCACCAGGTGTGGATGAGCCACGGCGACAAGGTCACCCGGCTTGCCCCCGGCTTTCGCGCGGTCGCGACCAGCCCGGGCTCGCCGTTCGCGGTCGTCGCCGACGACGCGCGGCGGATTTACGCGGCCCAGTTCCACATGGAAGTCGTTCACACCCCCGACGGCGCGCAGCTCCTGAAGAACTTCGTCCGCCACGTTTGCGGGCTCGCCGGCGACTGGACGATGGCCGAGTTCCGCAAGACCAAGATCGCGGAAATCCGCGCGCAGGTCGGGACCGGTAAAGTCATCTGCGGCCTTTCGGGCGGCGTCGATTCGGCGGTCGCGGCGGTGCTGATCCACGAAGCCATCGGCGAGCAGCTGACCTGCGTGTTCGTCGATCACGGGCTGATGCGGATGGGCGAGGCCGAGCAGGTCGTCAGCCTGTTTCGCAATCACTACAACATCCCGCTGATCCACAAGGACGTCTCGGCGCTGTTCCTGAACGGGCTGGCCGGCGTCACCGACCCCGAAGCCAAACGCAAATTCATCGGCAAGACTTTCATCGACGTGTTCGAGGCCGAGGCGAAGGCGATCGGCGGGGCTCAATTCCTCGCGCAGGGCACGCTCTATCCCGACGTGATCGAGAGCGTCTCGTTCACCGGGGGCCCAAGCGTGACGATCAAGAGCCACCACAACGTCGGCGGATTGCCCGAGCGGATGGACATGAAGCTGGTCGAGCCCTTGCGCGAGCTGTTCAAGGACGAGGTCCGCGTGCTCGGCCGCGAGCTCGGGCTGCCCGAGGCATTCGTCGCCCGTCACCCGTTCCCCGGCCCGGGCCTGGCCATCCGCATTCCCGGCGAAGTCACCCGCGCCGCGTGCGACACGTTGCGCAAAGCCGACGCGATCTACCTCGAGGAAATCCGCAATGCCGGCTTGTACGATGCGATCTGGCAGGCCTTCGCGGTCCTGCTCCCGGTCAAGACCGTGGGCGTGATGGGCGACGGGCGCACCTACGACAACGTCTGCGCCCTGCGCGCGGTGACCAGCACCGACGGCATGACCGCCGACATCTACCCGTTCGACGCCGGGTTCCTGAGCCGCGTCGCGACGCGGATTATCAACGAGGTCAAAGGCATCAACCGGGTGGTTTACGACTACACCAGCAAGCCGCCAGGGACGATCGAGTGGGAGTAAGTTCATGACATCCAAAGGTTATGTCATTGCCCAGATCACCGAGATCCACGACCATGACAGCTTCGCCAGATATCGCGAGCTGACCCAGCAGACTGTTGCCGAGCATGACGGCCGGTTCATCGTTCG
>JBBRER010000134.1:0-5611 GCA_038202745.1 Sphingomonadales bacterium
GCGGATGCGCGAGCCGCGCATCGAAGCTGCCCCCGGCAAGCACCGGGTAAACGATCACGTCGCGCTCGGAGAGGCCGAGCGCGGCCGCGCAGTCGCGGCGCAGCGCACCGGGCGCCTGGCTCGCCACCCACACTTCGAGCCGGCCATCGGCGAGCCGCGCGGTCGCGCTCGCGGTCTCGACCCCGGCGTGGAGCGCTGGAGCCACGCGATAATGCGCGACGAGATCGAAATCGCCCGCGAGCATCCGATCGGGATCACCCGCTTCGGCAAGCCGGTTTGCTTTCCCGCGCCGAAGTCCGGTGGCGAGCGCCTTGGCGATTGCCGCATCGTCGGCTCGCTCGCCGACGGCGAAGGCCGGGTCGATCGCGGTGAGCGCGCGCTCCGCCGCCCAAGACGTCTCGGCCACCGCCGCGAGCCAACGCTCGGCCTTCACCAGCTTAATAAAGCCCTGGATGCCGTCCGCACGGTGCGCGTCGAAGCGCCCCAGCCGCGCATTCCCGACCGGCGCATGACGGATCGCGGCGAAGACCATCCCCGGCACCCGCACATCGCCCGCGAACATAGCGCTGCCGTCGCCTTTGGCGGGCAGATCGAGCCGCGGGAAACGTAGCGGCGCGCCGGGTGGATTCTCGGAAGGCTTCTCGCCGGGCGGGATGGCGCGCAGCACCGGCGGATCGGGAGGGGTGAGCGAAACGGCGTCCTCAACCAGCGCGGCGAACGACAAGCGTTTCGTGTCGTGGAGCACGAACCCGCCCTGCGCCTCGCACTCTTCCCACCGCACGCCCCAGCGCTTCGCCGCGGCCTTTGCAAACAGCGCGCGTGCGGTCGCCGCGGCCGCGCGCGCCGGGGCTTCGAACGCATCGAGCGTCATGCCGTCCGCAGTGCTCGTGAACTCGTGGGCTTCGGCCCAGCGCCGCGCCAGCGTTCCCTCACCGCCGTCGGCGAGCGCGGGAAACGCGGGCATCCACAACGCCGACCAGCGCGCGGCGAGCGCGGCGTTGGCGTAAGCACCGCTGACCGGCGCGGGCTGAATCGCGATCTGGCGCCAGTCCGCGCCCAGTTCCATCGCCACGATCTGCGGGAGCAGCGTGGTCACGCCCTGCCCCATCTCGAGCTGCGGAACCGCGACGCTGACCACCCCGTCCTTGCCGATCTTGAGCCAGGCATCGAACGCGAATTCGCCCGCCCCGACCGCGAGCGGCGCCGCGAAATGACGCGGAGTCAGCGCCCAGGCGACGACCAGCCCGCCCGCCGCGCCGACGCCGAGCAAAAGCGCGCGCCGGTCGATCCTCATTGCCGGTCCAGCCATTCGGCGAGGCGGCGGGCAATCGCGGCGAAAGCTTCGCCTTGCGGGCCGTCGTGCGCCGCCGGGGGCGTTCCGGCGTCGCTGTCCTGGCGGATCGTCAGATCGAGCGGGATGCGCCCAAGGAACGCCTGCCCCATCGACTTGGCCGCGGCTTCCGCGCCGCCCTGCCCGAACGGCTCGCTCGCCTCGCCGCAATGCGGACAAAGATAACCCGCCATGTTTTCGACCATGCCGATGATGGGCACATCGCCTTGCTCGAACAGCTGGAGCGCGCGGGTGGCGTCGATCAGCGCGAGATCCTGCGGGGTCGAGACGATCACCGCGCCCGCCGGCTTGTGCTGCTGGAGCATGGTCAGCTGGACGTCGCCGGTGCCCGGCGGCAGATCGACGATCAGGATTTCGGCGTCGCCCCACTCGGCATCGATCAACTGGCCGAGCGCTTTGCCCGCCATCGGCCCGCGCCAGGCGATCGCGCGCCCCGGCTCGACCAAGTGCCCCATCGAGAGCACGGGCACGCCCCAGCGGCTCGGCACCGGGATCAGCTTCTGCTCGCGCGCCTCGGGCCGCATGCCCTCGTTGCCGAGCAGCCGGGGCTGCGAGGGGCCGTAGATATCGGCATCGACCAGCCCGACCTTGCGCCCCATCCGCGCCAGCGCGACCGCAAGGTTGGTCGACAGCGTCGACTTGCCGACCCCGCCTTTGCCCGATCCGATCGCGACGATCTGGGGACCGGCGGGCTTGTCCGCGGTCATCGCCACGCGCACTTCGTTCACGTCCGGCACGGCGCGCAGCGCGGCTTTGACCGCGACTTCGAGCCGATCGCGCGCCAGCCGGTCGAGGCCCGCGACGTCGAGCACCAGCGTGGCGACGCCCTCCTTCAGCCGCAGCGATCGCACGCGCGCTTTCGCATCGGAGGGAAGCGCGGCTTTGAGGGCGTCGGCGTCGTCGGGCACGCGCGCGCTCTAGCAAGGAAAAAGCGGGAGGAGGCACTGTTTTTGTGCGCGCGGCGTTCCTATAATCGTGGACATGAGCGGACTGCGCGGGGTTAGGAACGGGTGGCGGCTGGCGATGGCCGGACGCAAGAGCCCGTGGGGCGGCGGCAACGAGGGCAAAGGCGAAGAGCCGGCGGCCGGCGACGGCACGGCGGCAGAGCCCGAGCCAAAGCCCGATCCCACTCCCGGTCCGCGCAATCCGTGGCTTCCGCCGCAAAGCGGCGAGCCGCCGCGGCGCTCGGCGAGCATCGAGGATCTGTTTCGCCAGCGCGTGCGTGGTGGCGGTGGCGGTGGTTTCCCGCGCTTCCCGCGGCGCGCAGGCGGCGGCAGCTGGTTGCCCGTCGCCGCAGTGGTGGTCGCGCTGCTGTGGCTGGGGGTGACGACGTACCATCAGCTCGGCACCAGCGAGCAAGGCGTTATCACCACTTTCGGGCGCTATTCGCGCACGATCGGCCCCGGCGCCTCGTTCACTTTCCCCTGGCCGGTCCAGTCGGTCAGCGTCACCGACGTCGGCTCGATCAAGCGCTCGTCGATCCCCGACGGCGAGGCCGAGAACTTGATGCTGACCGGCGATCTCGCGCTCGTCGATCTGTCCTACCTGGTCCGCTGGAACATCAAGGACCTCAAGCTCTACACCTTCCAGCTCAACGATCCCAAACAGACCGTGACCGAAGTCGCCGAAGCCGCGATGCGCGCCTCGGTCGCCGAAGTCCCGCTCAACGGCGTGATGGGCGGCGCGGGGCGCGCCGACATCGAGATTCGCGTGCGCACCCGGATGCAGGCGATTCTCGACGCGTACCGTTCGGGCATCTCGGTGCTTGGGGTCGATATCAAGAAGGCCGATCCTCCGGCTAAGGTCAACGATGCCTTTCAGCAAGTCACCGCGGCGCAGAACGACGCGCAGCGCGACCTCAACCGCGGCCAGGCCTGGGCGCAAACGACATTGGCGCGGGCGCAAGCCGAGGCGGGCGCGTTCGACCGGGTCTATGCCCAGTACAAGCTCGCCCCCGACGTCACCCGGCGGCGAATGTATTACGAGACGATGGAGCGCGTACTGTCGAACAACGACAAGGTCGTGATCGAGGCCAATGGCGTCACGCCTTACCTCCCGCTCCCCCAGATTGCGCCAAAACCCGCGCAGACGGAAGCGGCGCAATGAGCGTGCTCGGCGCATTGCGCGAAAACAAGCTCGCATTGGGCGCGGCGGTCGTCGGCGCGCTGATGCTGCTTTCGGCGGTGGTGGTGGTGCCCGAAACCAAGCAGGCGGTGGTCCTGCGGCTCGGCGATCCGGTGCGCACGCTCAACCGCTACAGCCCGCACACCGATTTCGGCAGCACAGGGGCTGGCCTCGCGCTGCGGCTGCCGCTGTTCGAGGAACTGGTCTGGGTCGACAAGCAGGTGCTCAGCCTCGAGATGGATTCGCAGCAGGTGATCTCGTCCGACCAGCGCCGGCTCGAGGTCGATGCTTACGCGCGCTACCGGATCATCGATCCGGTGCGGATGGTCCGCACCGCCGGTTCGGTCGAGCGCGTCGGCGACCAGCTTCAACCGATCTTCACCTCGGTGCTGCGCCAGGAACTGGGCAAGCGGACGTTCGCCTCGCTGCTCACGCCCGAACGCGGCGAGGCGATGAGCCAGATCCGCGCCGGGCTCGACCGCCAGGCGCGCGACTACGGCGCGCAAGTGATCGACGTGCGGATCAAGCAGGCCGATCTTCCGCCCGGCGCGCTCGAGAGCGCATTCTCGCAGATGCGCGCGGCGCGCGAGCAGGAAGCGACCACGATCCGCGCGCAAGGCCAGCGCAACGCCCAGCTGGTGATGGCCGACGCCGAAGCCCGCGCCTCGCAGATCTACGCCGACAGCTTCGGCAAGGACCCGTCGTTCTACGATTTCTACCGCGCGATGAAGAGCTACGACGCGACCTTCGCCAACCCGGCGACACGCGGCGGGAGCACGATCATCCTCTCCCCCGACAACCAGTACCTCAAGCAGTTCAAGGGGAACTAACGCTATTCAAATGCGGTTCAGGCCGTGCGGCGTGAATCGCGCAGCGACGCCCCGGACGGCCGCGCGCCGCCGGGCCGAGCAAAAGGAAACGAGACACGTGCGATACGCTTACGCAATTACTTCGGCGCTGCTCCTGGGCGGCGCGACCGCGACGCTGGTCACCGGCTTTCCCGCCGGCGCGCAAGTCGCGCAGAACGATTCCTCGCAGATCGCCCAAGTGGTCCCGCGCGCCGGGGCCCCGGCCAGCTTTGCCGACCTCACCGCGCAGCTCCAACCCGCGGTGGTCAACATCTCGACCCGCCAAAAGGTCAAAGTCCAGGCCGCCAATCCGTTCGCGGGCACACCCTTCGAAGGGCTGTTCCCGGGCGGAGCCAACGGCGCCGCGCCACAGACGCGCGAATCAGGCGCGCTCGGCTCGGGCTTCGTGATCTCGGCCGATGGCTATGTCGTGACCAACAACCACGTGATCACGCTCGACAACCAAGGCCTCGCCGATTCGATCACGGTGACTATGCCCAACGGCGACGAGTATCCAGCGCGGATCGTCGGGCGCGACCAGTCCTCGGACATCGCGGTGCTCAAGATCGCGCCGACCAAGGCGCTGCCGTTCGTCAGGTTCGGCCAGTCGAGCCGGTCGCGCGCGGGCGATTGGGTGATCGCGATCGGCAACCCTTTCGGGCTTGGCGGTTCGGTGACCTCGGGGATCATCTCGTCGGTCAACCGCAACACCGGCTCGGGCGCTTACGACCACTACATCCAGACCGACGCCTCGATCAATTCGGGCAATTCGGGCGGGCCGATGTTCGACATGGCGGGCAACGTCATCGGCATCAACAACTGGATCATCGCGCCTTCGGGCGGCAATATCGGCATCGGCTTCGCGATCCCTTCGGACGTCGCCGCCCCGATCGTCGACAAGCTGCGCGCCGGCCAGGCGATCGAACGCGGCTACCTGGGCGTCCAGGTCCAGCCGATGACCGACGATCTCGCCAATTCGTTCGGCATCCCGCACAACCGCGGCGAGCTCGTTCAGTCGGTGGTCTCGGGCCAGGCCGCTTCGCGTGCCGGACTCATGCCCGGCGACGTCGTGCTCAAGGTCGACAACCGCGAGGTTACTCCCGACAGTTCGCTGTCGTCGATCGTCGCCAACACCGCGCCGGGCAAGCGCATCCCGATCGAGGTTCTGCGCAGCGGCCGCAGCATGACCCTGACCGCGACCGTCGCTCGCCGGCCGAGCGAGGACGAGCTGGCCCAGACCAACTTCTCGGCCACTCCGGGCGGTGGCGCGCAAGCCAACCCGATGGAC
>JBBRER010000135.1:0-5546 GCA_038202745.1 Sphingomonadales bacterium
CGGGGCCGGTCTCGGTCGCCTTGACCAGCTTCACGTCGGGCAGCTTGTCGCCCACTTTGATCGTCATCGCGCAAGTCCTTTCGGGGAATGGAGCGCGCGATATAGGCCCGAACGCGCATCCGGCAACGGCCAGCTTCGCCATACTCGGTTCGTCTATGGTAAATTTCGCTTTACCGCGCTGGTTTAAGAACCGGTAAACGCCACGGGGGCATCGTGCGGCAGCGGGAAGGGGTTCCCGCGGGGAGACTGCACATGAAGACTGTAAACGGGGTCGCGGCGCTATTGGCCGCCGCATCGATGTTGTGCGCCGCGCCGGCGAGCGCGGGCGGGTTGAGCCAGGCGGAAAAGCTGCGCAAGCTCGATATCATGCTGATGGTCACCGGGCTGCGCTGCCGGACGACGGCTTCCGATTTCCAGCGCGATTACGGGCGCTTCACCACCGCGCATTACGCCGAGCTGCAAGGCGCGGCGCTCTCGCTCAAGGCGCAGCTCGCGCTGCAATACGGCGCCGCGGGCGCCAACCGCGCGCTCGACCGGATGAGCGTGTCGATGGCCAATTCCTATGGTCAGGGACATCCGTGGCTCGATTGCGGTCAGCTCAAGCAAGTAACCCGCGCGCTCGCCGACGCGCGCGGCCAGGCGCCGCTGGTCGAAGCCGCCGATGAATTGCTCCAGGACGAAGGATCGGCGCGGCTGACGCTCGTCCGGCGCTGATCCGGACTGCTTTCCGGCTTTCCCGTTTGGCGGGATCGGGCGGGGTGGGCCGGCTTTCGAAGCGATTGCCGTGCGCGCGGTCGGGGGGCCGCGCACCCACCCCGGTCCCAATTTTAGGGATATAAAGGAATCTTTATATTTGCCTCTCGCGGGGCGAGCGGCTAGAGGCGGCATCGCTTTGCGGCGCCGCCTTCTTCGTTGAACGGGGCTCCGCAGTCCGAACGATTTGCAGGAGCATTCCCCGTGGCCACCGCGCTCGACACCATGCCCAAGACTTCGCCCGACTATGTCGTCGCCGATCTGAGCCTTGCCGAATTCGGCCGGGCCGAAATCCGCATCGCCGAAACCGAGATGCCCGGGCTGATGGCGCTGCGCGAGGAATATGGCGCGTCGCAGCCGCTCAAAGGCGCGCGGATCACCGGTAGCTTGCACATGACGATCCAGACCGCGGTGCTGATCGAGACGCTGACCGCGCTCGGCGCCGACGTGCGCTGGGCGACGTGCAACATCTTTTCGACGCAGGACCACGCCGCCGCCGCGATCGCCGCCACCGGGGTCCCGGTGTTCGCGATCAAGGGTGAGAGCCTGGCCGACTACTGGGACTACGTCGGGCGGATCTTCGACTGGTCGAAGGACGGCGACGACGAGACCTGCAACCTGATCCTCGACGACGGCGGCGATGCGACGATGTTCGCGCTGTGGGGCGCGCGGATCGAGGCGGGCGAGACGATGCCCGAACCCGCCAACGCCGAAGAGATCGAGATGCAGCGCGCGCTCAAAGCTTTCGTCAAGGCGTGCCCGGGGTACCTCAGCGCCACCGTCAAGGCGATCAAGGGCGTCTCCGAAGAGACCACCACTGGGGTCCACCGGCTCTATCACATCGCCAAGGAAGGCAAGCTTCCGTTCCCCGCGATCAACGTCAACGACAGCGTCACCAAATCGAAGTTCGACAACCTGTATGGCTGCAAGGAATCGCTGGTCGACGCGATCCGGCGCGCGACCGACGTCATGCTCGCGGGCAAAGTCGCCTGCGTCGCCGGGTTCGGCGATGTCGGCAAAGGCTCGGCGGCGTCGCTGCGTCAGGGCGGGGCGCGGGTGATGGTCACCGAGATCGACCCGATCTGCGCGCTCCAGGCCGCGATGGAAGGCTACGAGGTCGTGACGATGGAAGAAGCGGTCACGCGCTGCGACATCTTCGTCACCGCGACCGGCAACGAGGACGTCATCACCGCCGAGCACATGAAGGCGATGAAGAACATGGCGATCGTGTCCAACATCGGCCACTTCGACAGCGAGATTCAGATCGCCGCGCTCGACAACTACAAATGGACCGAGGTCAAGCCCGGGACCGACCTCGTCGAGTTCCCCGACGGCAAGCAGATCCTGATCCTCGCCAAGGGTCGCCTGGTCAATCTGGGCTGCGGCACGGGCCACCCGAGCTTCGTGATGAGCGCCTCGTTCACCAACCAGACGCTCGCCCAGATCGAGCTGTTCACCAAGGCCGACGAGTACGACAACAAAGTCTACGTGCTGCCCAAGCACCTCGACGAAAAAGTCGCCGCGCTCCACCTCGACAAACTCGGGGTCACGCTGACCAAGCTTTCGAGCAAGCAGGCCGATTACATCGGTGTCCCCGCGGCGGGGCCGTTCAAGCCCGATCATTACCGGTATTGAGGGCGTGAGCATCGCGGAGCCTTCGACGGGCTCAGGCTGAGCGGAACTGGGTTTTTAACAACATCCGCTCATGCTGAGCTTGTCGAAGCACACGCGCGACGCTCGCCCCATTGTAATCCCTCCCGCCGCCGCATAGCGCTGGAACGATGCCGCTCGACCAGACCGCGCTGGTGCTACTTGGCCTGCTGCTCGCGGGGTGGACGCTCGCGGCGGCAGGCGTGATGCTCGCGGCGCGGGCGCGGGTGCGGCGGGCCGAGGCCGGGCAACGCAACGCGCGGCGGCTGGCGCGGATGGTCGACGAGAGTCCGGCGTTGCCGCTGCTCGTGCGTAGCGACGGCAAGATCGAGGCGCCGCCCAAGCTCGCCGGCTGGCTCGGGCTCGACGCGGTTCCGCAATTCCTGTCCGAGCTTGACGGCGGCACGCGCGGGATCGAGACCGAGCAACTCGCCGAGCTGACCGAAGCGGTGCGCCGCACGCAGAAGACCGCCGCGCCGTTTCGCCTCGTGCTCACGCCGCGCGGATCGCGCCGCAGCCTGTCGCTGCGCGGGCACCTTGCGGATCCCCAGGTTTCGCCCGGCGGCGCGGCGCTGGTGTGGATTTTCGACTTTTCCGACAGCGAGAGCGAGCTGGTCCAGCTGCGCACCGCCGCGGCGCGCGCCAAGGACGATTTCGCCGCGCTGGTCGGGCTGATCGAGGCGGCGCCGATGCCGATGTGGTTCCGCGGTCCCGAAGGCACTTTACGGCTCGCCAATGGCGCCTACGTCGCCGCGGTCGGGGCTGCGTCCGCCGACGAAGTGGTGAACGGCGGCGTCGAGCTGATCGAGCCGGTCGATGGGCTGACAGCGGCGCAAGTCGCGCAGCAGGCCGCGGCCAAGGCGATGCCGATCGAGCGGATCGTCCACGCCACGGTAGGCGGCCAGCGCCGCGCGCTTCGCGTCTCCGACCTCCCGCTCGGCGAGGAGGGCGTGGCGGGTTACGCGATCGATATCGAGGATATGGAGGAGCAGGCGCGCGAATTCCGCGCGTTCCGCGAAGCCCAGCGCGCGATGCTCGATCAGCTGGCGGGCGGCGTCGCGCAGTTCGACGCGCAGCGCCGGCTGGTCTTCGCCAACCAGCCGTTCCAGCGGATTTTCGCGCTCACGCCGCGCGTACTGCTCGATCCGCCCGAGTTCGAACGCCTGCTCGATTTCGCGCGCGATGCCGGGCGTTTGCCCGAAGCGCGCGATTTCCCCGCGTGGCGGCGCGAACGCGCGGGCTGGTTCAAGGCCGAGGCGCCGCAGGAGGAAGCCTGGACGCTGGGCGATGGGACGCACCTCAGGATCGTGGCGCTGCCGCTGCCCGACGGCGGGCTGACGCTGATGGCCGAGGACCGGACCGAGCAGCTGCGGCTGTCGGCGACGCGCGACACGCTGCTGCGCACCCGCACCGCGACGTTCGACAGCCTGTTCGAATCGGTCGCGGTATTTGCGCCCGACGGGCGGCTGCAATTGTGGAACCGGCGGTTTGCGGCCGACTGGGGACTCGACGGCGAGTTCCTCGACACCCACCCGCGGATCGAGGCGTTGCTCGAGCGGATCGCCGCCAAGCTGGTTCACGCCGGGCGCGCCAAGGGGGTCGGCGACGTCGTTCGCGCCGCGACACTCGAGCGCAAGCAGACCGGCGGGCGAGTGCATCTTGCCGAAGGGCGCACGCTCGAATTTGCAGGCGTCCCGCTGCCCGACGGCAACGGCTTGCTCACCGTGCTCGACATCACCGACAGCGAAAAGGCGGCCGAAGCGTTGCGCGAACGCAACGCCGCGCTGGTCGAGGCCGACGCGCTCAAGACGCGGTTCCTGGCGACGATGAGCTACGAATTCCGCACCCCGCTGACCTCGATCGGCGGGTTTGCCGAGCTGCTCCAGGCGGGGCTCGGGGGCGATCTCAGCCGCGACGGCGAGGACTACGCGCGCGCGATCCTGACGTCGGTCGAGCGACTGAGCGAACAGATCGAAAGCGTGCTCGACCTATCGCAAAGCGAGGCGGGGATGCTCCCGCTGGCGCGCGAGGAGGTGGAGCTGCTGCCGCTCGTGGCGCGGATCGCCGAGGAGCGCGCCGCGCGTTTGCGCGAAGCCGGGCTGACGCTTGACTTGCGCGGCGACAAAGGCGCGGGGAGCATCGAGGGCGATCCCCGCAGGCTCGGCCGTGCGCTCGGCCACGTGCTCGACAACGCGATCGCCGCGACGCCTGCGGGCGGGCGCATTCTCGTCGAGCTGTCGCGCCGCCGCGTCAAAGGCGGCGGCGTCGCGCGGATCGTCGTCTCCGACAACGGCGCGGGGATGGACCCGGTTCAGCTGGCGCGCGCGTTCGACGGGCTCAAGCTCACCGCCGACGGCAAGTCGGTCGAACGCCGCCAGGGCGTCGGGCTGCCGCTCGCGCGCCAGCTGCTCGAAGCCCACGGCGGAACGATCGAGCTGCTCAGCGAGCCGGGCCAAGGCACCGCCGCGATCATCGAATTGCCGTGATCCATATCGCACTGCCGAACCTCGCCGCGATGGACGCGCTCGGTGCGCGCATCGCCGAAGTCCTGCGCCCCGGCGACGTGGTTGCGCTGTCGGGAGGCCTCGGCGTGGGCAAGACCACGCTGGCGCGCGCGGTGATTGCCGCGCTGGGCTACGCGGGCGAGGTGCCTTCACCCAGCTTCACCGTTGTCGAGACTTACGATCCGCCCGCGTTGCGCTTGCCGGTGGTTCACACCGATTTCTACCGGCTGGCGCGACCCGAGGAGGCGGAGCAGCTCGGGCTCGACGACTATCGCCAGGACGCCGCGCTGATCGCCGAATGGCCCGAGAACGCCGGAGGCTTCGCCGGTGAGCCGGGCTGCCTTTCGCTCGCGCTGGAAATCGTGGGCGAGGGCCGCGCGGCCATTGCGAGCGCGGGGGCGGATTGGCTAGGGCGCGAGCCATGGTGACGCTCCCTGACGGTGTCGATACGTTCCTCGCTGCGGCGGGCTGGGGCGGAGCCGAGGTCGTGCCGCTCGTCGGCGACGCCTCGTTCCGCCGCTATTTCCGCGTCGCGCGCCCCTCCGGCACCGCGATGCTGATGGACGCTCCGCCGCCGCACGAGGATACCGAGCCGTTCCTCCGCGCAGCCAAGTGGCTCGACGCCAACGGGCTGCGCGC
>JBBRER010000136.1:0-5545 GCA_038202745.1 Sphingomonadales bacterium
CGCCAGCGGCTCGCGTCGCGCGCCGCCAGCGGCAGCGCCGACCGCGAGGCCGAACGCGCCTTGGCGCTGGCCGAGCAAGCCAAGGACCTCGGCGGGCTCGTCGCCACACTCGACGCCGCGGGCGCGCTGCGCGAAGAACTCGCCGCGCTTCCCGGTCCGGTGCTGCGCCCCGAGCAACCCGGATCGCCGCCGCTCCAGCTGGCGCTGCCGAGCGCCGCGGCGGATGCCTCACGAGGCTTTATCCTGCCGCTGAACGGACGCATCGTTACCGGCTTCGGCGACATTGGGACGAGCGGCGCGCGGTCGCGTGGGCTCACCCTTGCCCCGCGCGGCGGCGCCCAGGCGGTTGCCCCCGCCGCGGGCCGGGTCGCTTTCGCCGGACCCTATCGCGGGTATGGAAACATCGTAATCGTTGAGCACCCGGGCGGCTGGACGACGCTGATTACCGGGCTCGCCGAACTCGACACCGCGGTTGGGGCGCAGCTCGTCGCGGGATCGCCGCTGGGGCTTGCCGCGCCCACCGACCCGCGCGTGACGATCGAGCTGCGCCGCGGCGGCGAGCCGCTCAATCCGCTCGAGGCGATGCGCGCTAATTGACGGCCATCTGGCGTTAACCCGCGCCGCGCGATAGAATGCCCGCAATTGTTCGTTCGAAAGGCCGTTCCGCCGATGAAATTCGCCTCCCTCCTGCGCGCCACGCTGCTGGTCAGCGCGGTCGCGCTGATCCCCGCCACCACCGCCGGGCTCGCCGCGGTCGATGGCCGTTCGGGCCCGCAATTCGGGCGGCTGCTGACCGTGTATCAGTTGGTCAAGGCGCAGTACGTCGAACAAGTCGACGACGACAAGCTGATCTCCGGGGCGATCGACGGGATGCTTTCGGGGCTCGACCCGCACTCGAACTACCTCGAAGGCGCGACGCTGCAGCGCCTCAACGCGATGATCGACGGCAACTATTCGGGGCTGGGGCTGAGCGTCGTGATGGACGACGGCGCGGTCAAAGTGATCGCCCCGATGAAGGGCAGCCCGGCCGAAGCCGCGGGCGTCAAAGCCGGCGATTACATCACGCATCTCGACGGCAAGCTGATCTACGGCGGCGAGCTCGATGACGCGGTGGCGCTGATGCGCGGCGAGGCGGGGACCAAGATCCGCCTGACGCTCTACCGCGCCGGGCGCGACGCGCCGTTCGACGTCACCGTGACGCGCGGGGTGATCAATCTCGAGCCCGTCACTTCCAAGCTCACCGACAATGTCGGGGTGATTTCGGTCAACGAGTTCTCGCGCAACGTCGGCGCCGACGTGAACAAGGCGATCGACGAGCTTCGGCGCCAGTCGGCGGGCAAGCTTGCCGGACTGGTGCTCGATCTGAGGCAAAACCCTGGCGGCTCACTCGACGAAGCGGTGGCGCTGTCCGACTTGTTCCTGAGCCAGGGCGACATCGTCTCGCAGCGCGGGCGCAACGCGCGCGACAACGAATTCTACAAGGCCGAGACGGTCTTTCGCGGCGACGCCGCCAAGGGCATGCCGATCGTCGTGCTGATCGACGCCGGCTCGGCCTCGGCCTCGGAAATCGTCGCCGGCGCGCTTCAGGACCAGCACCGCGCGCTGATCATGGGCGAGCGCAGCTTCGGCAAGGGCAGCGTCCAGTCGCTGTTCACGCTCGACGCGACGCACGCGGTCAAGCTCACCACCGCGCGCTATTTCACGCCTTCGGGCCGCTCGGTCCAGGAAGGCGGGATCGAACCCGATATCCGCGTGCCGCAGCTTTCCGACCCCGACGCGGCCAAGCGCGCGCAACTGGCGCTGCGCGAAAGCGACTTGCGCCATCACCTCGTCAACGAAGTCGCGCTCGACGACAAGAAGCTCGAAAACGATTTGCAGACCGATCCGCGCTTCAAGCAGACCCCGGAGCAATTGAAGGCCAAGGGCATCGACGACTTTCAGCTCGCGTACGCGATCTCGACCGTCAAGCGGACCGCCGCGCCCGCTCTGGCGAGCCGCGCATCGAGATGATCTCGGGCTTGGGCACCACCGGCGAGCCCGCGGCGCGGCTGGCGCGGCGGATCGCGGTGACCGTGCCGGCGGCGCTGCTCGCAGGCGCCTACATCGGTCAGTACGGCTTCGCGCTCTACCCGTGCGAGATGTGCTGGTGGCAGCGCTACGCGCACTTCGCCGCGCTGGCGCTGGCGGTTCTCGCGCTGGTGCGGCCGTCGACGCGCGCATTGACCTGGCTCGCCGGGCTGGCGCTGCTGATCGCCGGGCTGCTCGGCGGGTATCACGCCGGAGTCGAGTATCGCTGGTGGGAAGGGCTGACCGCGTGCTCATCGACGCTGACGCCGGGCGAGGATCCGTTGAAGGCGATCCTCTCGGCCCCGCTCATCCGCTGCGATCAGGTTCAATGGTCGCTGTTCGGGATCAGTCTGGCGGGGTGGAACTTCCTGATTTCGACCGCCTCCGCCCTTTCGATCTTCTGGCTGCTCGGCCGCGCGCGGAAACCGGCATGAGCGCGCGCGCCGACCGCATGCTTCGCGTCGATCAGGCGGGCGAATACGGCGCGCAGCGGATTTACGCAGGCCAGCTCGCGGTGATGGGCGACCGCGCGCCGCACTCGGCCGAAATCGCGCGGATGGCTGCGCAGGAAGACGCGCACCGCGCCAAGTTCGATGCATTGATCGCGACCCGAGGCGTGCGCCCGACCGCGCTCCAGCCCGCTTGGGCCGTCGCCGGGTATGCGCTCGGCGCAGCGACCGCGCTGATCGGACCCGAGGCGGCGATGGCCTGCACCGCGGCGATCGAGGAAGAGATCGATCGCCATTACACGCGGCAGCTCGACGATCTCGGCGAGGCCGATCCCGAGCTGTCAGGGCTGATCGCGGCGTTTCGCGAGGACGAGCGCGAGCACCGCGAGACCGCGCTCGCTGCCGGGGCCGAGCGCGCGCCCGCGTTTCCGTTGCTGTCGGGCGCGATCCGGCTCGGTTGCCGGCTGGCGATCCGGCTCAGCGAGCGGATTTGAAACGGCGCGCATGAAACTTTGGCGGCGTTTCAGCCGTTGTTCAGCCGCACCGGCGGCCCTATTCCGCCGCTAACCTTCGCAGGAAGCCACGAGATGCGCCTGATCTTGACCGCCGCCGTCTTGGGCACCGCCACGCTGGCCGCGCCCGCCGCCGCGCAGGACGCCGCGGGCGACAAGGTCAACACCGTGATCATCTATGGCGAAGATGCGTGCCCGCAATCGAGCCCCGACACGATCACCGTGTGCGCCAAGCTTCCCGAGGCCGAGCGCTTCCGCATTCCCGCGATCCTGCGCCAGAATACCTCGCCGCAGAACGAATCGTGGACCAGCAAAGTGCTCGCCTACCAGACCGTCGGCCGCTCCGGGACGCTCAGCTGCTCGCCCGCGGGCGCCGGCGGCTGGACCGGATGCACCAACAAGCTGATCAAGGAAGCCTACGAGGAAAAGGCGCAGGATCCCGGCATCCGCTTCGGCCAGCTGATCGAGGCCGAGCGCGCCAAGCGCCTTTCGACGATCGATGCCGAAGCTGCCGACACGCAGCGGCGGGTCGAAGCGCTGGAGAACTCGGTCGAAGCCCGTCAGCGGGCCGCCGCGCAGGAAACGCCCGCGCCCGCGCCGACCCCCGCCCCGCATAACTGAGCGATCGCCACCGGCTAGCTGCCGCGGATCAGCAGCCCTATCCGCATTCCTGTCTGCGACCGGCGGGCCGGGCCGCTCATCGTCAGCCGAAATCCGGCCGAATCGACCGTATCGATGCGGTTGGTCGCAGGGGTGAAGGCGGGTGCGGAATCATTGGGATCGACCCATAAATAGTCGCCGCCAACCATATCGAGCGCGGCGGGCGCCGTCCCGTCGATCAGCCGTACGTTGCTGACGACCGGACTGCCCTGGGCGACGTCCCCGACCAGCCCAGCAGCCGGGGTGTAAAAGCGCGTTTCGACGAACAGCAGCGCGCCGGTGTTGGCGAACTGCGTTCGCAGCGCATCTCCGGTGCCGGGATCGTGGTAGTCGGTCAGCGCCTCCAGAACCACCGTCCCGTGGCCGTAATCCCGGCTTTTCACGTAATACCAGCGGCCGTCCCAATCGTGGAGAACGAGACAGCCGGGCGCTTGCGCCGTGTTGTTGGCCTGATCGCGCGTAAGCGGCTGCGCCAGCTCGATTTCGATTCCGCGTACCGCGCGTACGCCATACTTGTTGGCCGGAACCTCGAACTGCCACATCGGGACGGGGACGGCGTAGCGATCGTCGGAATGCGATTTTGGCCGGGCACGCCCGACGAACCACGGGACCAGCGCGTTGCGGTCGGTTTGGCGAAAGTTGTCGTCGGTGGTGTGCGTCGCCCCGGTCGCGAGCGTCGCCAGGTCGAACCGCGGTGCGGTCACGACGGCGGGCGTCGGTTTCGTCCCCGGCGGCATCAGCAGCCCCATCGAGCCGTTGTGCGCGATCGCGCGGGCCAGGCTCGTCGCCCTGACGGACGCTTCGAGGCTGTAAAGCTGGACCCGGTCGAGCGAGAGGTTTTTGACCATCAGCGGGCAGGCGGTGCGAAACGACAGGAAGGTGTTCGAGATTGCGACCTGGCCGGTCCCGGCATAGCCGCGCGGGTTGTCGGGATCGCCGATTATATGCTTCGGAACCCCGCGCAGCGGCACATAGTCGCCGCTGGCATAGGATAAGTTGAGGTGGGCGCCGCGGATTGTCAGGCCGCCGTCGAGCATCGTCGTTCCGCGCACATCGCCGAGCGTCCAGCAGGCTTCGGAATAAAGCCCGTCGAAGGTGAAGTTGCCGACGAATGACAGATCGAAGTCGAATACCTTCGTGCACGCGCCGACTTCCGCGTTGGTCTCGATCCCCGCGAGGAAGCCCTGCTGCGCCCCGTTGAGGCGATTGGTGAACCCGCAAAAGACGCGCGCGATATGGCGGTGGAGCCCGGTCGGCAAACGGCTTTGGGTGTTCCCGATCGAGACGCCGTACTTGCACGCCTCGATCATCAAGTCCTGGGCATGGATGTAGTCGCCTTGCGCGACTCCGGCCGCCGGATGAACGACCAGAGCCACGTTGAAGCCGCTGATCATGACACGTTCGATCGAGACGTCGGAGGTGGGCTCACGCCGGTACCACTTCGGCGCGGGGCCGAGATACGCCGGGGCGGAAATGCGCGGGTAAGGCGAGGGCGGTGGCGGATCGGCGAAAGGATCGATTGCGATGCCCGCGAACGGCGCCCAGCGCTGGTCGGAGATGCCGCCCGCGTCCCACGCCGCCGGCTGGCTGTCGTCGCGCTTGGTCGCGGCCGTGCCGAGACCGTTGTCGAAAATATGCTGCCGCAGCGGGCCGACCAGCGACAGGTTGGCGATGCGATCCTTGCGCCCGCCCTGGCAGATGATCGCCGGCCGATCTATTCGGGTGGCGACCAATGTGGTCCCGCCGAACTGCGCCGATCCGTCGATATTGAGCCCGGCACCGACCAGGCGGCCGGTCGAGAACGGAAAGGCGAGCCCGTGCGTGACGAAGACCGAATCGCCAAGCTCGAAGCGCCCC
>JBBRER010000137.1:0-5524 GCA_038202745.1 Sphingomonadales bacterium
GGCGGATCGCTTCGATCTGCTCGGGGCTGAACTGGGTCTTCCATGAGACCATCCCGTTCTGGCTGAGCAAGCCGTCGTGAACGATTTGCTGCCACAGCTTGACGTTGCCGAGCGCGGAGGAGTGCCTGAGGTCGGGGTTGAGCGAGCCTGCCACCGCGGCGTTGCCGTGGCACACCGAGCAGCTGTTGGTGTAGGCCTTGGCCCCGATCGCGAGTTGCTGCGCGGTGCCCGCAAAAGGCGGCGGATCGAGCACGCGCTTGGCGCTCGGCGGCGCGGGCGGAAGCATGCCCTTGGCGCCAAGCTTGAACACCAGCAGGCGACTGATGTTGGGGGTGATCTTGGCCACGGTGAGCGCGCCGCCGCTGACGTCGAGCACGCCGCCCCAGCCGACCATGATCGCGACATATTGCTCGCCGCCGATCGCATACGTCATCGGCGCGGCGAGAATGCCGCTTTGCGCGGGGAAGCTCCACACCTGCTTGCCGGTATCGGCGGTGTAGGCGCGGAATTCTCCCGTCGCGGTGCCCTGGAATACGAGCCCACCGGCGGTCGCGAGCGTGCCGCCGTTGGTCGCGCTGGGGTAAGGCACCGACCACTTCACCGCGCCGGCGACCGGATCGTAAGCGATCAGCGCGCCGGTCAACGCCGCGATCGTCGCCGCGCGAACGCCCTTGTCGGCGGGCATTCCGCCCGCGGTCATGTCGGTGCCAAGCTGGAAGCCCGTCGTCCCCGGCTTCCACGTCGGATCGGCGGCGTAGAACTGCGGCACGTTGTTGACCGGGATGTAAACCAGCCCGGTTTGCGGGCTGAAGCTCATCGGGGTCCAGCTATGCGCGCCGATCGCGCCGGGGATGCCGACCCACGGCTTGCCGGTCTGCTCGTACTTGGCATCGGGGTTGATGCTAGGGACGCCGGTCACCGGATCGAGCCCGCTGGCCCAATTTATGCCTTGGACGAACGGCTTGCCCGCGATGAACTTGCCGGTCGCGGCATCGAGCACGTAGAAAAACCCGTTCTTGGGCGCGTGCATCACGACATGGCGTTTCTGGCCGCCCATCGTCAGATCGGCGACCATGATCTGCTGAGTCGAATCGTAGTCCCAGCGGTCCTCGGGCGTCTCCTGAAAGTGCCACGCGTAAGCGCCGGTGTCGGCATGAACCGCGACGATCGAGGCGGTGTAAAGGCTGTCGCCGTTGCCCGTTCCGCGCGCCTTGGGGTTCCACGGCTCGGCGTTGGCGGTGCCGAAGTAGATCAGGTCGGTGACCGGATCGTAGGTGATCCCATCCCAAACGGTCCCGCCGCCGCCGGTTTTCCACCATTCGCCGCTCCAGGTCTTGGCCGCGGCCTCGAGCTGCTTGGTCTCGAACGGTTTGGCGGGATCGCCGGGGACGGTGTAGAACTTCCACAGCTCGGCCCCGGTTTGGGCGTCGAACGCGGCGAGGTAGCCGCGGCTGAAGTATTCCGAGCCCGCCGAGCCGATCAGCACTTTGCCTTTGACGATGCGTGGCGCCCCGGTGATCGCCATGTGCGAACCGGCGGGGATCGTCAGTTTCGACCAGACGACCTTCCCGGTATTAGCATCGAGCGCAATCAGCCGCCCGTCGAGCGTGCCGACATAGACTTTGTCGCCGTACAGCGCGACGCCGCGGTTGACGGCGTCGCAGCAGACATCGACGAGTTTTTCGCGCGGAACTTGCGGGTCGTAAGCCCATTTGGGCGCGCCGGTTGTGGCGTCGTAGGCCTTGACCATGCTCCACGCGGTGGTGGTGTAGAGTACGCCTTCGTGGACCAACGGGGTCGCTTCCTGCCCGCGCGCGGTATCGAGATCGGCCGACCACGCAAGGCCCAGCGTGCCGACATTCGCGGCGTTGATCTGCGCCAGCGGCGAGAAGCGCTGCTCGTTGCGGTCGCGTCCGTAGCTGAGCCACTCGGCGTCGGGAACCGCCGCGATCAGCGCGTCGGTGACGCCTTTCGTCGCGGGCGCCGAGCCCTGCTTCGCGCCGCCGACATTGCACCCGGCCAGCGCCAATGCCGCCGCCAAAACCACCCAGTTGCCGCGCATCGTCGATTCCTCCCACTTGCCGCATCCTGCCTTGCCGGGGCGGGACCGACAAGCGCCTTTCCAGCCTTCGCGATCCGGGTATGGTGGCGGCGAGGAGCGACAGGAGAGCAAGACCATGTGCGACGACTTTACCGCGATCGACGAGGATGCCGCTCTGGCTAAAAGCGGGCTCAGTCGCCGCGAATTCGCCGCGATCGGCGCAGCCGGGGCGCTCGCCGCGTGCGCCTCGACGCCCGGGCAGGGCAAAGTCCCCAGCCTCACCGAAAGCATGGTCGAAGTGCAGACTCCCGATGGACTCGCCGACGCGTTCTTCGTCCATCCCACGAAAGGCAAGCACCCCGGTGTGCTGATGTGGCCCGATATCGCCGGGCTGCGCGATGCCTACAAGGCGATGGCGCGGCGGCTTGCGGGCGCGGGTTACGCGGTGCTCGTGGTCAATCACTACTATCGCGGCAGTCGCGCGCCGATCGTCACGACGATGGCCGAATGGCGCACTCCCGAAGGTCAGGCCAAGTTGAAGCCGCTGATCGCCACGCTCAATCCTGCGGGCACCGAGCGCGATGCGAAGGCCTTCGTCGCCTGGCTCGACAAGCAGAAAGCGGTCGATACGCGTCGCGCGATCGGCAGCCAAGGCTATTGCCAGACCGGATCGTTCGCGATGCGCACCGCCGGCGCGGTGCCGGGGCGGGTCAAAGTCGCCGCATCCTTTCACGGCGCGGGGCTGGTCACTGCCGCGTCCGACAGCCCGCACCTGACGTTCGCCAAGACGAAGGCGGACTACCTGATCGCGATCGCGCAGAACGACGACGCCCGCGCGCCGACCGACAAGGATGCGCTGCGCGCCGCCGCGCACGCCGCAGGGCGCCCCGCGGAGATCGAGGTCTATCCCGCCGACCACGGCTGGTGCACCCTCGACGCGCCGGTCTACGACAAGCCGCAGGCCGAACGCGCCTGGGCGCGACTGCTCGACCACTATTCGCGGCTTTAAGCGGCGGCGAATTCCTCGGTATCGATGCTCGCCTGCATCGCGGCAGTGTAGCGCGAACCGCTGACGGTTTGCGCGTTGATCAGCGCGTCGAGTTCCTCGCCCACCGCTACGGGTAAGTCCCAGTCCCACCGGGCGAAGTTCTCGGCGAGGTGGGTGGCGTTCGCGGTGCCGGGGATCGCGACGACGTGTCGCCCGCGCGACAGCACCCAGGCGAGCGACAGTTGCGCCGGAGTCACGCCCTCGCGCGCGGCGATCGCCTCGAACGCGTCGACCAGCGCGCGGTTGTGCGGCCAGCGCTCCGCGGCGAAGCGCGGCATCGTGCGGCGCAAGTCCTTCTCGCTTAGCGCCGCGGGGTCGCGCACCGCGCCTGCCAGCACCCCGCGCGCGACGGGCGAGAACGCGACGAACGTCGTCCCCAGCTCGCGGCACGCATCGAGCACCGCGATCTCCGGATTGCGCGTCCATAGCGAGTATTCGGTCTGCATCGCCGCGACGGGATGGACCGCGTGGGCGCGGCGCAGCGTCTCCGCGCTCATCTCCGAGAGCCCGACCGCGCCGATCTTGCCCGCCTTCACCAGCTCCGCCATTGCCTCCATCGAGTCTTCGATCGGGGTCGAGAAGTCGCGGCGGTGCATGTAGTAAAGATCGATGAAGTCGGTCTGCAGCCGCATCAGCGATTCATCGACGCTGCGGAGGATCGTCGCGGGTTTGCAATCGATGAAGCGGCGCCCGCCTTCGCCGACGTTGATCCCCATCTTGGTGGCGAGGAAGAATTCACGCCGCCGCCCCTTGAGCGCGCGCCCGATCAGCGTCTCGTTGTGGCCCAGCCCATAGATGTTCGCGGTGTCGAGAAAGTCGTAACCGAGGTCGAACGCGCGCCCCAGCAGCGCCTCGCTTGTCGCGTCGGAGGGAGGGGTGCCGTAAGCCCAGGAGAGCGACATGCAGCCGTAGCCGATCGGCGTTACCTCATGCCCATCGACCGTTCGCTTGCCGGGCATGCGGTCTCCTGTTCGTCGGCGCTTGTCGGCGAGTGCGATCAATTCAACGATGCTGCCTGAAACGGGCCGGGGCAAGCCCGCTCGGCGCAGTTTTTCCGCATGCGTGGAACTTGTCGCAGCGGCCCGCGCTTTCCATATCGATGCCAAAGGAGTTTCCGATGACCGACAAGATCGAGCTGAGCGATGCCGAGTGGCGCGAGAAGCTGACTCCCGAGCAATATCAGGTGCTGCGCCAAGCGGGGACCGAGCGCGCCTTCGCGGGCAAGTACGACGGCAACAAGGCGGCCGGGATGTACGCCTGCGCGGGCTGCGGCGCGCCGCTGTTCTCGTCCGAGACCAAGTACAACTCGGGTTCGGGCTGGCCGAGCTACACCGCGCCGGTCGCGGGCGGGGCGGTCGCCGAGCACACCGACATCAGCCACGGCATGAGCCGCACCGAAGTCCGCTGCGCGAAGTGCGAAGGGCATCTCGGGCACGTTTTCCCCGATGGTCCGGGGCCGGAGGGGCAGCGCTATTGCATCAACAGCGCCGCGCTCGATTTCGCGCCCAAGGAGCCGAAGAGCGAATAGCCATTAACGCGGGGTTCGGGATCGCCTATGCATTGGCGAGGCAGCGGGCGCGGGGCTCGTGCGAGGGACCTGAATGGCGCGTAGCGATATCCGGCGCGGTCCGCGCCCCCGGCGCGCGCCGCCCAAACCGACGCTAACCGGCTGGCGACTGTGGTTGCGCCGCGCGCTCGTCTGGGGCGGGGCTTTCGCACTGCTCGGCCTGATCGTCACCGGCATCTCGGTCGCGGTCGCGGCGTCCTCGCTGCCCAGCTATTCGGGGCTCAAGAGTGCCCAGCAGGGACAGATGATCGTCGTGCGGGCGCGCGATGGGACCGAGCTGGTGTCATTGGGGCCGAGCTACGGCAAATGGATCCCCGCCGCGCAAATCCCGCAGGTGATGAAGGACGCGATGGTCGCGACCGAGGACCGGCGCTTCTATTCGCACTTCGGGGTCGATCCGATCGGCCTCGCCCGCGCCGGGTTCGTCACCCTGACCAGCGGCAAGAGCCTGCGCGCGACTTCGACGATCACCCAGCAGCTGGCGCGCAACGTCTTCCTCAACAACAGCCGCTCCGTGGGGCGCAAGCTCAAGGAAATGGTCTTGGCGATGGCGCTGGAGACGCGCTTTTCCAAGGACGAGATCCTCGAGCTTTACCTCAACAAGGTCTATTTCGGCGGCGGCGCCTACGGCGTCGACAGCGCCAGCCGGAAATTCTTCAGCCACCCGGCGACAGAGCTGAGCACTGCGGAAGCGGCGATTATTGCCGGGCTGGTCAAGGCCCCGTCGCGTTATTCCCCCACCGCCGATGTACAGGCCGCCGTAAGCCGCGCAAACGTGGTGCTGCGGCTGATGCGCGAACAGGAACGGATTTCCGCCAGCGAGGCCGACGTCGATCTTTCGGCGGTCAAGCTGAAGGAAGACAAGGCG
>JBBRER010000138.1:0-5385 GCA_038202745.1 Sphingomonadales bacterium
CCGGTGCGGGATCGGGCCTATATCGCGCGCTCCATTCCGCGAAAGGACTTGCACGATGACGATCAAGGTGGGCGACACGCTGCCCGACGTGAAGCTGGTCAAGGCGACCGAGAACGGCCCCGAGGCGGTCCGCTCGGGCGATTACTTCAAGGGCAAGCGGGTGGCGCTGTTCTCGGTCCCCGGCGCGTTCACCCCGACGTGCTCGGCCAAGCACCTCCCCGGCTTCGTCGACAAGGCCGATGCGCTGAAAGCCAAGGGCATCGACGAGATCGTCGGCACCGCGGTCAACGACGCGTTCGTGATGGGCGCGTGGAACCAGAGCGCGGGCTCGGACGCGATCACCATGCTCGCCGACGGCAACGGCGATTTCGCCGACGCGGTCGGGCTGACGATGGACGGATCCGGGTTCGGCCTCGGCAAGCGCGGCCAGCGCTTCTCGATGGTCGTCAACGACGGCGTGGTCGAACAGCTCAACGTCGAAGCGCCGGGCGACTTCAAGGTCAGCAGCGCCGAGCACATGCTCGAGCAGCTGTAGAAACGCCCACACCCCAAGGACGGTCATGCTGAACTCGTTTCAGCATCCATCGTGCCCCAAGGCTCGGTGTCCGCGCGATTGAGGCACGATCACCTCAATATCCGTGGCACCGTGCGCGCCGAGGGATGGATCCTGAAACGAGTTCAGGGTGACGAAAATTAGGTTAAACGGAGTGTATGGCTCTCCAACTTCTCTTCAAGGCGCTCGTCTCGGGCGCGCTGATCGCGGCTGCCTCCGAACTGGCGCGGCGCAGCCCCGGGTGGGGCGGGCTCGTGGCCTCGCTCCCCCTGGTTTCGCTGCTGGCGATGCTGTGGCTGTGGCGCGACACGGGTGACGCCGCGCGGATCGCCGACCTGGCCTTGTCCTCGAGCGCTTACGTCGCCGCTTCGCTCCCCGCGTTCGTGCTGCTGGCGTGGCTGCTGCGGCGCGGAGTCGCGATCCCGGTCGCTATGCTGGCGTTCGTTGCGGTTGGCTTTGCGGGGTATCTGGCGATCGGATGGGTCGGGCGGCGGTTCGGCTTGCCGGTTTAACCGGCGGCGACATATTTAGGCAGCGCCCGCGGGTTGCGCAGGACCAGAGCCGAAACCAGCGCGACGATCAATCCGACCGGAAATATCTCCATGAACACCATCGGCACCCGGTACAGCGGATTGCGGTACATCTCCACCATCTCACGCATTTCGGCCCCCTTGGCAGCAATTTCTCGCTCGCTGGCCCCGGCGGCGCGCAAGTCCGCGAGCATTTTTCCGGAGTAGTCGGCGATGAAGTCGGTAGGCGACCAGGCCGAATATATCTCCCACCCGGCGGTGTAGAGAATGCCCGCCACCACCGCGATCCCCAACCCGACCACAAAGGCGCGGCCGAAGCGCACCACGCCGCCGCATTCGTTGTCGCGGTAACGCTTCACCCCGACGAATATCAGCGACAGCGCCGCGAGCATGATGAGATAGCCGACCAGTTCCGAGTGCGTGTGGCCCGGCAGGTTGAACACGAGGGTTGCGACGATCCCCGCAATCGCAATTCCTCCGGCGAGCGCCCCGTAGACCAGCGAATAGCGCATCGACCCGGCCATCACGCGGCCGCCGTCGGCGGTGCGGCGGGCTCCCACAGTTCGATCGGATTGTCCTCGGGATCATGAATGCGCGCGAAGCGGCCGACGCCGTCCATGGTCTCCTCGCGCAAGACCTCGATCCCGGCCGCGCGCAAGCCCGCGAGCAGGCCGTCGAGATCGCGCACCCTGAGGTTGATCATCGCCTGTTTGTCGGCTGGGAAATAGTCGGTGTCGGCCTTGAACGGCTCGAACACCATCGGCCCGGCATCGACGTGCCAAACCCATTCGCTGCTCTGCCCGGTCGCCGGATCGGCGCCGCAGCCGCCGCCGACGCCGAGATGCTCGCGATACCACGCCTTCAGTTTCTTCGTGTCATGCGACCTGAAGAAATAGCCGCCCATCCCCACTACCGGCATCGTCGCCTCCCGTTCAACCGGGACGCACCGAAGCATCGCGAAGCCCGCAAGTCCATCGCCCGTTTGGGTGACTGGCCCAGATCGCGCCTTTCGGCGCTCGGGCAATCAGCGAGAGAAAACGCGCCTTTTCAACCGCCTGCCCGCGACGCTGGACCCCGAGCTTGTCGCATACCGGGCTATATGCCTTTTTACGGTGTTCGGGGAAATGCCCAGGCGGCGCACCAGCACTTTGTTCGAATCGCCTGTGGCGAGCCTCGTGAGGATCTCCATTTCGCGCGCGCTCAGGCCACGCGAGCGCATGGCGGCATCGTTGCAAGTGCTCAAGTCGCCTCGCACAGCGCCTGAAGCTGGTCGGCGCACACGCCCCAACCTTGCTCGAAGCCCATCTCCTTATGGTGCGCCATCGCCTCCGCCGTCCAGTGGCGCGCGCGGGCGGTGTAGCGCGTTCCGTCTTCCTCGGGCGCAACTTCCCAGATGCCGACCATGAACGGGCCGGAGGGCTCCAAGTCGCCATCGATCGCGTCGGTAAAGGCGAAGCGCCGGCCTTCGTCCCACGCCAGCACGAAGCCGGGGTGACGGTTCACTTCGCCCTCGGGGCCGTACATCGTGATCAGCGATCCGCCGCCGGGATGATGATCGAGCCGCTCGATTTCGGCGCGCCACGGCTTCGGGCACCACCATTCGTCCATGCGTTCGGTCATCGCCTGCCAGACTTTGGCGGGCGGGGCGGCGATGTGCCGCGATACGGTCAGTTCGTGCATTCGGGTCGTCCTTTCTAGTCGCGGTCGGGCGCGCCGGGCGGGAAAAAATGGCGATACGGCCGCGCCTCGTCAACGCAGCGCGCAACCGCGGGCAGCGCGAGCAGGTACGCGCGCCATTGGCGCAGCCGGTCGAGCTCCATCGGGATCGGATAGACCCAGTCGGCATAGAACAGCGCCGGCGCGGCGGCGCATTCGATCAGGCTGATCGACCCATCGTGCGGCCGGCCTTCGAGCCAGGCGTCGAGCCAGCGGTAGGCCTTGCCGAGCTGATCTCGCGCGCGGCCTTCGGTTCCCGGATCGGGCATCCCCGGCGAGCGAATATGCGCAGCCACGATCTCCGACATCGGGTTCATCACGTAGTTGTCGAACACCCGGTCGATCTTGCGGACGTCGATCGCCGCGTCGGGATCGGCGGGAAGCAGCGGCGCAGCGCCGGAGTGATGGAGCGCGAGGTATTCGATAATGCTCGTCGCCTCGAATACGGTGCGGTCTCCGTCGCTCAGCACCGGAAACTTGCCCAGCGGGCTCGCCGCCGCGACGAATGCGGCGTTCTCCGGATGATCGGGATCGACCTTGCGGAACTCGAATGGGGCCACGTTGGCGTAAAGCGCGATCAGCGCCTTCCATGTGTAAGACGAGAAGGAGTGCCCGTAGAGCGCGAGCATCACCAGGTTCCTTCCGCGATGCGGCGCTGCCGCTCCATCTCTCGCGCACTCGTGCTCGGCTCCGGCGCCTCGGGCGGGAGGGGCGGGAGCGCGCCGCCGGGCTCGTAAGTCGCGATTACCGTGCCCTTGGCCGTCACCTTGTGATCGACCATCTCGAGCATGCCTACAGGCGTACCGCCGCCGAACAGTCGCTTGCCTTTGCCCAGCGTCAGCGGAAATGTCATCAGCGTGAGCCGGTCGAGCAGACCCGCGGCAAGCAGCGCGGGATAGAGCGTGCTCGATCCCTGGATAATGAGATCGGGGCCGTCGCCGTGCTTGAGCGCGGCGACATCGCCAATGCCCGTCAGGCGATGGCTATTCTCCCATTCGAGCGGCTGATGCCCTCGCGTCAGGACATATTTGTTCGCGCGGGTGAACGCTTCGCCCATCGCCGCGCCTTCGCCTTCGACGTAAGGCCAGTAGGCGGCGAAAATATCGTAAGTTCGCCGGCCGAGCAGGAGGTCGTATTCCCCCGCGAAGAACGAACCGATCGCCTCATCGACGCCTTCGTCCCACATTTTGAACACCCAACCGGCTTGATCGAAGCCGTCGCCAGGATCCTCGGTCGTTCCGCCGGGCGCCTGCATGACCCCGTCGAGCGAGAGGAAGACGCTGCCGACGACCTTACGCATCGGCGTTCTCGCCCGCGACCGCAGCCTCGATCTTGGCGACGTCGATTTTCTTCATCGGAAACATCGCCTCGAAGGCGCGCTTGGCGGTCTCGCCGCCCTTGGCCATCGCCTCGGTCAGCACACGCGGCGTGATCTGCCAGCTGATGCCCCACTTGTCCTTGCACCAGCCGCACTGGCTCTCCTGCCCGCCATTGCCGACGATGGCGTTCCAGTAGCGATCGGTTTCGGCCTGGTCGTCGGTCGCGACCTGGAACGAGAACGCCTCGTTGTGCTTGAACATGTCGCCGCCGTTGAGACCGATGCAAGCGACACCCATCATCGTGAATTCGACCGTCAGCGCGTCGCCCTGCTTTCCCCCGGGAAAGTCGCTCGGAGCGCGATGAACCGCGGCGACAGAAGTATCGGGGAACGTTTGGGCATAGAAGCGGGCGGCTGCCTCTGCATCGTGGTTGTACCACAAGCACACGAGATTCTTGGGACTGCTCACTTCTTCATCTCCTCGATCAGCGTGTTGTCGATGGCCTTGGCGGCTTTGTAGGCGGCGCGCGCCTGGATCCGTTCGGCGTAAGCGGCGAAGGCCGGACGCGGCGGGATCGAACCGAATGTCAGCCCCCAGTCGACTTGGCTTCCGACGTAAACGTCGGCCATCGTAAAGCGCGAGCCGCAGACAAAGTCGTGTGCGTCGAGATGCCTCTCGAGCGTGTCGAGCACCCGCTCGAGACTGCCGAAACCGACCATGACTTCACGCTCCTTGGGGACTTCCCAGCCCATCGAGCGCGAGACGATCGCCTGTTCCATCGGCCCCGCGGCGAAGAACAACCAGCGGTAGTAGTCTGCGCGCTCGTCGGGTTTGGCGCGCAAGTCGGCGTCGGGACAGACATCGGCAAGGTAAGTGCAGATCGCCGCCGCCTCGCTTACCGTGCGCTCACCCGCGGCGGTGTGGTGGACGATCGTCGGGACTTTGCCCATCGCGTTGAGGGCGAGCAGCGCCGCGGGCTTGTTCGCCCAATCGACCAGCACCTGATCGTACTTCGCCCGGGCTTCGTGGAGCGCCCAGCGCGCGATCTGCCCGCGCGACATCGGGTTGGTGTAAAGCGTGAAATCGGCCATCTCAGCTTCTCCGCGGACCGACGAGACCGAACGTGGCGCCCTGGGGATCGATCGCGTGGATCGAGAATTCGCCGCCGGGAATTTCGTGCGGCCCGCTGACGATCTTGCCACCGCCTTGCTCGGTCGCGGTCGTGGCGCGGTCGATATCGTCGACCCCGATGTAAAAGCGCCACTGG
>JBBRER010000139.1:0-5237 GCA_038202745.1 Sphingomonadales bacterium
AACACCGCCGTGGTGGTGGGCGAATACGTGGTGCGGCTAGGCGTCGTGCCCACCGCGTCGCCCACGTGGCCGGCGCTCGCCGGGCTGGCGGCGTTCTTCGCGCTCAACTGGACCGGAACGCGCACTTCGGGAAACGCGCAAATCCTGTTCTCGGCGCTCAAAGGCGCGGTTCTCGCGGCGCTGGTGGTGATATTGTTCGCGCATCCCGGCGCGCCCCAAACCGCGACTCCGCCCGCGCTGTCGGGCTCGGTCGGGCTGGCAGGGGTCGCGCTTGCGCTGCGGCTGATCGTGGGGACTTACAACGGCTGGCAGGACATCGCGCTCTACGGCGAGGAACTGGCCGACCCGGCGCGGGCCTTGCCGCGGGCAATGTTCGGCGGGCTGATTGGTATCATCGCGCTGTATCTGCTGGTCAATCTTGCGCTGCTTCATGTGCTCAGCCCGGCCGCGATGGCGAACTCGACGCTGCCCGCCGCCGACGCGGCGCGGATCGCGCTGGGGGAGCGGGCGGAGTTTGCGCTGACCGTGTTCGGGGTGCTCTCGGTCTCGGCAATCACCAGCCTCGGGCTGATGGGTACGACCCGGATCGCTTACGCGCTGGCGCGTGGTGGAATGCTGCCCGCCGCGCTGACCCGGGTCGCGCCCGGAGGAACCCCGCGCGTTGCGCTGGCAGTTACGACATTGGGCGCGGCGGCGTTCGTCTTCACCGGCAATTACGATTCGACCAGTTCGACCTCGACCACGCTCTACCAGGTCTGCGTCGTCATCGCGCTCGCGTGCGCCTGGGCGCTGCGGCGCAAGGAGCCGGGGCTTGCGCGGCCGTGGCGGATGCCGCTCTATCCGTTGCCGATAGTCGTTGCGCTGGTCGCCAATCTCGCGCTGCTCGCGGCGTTCGTGTTCGACGATCCTTTCGACAGCCTGCTCGGCGTCGTCATTGTCGCGGGAATCGCGCTCGCCTGGCTCGGTCTCCAGCGGTATCGCCGAGTGCCTGCTGCCGCTTGATTCGCACGGAGCCCGACCGATGCCGCTCGCCCGCCTCACCGATGCCGAACGCGATGCGCTGCTCGCCGAGCTGCCCGGCTGGACGTTGCGGCCCGACGGCGCGGCGATCGAGCGCAGGTTCGAGTTTGCGGACTTCAACGCCGCATTCGGGTTCATGACCCGCGTCGCGCTTTACGCCGACAAGGCGGATCACCATCCCGAATGGTTCAACGTCTATAACCGCGTCCAGATCACGCTGACCACGCATGATGCGGCCGGGCTCTCGCAGCGCGACGCGGCGATGGCGCGGTGGATCGAGACCGTGCTCTAGTCGCCCATCGGGCGTGACAGCGACCGCGTGCGTTTGCGCACGCTTCCCGGCATCCAGCGCGCGGCGAACCACACCTGGCGCGCGGTCTTGCCGACCAGCGTGTGCAGGCGGTCGCCGTGAACCGCGTTCCATGCCGCTTCGGCGACGTCCTCCACCGGCGAGATTTCCAGCCCGGCTTCCTTGACCCGGCTGCGGATGTCCTCGTTGCTGTGCTGGTTGGGCGCGTGATCGAGCAGCGGCGTATCGATGAACGCGGGCATCAGGTCGCGAACCTTGATCCCGTCCGCGTCCCACTCGCCGTCGAGCGATTCGGTCAGCGCGCGCACGCCGAACTTGGTCGCCGAATAGATCGAGGAGCCGGCCACGCCGTAAATCCCCGCCGCGCTCGCGGTGTTAAGCAGACAGCTCCCCGGCGCGCTCGCCTTGAGAAACGGATAGGCGGCGTGCGCGCCGTAAAACACGCCCTTGAGGTTGATATCGATCGTCCGGTCGATTTCCTCGACGGTGTTGTCGGCCAGCGCGCCGCCCATCGGGATGCCGGCGTTGTTGAAGACCACGTCGATTTGCCCGCCAGCGGCTTTCGCGAAGGCGGCGAGCGTTTCGTCCCACGCGGCACGGTCCCGCACGTCGAGCTTGCCCGACCAGCTCTGCCCGGAGGGAAGCAGCGCCGCGGTTTCGGCCATCCCGCTCTCGCTCACGTCGGCGAGCCCAACGAACCACCCTTCGCCCGCGAACTTGCACGCGACCGCGCGCCCGATGCCCGACCCGCCCCCGGTGATGAAGATCGATTTGCGCGCCATGTTCGTCTCCTGTCCGGTCACAGCGCCGGGTTGTTATAGCAATGCTACCTATCGACAGGTCGTGAACATGAAAAGCCGCTTGAAACTGCGGTTTCCGTCGCACTACAGCTCAGGGAGCGTCAAGCTCCCGCCTGTCCGCAAACGACCCCATAGCGGACGCTGCCTCTAACGGGAGGTGCGCATTGGGCAACATGATGATCGGCACCTACACAAGCAACCGTTCGAAGACGACACGCAAACGCTCCAACGATCGCACGTCTTCCAACGGTAGTGTATCCGCCATCCAAGACCACTGAATGATCACCGCGCAAAGTTGGCCGGAGTTTAACCCGATCTGAGTCCGCAGCGAGCTTGAGGAATTTTGGACCGCAGCTGCAACCTCACGGGCGTCCTTCTCGCTGGCTGCTTCCACCACAAATACGAGTAGAGATTGACCCGAAGACAACGGCGCGGGATCGGCGTGTGGGATGCCATGGATTTGGACGCAGCCCGAAAAATCGCGAACCATCCTTGCAATTGCCGAACCGTCGCTGCTGTTCAGCCATGTCAACGGAACACCGCTAGCGACCTCAACGCTGCCAATTTCGTAGCCGCTATCTTCGAGCGCCACAGCGCCGCTAAATGCGATTCCTATTAGATCCGCTTTCGGCGAAAAGCGCTCATAGCCGGTATTGAATAGTGCTACACCCTCAGGCGTGCTGACCTCACGAAGGCCACATGATTTAGCGAGATCGATCCGGGTCCTCCGGTCCCCCAGTAGAGCCTTCGCGGTCTGCGGCTCGGCCATTTCCATGGTTTGGGTCACGAGGTTCGCAACCGATGCTCCCAGCCGCTGGCCTGAATAGCACGCCAATCCTCTCGTCACCAGAAGGTCACGCCAATCTATACGTTTAAGTTCGATCATTGCCATTGCTGTAAAGGCTGGCTCAATCTTGCCCGCGTCGCAGCTGCGAAGAGTTGCAAGCGCGCAACGCTTCGCGAAAGTCAAAAGCGTGTAAAAGTCATCCATGGTGAGGCTATCGCGCACTGAATTGCGTTCTGCCTCCCCAAGTCTAGCAAAATTCGCCACGATGGTTTCGATACAGAGATCGACGGGTGAATTTGCCCAGCGCCAGAGGCGACTTTCGAGCCTCGAATAGCGGAGGTCGGCCAGCGGAGAGTGTTGACAACCGCGCGCCACCTCGTGGCGCTGCTGAGCCGCTGTTGCTTCCGCAAGCTGCATCCCAATCATAAACGTCCCCGAAGACTTGGCGCCGAGCGCGATGCCATCGAGCAGCGACCTCGGAGAGTGAAATACTCGGAACCAATGTTTGAGGTGCATTTCCTAACGTATCAGATGGATGTCCGCTTTCCACCCCTTGCCGGTCATAACCGTTTTTCTTGCCGAACGCCGAAAGCTGCTAGGCAGCATGCAAGCCACTGCTGACACGTTCCGGTATGTTTCAGTGGTTAAGTGATGAACGGGGAGTCACATAACCTATTGATCTGAAAACACTATTCAATTCACAGTGCCGGATTATTGTAGCAATGCCAGGTGAAGATCGCCGCGGCGCCGCGATGCGGGCGCCAGGCTTCGGCGAGTTCGCGGGTGCGCTTCTCGTCGGGGCGCTCGGGCAGGCCGAGAATCTTGTGCAGCCCGGCCTGGACCGCGAGATCGCCCGCGGGCCAGATGTCGGCGCGGCCTTCGGCGAACAGCAGGTAGATTTCCGCCGACCAGCGGCCGATGCCCTTGATCTTGGTCAGCTCGGCGATGGCCTCCTCGTCATCGGCGGGAAGCTCGCTGAGATCGAGTTCGCCGGTGACCACGCGTTCGCACAAGCTGCGCGCGTAGCCTTGCTTCTGGCGCGAGAAGCCGCAGCCGCGCAGCGCGTCGAAATCGGCGCCGAGCAGCGCCTCGGGCGGCAAGCCCTCGCCCAGCAGCGCCTCGAGCTTGTTCCACACCGAGGCGGCGGCGGCGACGCTGACCTGCTGGCCGACGATCGTGCGCAGTAGTGTCTGGTAACCGCGCGTGCGAATCCGCGGCTCGGGGTAGCCCGCGCGCTCCAGCGCCGCCGCGATCCCCGGCTCGCGCGCCGCCAGCCAGTCGAGCCCGGCCTTGATCTGTCCCGCTTCGAGCCCCATCGCCGCCTGCTTGCCAAAGGAAAGGGCAGCGACTAGCAGCCCGCCGAACGCGCGGATAGGCCGCGCCGCAAGGATTTTACACGATGCCCAAGCTGGTAGTAGTCAACCGCGCGGGCGAGGAAAGCACGGTGACGGCTGCCGCCGGGCTGAGCGTGATGGAAGCGATTCGCGACAACGGTTTCGACGAATTGCTTGCGCTGTGCGGCGGGTGCTGCAGCTGCGCGACCTGCCACGTCCACGTCGATCCGGCGTTCCTGGACCAGCTTCCGCCGATGAGCGCGGACGAGGACGACCTGCTCGAAAGCTCGGACCACCGTCAGGCCAATTCGCGGCTGTCGTGCCAGATTCCCTTCTCCGACGAGCTCGACGGCCTCAAAGTCCAAATCGCGCCCGAAGACTGAGGTTTACGCGCGCCAAGCGCAAATCGTTTGCCCGCCGCGCCGCGCCGCCATAGCTTTGCAGTCATGTTTGCACCGGCGCACCAGTCCACGCTCGAGCTTATCGGCAACACCCCGCTGGTGCTGCTCACCGGGCCGAGCGCGGCGGCGGGCTGCGAAATCTGGGGCAAGTGCGAGTTCCTCAACCCCGGCGCGTCGGTCAAGGACCGCACCGCGCTGTGGATCGTCAGGGATGCCGAAGCCAGGGGTACGCTCGAGCCCGGCGGAACGATCGTCGAGGGCACCGCGGGCAACACCGGGATCGGGCTGGCGCTGGTCGCCAACGCGCTCGGCTACAAAACCGTGATCGTCATGCCCGAGACGCAGTCGCGCGAGAAGATGGACACCTTGCGCGCGCTCGGCGCGGAACTGGTGCTGGTCCCCGCGGCGCCATTTTCCAACCCCGGGCATTTCGTCCATACCTCGCGCCGTCTGGCGGAAGAAACCGAGGGCGCGGTCTGGGCGAACCAATTCGATAATACCGCCAACCGCAAGGCGCATATCGAGGGTACCGCGCGCGAAATCTGGGAGCAGATGGAGGGTCGGATCAACGGCTTCACCTGCGCC
>JBBRER010000140.1:0-5196 GCA_038202745.1 Sphingomonadales bacterium
GTGGGCATGAAGTGATCCGCCTTGGGCGCACCGGGCGGCACGAGAGACGAACCAAGCCGCAGCTCGAGGTGGTGCTGGACCGTGTTCGAATTGGCTTTGCCTCCGAACATCATGCCCACCATCGCCCCGCGGTTCATCGCACCGAACCCGGTCACGGTTTCGGCGCGCATCTCGTAGCGTGCGACGGGGGGAGGCGTTGGCCTCGCGGCAGCTGGCTTGGGCCTGGGTGCCGCGGCGGACAGCGCGGTGGCGACGATGGCGGTTCCCGCCAGCATGAGCGTCAAGCGAAGCCGCATGATATGGTCTTCCCCTCGTGGACGATTGGCCTAGCGAACGCCCGCGCACCAAGATTGTCAATTGTCGACAACGCGGAGCGCCGCTTTGCTCCCCGTCGTGCAATCGGTTACCGCTGACGCCATGACCACCGGCACCACCTCGATCCTCGGACTCGATCGTTCGCTGAGCGGGCGGCTGTGGCGGTGGCGCGGGGGCAATATGGACCTTGGCGGCACGGCAGGGCTCGAGGACGATCTCGTGACGCAGCTGCTGCTCGCCCGCGGCGTCGCGCGCGATGACATCGAACGCCAGCGCGATCCGACGTTGCGCGCGTTCCTGCCCGATCCTTCCGCGTTCCGCGACATGGACGCCGCCGCCGAACGGCTCGCGCAGGCGGTGCTGACGCATGAGACGATGACTGTTTACGGCGATTACGACGTCGACGGTGCGACCAGCGCGGCGCTGCTCATCCGCCTGCTCCGCGCGTTGGGGCACGACGCGCGCTATTACATTCCCGACCGCCTGCTCGAAGGCTACGGACCTTCCGGCGAGGCGCTCGTCCGCTTGGCGAACGAAGGCTCGAGCCTGATCGTCACGGTAGATTGCGGAGCGATGGCGCACGACGCGCTGGGGCAAGCGCACGACGCCGGGGTCGATGTCATTGTGGTCGATCACCACAAGTGCTCGGCGCAGCTTCCGCGCGCTGCGGCGCTGGTCAATCCCAACCGGCTCGACGAAGACGCCGTCGGCGCGGCCCACGGCCATCTCGCCGCAGTCGGCGTCGCGTTCCTGCTCGCGATAGCGACGGTGCGCGTGCTGCGCGCACGCGATTTTTTCGCCGACCGCACCGAGCCCGACTTGTTCGCGCTGCTCGATCTGGTCGCGCTCGGCACGGTCGCCGATGTCGCCGGGCTTCACGGGCTCAACCGTGCGCTGGTTGCGCAAGGGCTCAAGGTCATGGCGCGGCGCGAGAACGTCGGCATGGCCGCGCTGATCGACGCCAGCCGGCTGAGCCGCGCGCCGACCTGCAGCGACCTCGGCTTTGCGTTAGGTCCACGGATCAACGCCGGCGGGCGCGTCGGTGAATCTACGCTCGGGGTGCGTCTTCTGATAACCGACGACGCCGACGAGGCGCGCGAAATCGCCGCGCAGCTTTCGGTGCTCAACGAGGAGCGCCGCGTCATTGAAGCCACAGTGCAGGAGGCGGCCGAAGCGCAGCTCGCCGCGCAGCACAACCGCGCCGTGCTGGTGCTCGCGGGCGCCGGCTGGCACCCCGGAGTGATCGGCATCGTCGCCGGGCGGATCAAGGAAAAGACCGGCAAGCCGACGCTGGTGATTGCGCTCGATGCCGACGGCGATGGGCACGGCAAAGGCTCCGGCCGGTCGATCGCGGGGATCGATTTGGGCGCGGCGATCATCGCCGCGCGCGAGGCCGATCTGCTCGTCGCGGGCGGCGGGCACGCGATGGCCTGCGGGCTAACGGTCGCTCCCGAACGGCTGGGCGCGCTCGCCGATTGGCTCGACGCCCGACTTGGCGCCGACGTCAGCTCCGCTTCGGCGGGCCAGGCTCTTCAGCTCGACCTGGCGCTGGCGTCGGGCGGGCTCACTCCCCAGCTGGTCGAGACGCTCGAAAGCGCAGGCCCGTTCGGCATGGGCTGGCCCGGCCCGCGGCTCGCCGTCGGGCCGGTTCGCGTGATGAAGGCCGATATCGTCGGGACCGACCACGTCCGCCTGATCGTGCGCGGCGACGACGGCGCGAGTTTCAAGGCGATCGCCTTCCGCAGCGCGACAAGCGAGCTCGGCCAAGCGCTGCTCCACGCCACGCGCGAGCGCAAGCTGTGGCTCGCCGGCCGCGCCAAGATCGACGACTGGGGCAGCCGCCCCGCCGCCGAACTGCATATCGAAGACGCCGCTTTTGCCGACTGAGGAGACGCTCGCGATGTTCAGTCACGTCACGCTGGGCACCAACGACTGGACGCGCGCGCGACCGTTCTGGATCGCGGTCATGGAAGCACTCGGCCATCCGGTGATGTTCGAACGGGATGGTGGGATCGCGTTCGGCGAGCCGGCCGGGCCCAAGACTTTCATCGGTGCGCCGTTCGACCAGCAGGCCGCCAAGCCCGGCAACGGCGTCCACATCGCTTATCTCGCAAGCGACCGTGCGACCGTCGATGCGTTCCACGCCGCGGCGCTCGCGGACGGCGGCAGCGACGAAGGCGCGCCCGGGCTTAGGCCGCATTATCATACCAATTATTACGGCGCTTACTTGCGCGATCCGGATGGCAACAAGCTCCAGGCGGTGTGCCATTCGCCGCGCGGCTAGCCCCGCGCGCGGCGGGGTTGACCGCCCCCGCGCGCATGCCTAAACGCGCGGGCCTGCCAGCACCGGTGCGTGTCGGCCCCATCGTCTAGCGGTTAGGACGCGGCCCTTTCACGGCTGAAACACGGGTTCGATTCCCGTTGGGGTCACCACCCGCGCGGGGCAGGCAGGACATTGGCGCAGGCCCCTTCGTCTAGCGGTTAGGACGCGGCCCTCTCACGGCTGAAACACGGGTTCGATTCCCGTAGGGGTCACCACTCAGAACGACGCCGAAAGGCCGGTTGTGAGCACGTTGTCGCTGGTATCGCGCCCACCGCGCACGAAGCCGTGCTGGTTGAGGTAGCCCAAATCGAAGGCGAAGTGCTTGCCCACCGGCACGCTCAGCGAAACCGCGTTGCGCATCCGCTCGTAGCCGTTCACCTTCTGAAACGCGTTGGTGTTCAGATCGACGAAGCTTTCATGGCTAAACACCAGCGAAGTCTTCCCGAACGCAGGGAGCGACGCCTTGACGTAAGGCCGCAACCGCCACCCCGCGCCGCCTCCACCATCGCGCCACCGCTCTTCCAGCCGCAGCCGCCCGCTGAACTTGACCGCGCCCAGCTTGAGCACGTTGTCGAAGTTCACCTGCTGACGAAAGCGCTGCTCGAGCACGGTGAAATTGCCGTGCAAATAATTGGGATCGCGCCCGTAGCCGAGCCAGAGCGTGACATGCTTGCCGAGTTTGCGCCCGACCATGTAACTCTGCTCGAGTTCGTAGAAGCCACGAGCGTCGCTGGTGCGCGCGACGACGTCGGCGGACAACTTGAAGTCGTTCGGGACCGCGACGGTCACCGAGACAGTCTGCCAATACTGCGTGTCCTCGCTCGCCCGCGCGGGTCCGGTCAGACTCAGCCCGGCGGCGATCGCAAGGGCGGAATTCAAAATGGTCAATCCGCGCACGGGGCATCCTTTGCTGGTAGGTGTCGCCGACGCGAATATGACATGTCCATGACAGTTTCGTGACTCTCCGCGAACCCTGCGCCGAGCTTTTTCCGCCGCCCTGTGCCACCCACCGAGCTGACGCCACGCGTCGGCGTGGCTCGCCAAATGTACGGAACCTAATGCGTTGGCTTGTCGTTGCCGGGTTGAACGCCCCTCGGGAGACGAACTATGCCGATGATCGAAGCCAAGGACGGCACACGCCTTTATGTGAAGACCTGGGGCGAAGGTAAGCCCGTCGTCCTGATCCACGGCTGGCCGCTCTCGGGCGCGAGCTGGGATCCGATCAGCAACGCGCTGGCCGACGCCGGGTTCAAGGCGATTGCTTACGACCGCCGCGGCTTCGGGCGCTCGGATCAGCCCTCGGGCGGGTACGATTACGATACGTTCGCGGGCGATCTGGGCGCGGTGATCGATGGATGCGCGGGCGGGCAGGACGTCGCTCTGGTCGGCTTCTCGATGGGCGGCGGCGAAGTCGCTCGATATTTGACCCGCTGCGGCGGCAAGGGCGTCAGCCGCGTTGCGTTGATCAGCTCGGTCGTGCCTTACATGCTCCAGACCGGCAACAACCCGAACGGCGTTCCGCAAGCCACGTTCGACCAGATGACCGCGGGCATGCTCAAGGACCGTGCGCACTTCATGCGCGGGTTCCTCGACGATTTCTTCGGGGTCGGCTGGATGTCGAGCCCGGTCAGCGGCGAGATGGTCGATATGACGTGGAACGCGGCGATGCAGGCCGGATTGCGCCCGACGCTGGCCGCGGCCAAGGCGTTCGCGACGACCGACTTCCGCCCCGATCTGGCGAGCTTCACGATGCCGACGCTGGTCATCCACGGCACCGGCGACAAGACCGTGCCGATCGACGCCACCGGGCGCGCGGTGGCCAAAGCAGTCCGCCAGGCGCAGCTGATCGAATACGACGGCGAACCGCACGGGGTGTTTGCGACGCAGACCGAGCGGCTTACGAACGACCTGCTCGAATTCCTGCAGGATGGCGGCGAACGCAGCGCGTTCAGCCTCGATCGCGTCGAGCCCGAGGACCGGCAGGAAGTGCTCGATGCCATCACCGCGGATACCATCGTCACGCAACCGCTGTAAGGAGCGCCAATCGATGAACTACGGGCAAGGAAACGCGGGCGAACTCAAGGACAAGTTCTGGCACGCGCTCGACGATTCGCCGTTTGTGATGCTTGCACTCGACGCCGACCCCGACGGCGCCGCGCCGATGACCACGCAGCTCGACGAGCACGCGCGCCACGCGATCTGGTTCTTCACTTCACGCGGCGGACACCTCGCGCGAGGCGGCGCGGCTACCGCGACGTTCGCGAGCAAGGGGCACGACACGTTCGCGCGGTTCGCCGGAACGCTGGTAGAGGAAACCAGCCGCGAGCGGCTCGACAAGCAATGGTCGAACTTCGTCGAGGCCTGGTTCCCCGGCGGCAAGAACGATCCCAATCTGCTGATGCTGCGGATGGACCTTGGCGACGCGACGATCTGGTCGGGCGAGCTAGGTGTGCTCGGCACGGCGAAAATGGCGCTGGGCATGAATGTCGCGGACGAGGTTCAGGGCAAGGTTGCCGAGACCGCGCTCTAGAGCACGGTAAGGCCGCCGCGGGACGATC
>JBBRER010000141.1:0-5134 GCA_038202745.1 Sphingomonadales bacterium
CAACGACTGGCTCGCGCAGGACCTGCCCGACATTCTCGTTTTGTCCGTCGAGCGGCCCGAATTCGTCGTGACCACCGCGCCCGGGGCGGCGATGCTGGCGGGGGTGGGGGCGGGTATGTTCGGCTCGCTGGAGGAAGCGTCGAAGGCGATGCGCGGCGAAATCACGCGATTCACTCCGGCGATGGCCCCGGACGTTCGCGAGGCGCGGCTCAAAGCGTGGCGCGAGGCGCTCGCAAAAGTTTAGTGTTCGAGCGCGCGCCCGAGCCGGTCGCGTAGCCGCGCCACTGCGCTCGGCGCGTAGGCCTCGCGCTCGCGGTAGCCGCGGTCGAGCCGGGCCAGGCGGTCGTAGAAGCGCTCGGTCGCACCGATCAGCGCGCGCACTTCGGGGGTGAGCAGCGCCTGACGCTCGGCGTCGCCGCCCGCCAGCGCGGCGAGCTTGCCGTAGCGCAGCAGCTGGAACTCGGACAGATCGCCCGTGAAATGGGCACGGTGGTTGAGCAGCCATGCGACCGCATGCATCATCCGCGTGGTCGTGCGCAGCCCTTCGCACGACAGCGCGATCCGCGCCAAATCGTCGTCGCGGCCTTCGGGATCGGAGCCTGCGGGGAACGAGAACGCGGCGCGGACATGGTCCGACAGCGCCAGCGCTTCGCCGTAGAGGCTTTCGACGATGCGCGGATTGATGGGGACGGGCTGCGCCATTGCTGCCGCTCGATATGCGCGGCGATTGCGTGCGGCCAAGCGCGGAAGGGCTTTTTCAACCATTCAATTCGGGACTGTCCCGGATCGGAACGGAATTGGGATTTCTCGTCTCAGCTCACGCCGAGGAAGCCAACACCGGCCGCTCCCCCGCCCGACCACCCGTAAGGTACACTGTCGGGTGGCCGGGCCGGGGAGAGGGCCGGCGTTGCAAGCTTAAGACGGATGTCTTGAGCGCACCCAACAAACAACTACGCGATGATGTCGGGGATCAGGTAATCCGCGATCTGCGCGATCTGATCCCTCAGCCGCAGCTTGCGCTTCTTGAGTCGGGCGATCTGGAGCTGGTCGTGGCTCGAGGTCAGCAGCGCGTCGATCGCGGCGTCGAGATCGCGATGCTCGATCCGCAGAATCTCGAGCCGCTTGACCATTTCCGCTTCGTTCACGCGCGCATCCGCCCCAAGCCATCGTTGCCATGCGCCGCTTTGCCGCGCGGCGCTCGCGCGATGCTTGCAAGATATGCTTAATCTGCTTGGATGACAATCGCACCGGACCGGGCGCGCCGAGTCGCGACCGGTCCGGGACACGGGTCGTCCGAGCCTTTGGGGGTCAACACAGGAGAATGCCCAATGGAACAGTCGCACTTCAGCGCATTGCAGCTCAAGCATGCCGGACTCGAACGCCAGATCGACGATGAATTGAGCCGACCGATGCCTGACAACGCGGCGCTCCAATCGCTCAAGAAGCGCAAGCTCAGGATCAAGGAAGAACTCGAACACATTTAGCCGCGCTACCCGCGCGCTTCCGGCTGGGAGGGGCAGGGGTGAGCAGGCGACGCGCCGGCAGCGGCGATGGAGCGCTCACCCCTGAACTCCCGCAAATGCCGGAAACTGCCGCGTCAACGCGGCATTCCAGACGTATCGCGCGCGTTCCCATGCGCCGCGCGTTGGGCTAGGGCCACCTCATGCCCGAAAGCGCCGTGGAATCCTCACGTTCGATTCTGACCCGGCTGCACGAGGTGATGGCCTCGCGCTCGGGCGCGCAGGCCAAGCTCAACACCGTGGTCGAAGTGATCGGCGAGAACCTCGATAGCGAGGTCTGCTCGATCTATCTGCTGCGCGAAGGCATGCTCGAGCTGTTCGCCACCCGCGGGCTCGCGCAAGCCGCGGTCCACGTCACCCGCATGGCGATCGGCGAGGGGCTGGTGGGGACGATCGCCGATCAGATCGAGACACTCAACCTCGCCGAAGCGACCTCGCACCCCGACTTTTCCTACCGCCCCGAAACCGGCGAGGAGAAATACCATTCGTTCGCCGGGGTCCCGATCGTTCGCCGCGAACGCGCGGTGGGGGTGCTGTGCGTTCAGCACGCCGAGCCGCGCCGCTACGAGGAAGTCGAGATCGAAGCGCTGCAGACGGTGGCGATGGTCCTGAGCGAACTGATCGCCAATGCCGATCTGGTCGACGAGGAGGAAGCCAGGCTGCTCGGCCCGGCGCAGACTGGGCCGGAGCGGCTGGCGGGATTGACCCTGGTCAAAGGGCTCGCCGCGGGCACCGCCGTCTATCACCAGCCGCGCGTGACGATCGAGCACGTCATGGCCGATGACATCGAGGCCGAGCGCAGCCGCGTTTACCTCGCGTTCGACCGGATGCGCGAGCAGATCGACCGGATGGCCGCGCAAGCCGAATTCGGCGTCGGTGGCGAGCACGACGAAGTGCTCCAGACTTACAAGATGTTCGCTTACGACGAAGGCTGGAGTCGCCGGATCAACGAGGCGATCAGCTCGGGACTGACCGCCGAAGCAGCGATCGAGCGCGTCCAGCAGCGTACCCGGATGCGGATGCGCCAGATCGACGACCCGCTGCTCGCCGACCGGATGCACGATCTCGAGGACCTCGCCAACCGGCTGCTGCGGATAGTTTCCGGCCAGCTCGGCACCGCCGCCAGCGTCGGGCTCAAGGGCGATACGATCCTGATCGCGCGCAACCTCGGCCCCGCCGAACTGCTCGAATACGACAAGCGGCGATTGAAGGGTGTGGTCCTAGAGGAAGGCTCGCTCACCGCGCACGTGGTGATCGTCGCGCGCGCGATGGGGGTGCCGGTGCTCGGGCGTGTGCGCAGTTTGCGCGGCAAGATCCGCGAGGGCGACGAGCTCCTGCTCGACGGCGATCAGGGCAACGTCGTGGTTCGCCCGAGCCCGGCGATGGCCGAGGCGTTCGCCGCGCGTTTCGCCAAAAGCCGCCAGCGGCTGGCCGCTTACGCCGCGCTGCGCGATGTCGAGCCGTTCACCCGCGACGGCACGCGGATCACGGTGATGATGAACGCCGGGCTGCGCGACGACATGCCCAACCTGGCGCTCACCGGGGCCGACGGGATCGGGCTGTTCCGCACCGAATTCCAGTTCCTGGTTTCGGCGACCCTGCCCCAGCGCGAGCGCCAGACCCGGCTCTATCGTGACGTGCTCGAGGCGGCGGGCGACAAGCCGGTGGTGTTCCGCACGGTAGACATCGGCGGCGACAAAGTGCTGCCGTACCTGCGCCACAACGACGGCGAGCACGAGGAGAACCCGGCGATGGGCTGGCGCGCGCTGCGCGTCGCGCTCGAACGCGGCGGGCTGCTCAAGGTTCAGGCGCGCTCGCTGCTCGAGGCCGCGGCGGGACGGACGCTCAACGTTATGTTTCCGATGGTGTCCGAACCGTGGGAGTTCGACGCGGCCTGCGCGGTGTTCGCCGCGCAACACGCCTACCTTAAAGCGCAAAAGAAAAGGCTTCCCCAAGCGATCCGCTATGGCGCGATGCTCGAAGTCCCGGCGCTCGCCGAATGCCTCGATCTGCTCGCCCCGAAGCTGTCGTTCCTGTCGATCGGGACCAACGATCTGACGCAATTCCTGTTCGCCGCCGACCGTTCCAACCCCAAGCTGGCTGAGCGCTACGACTGGCTCTCCCCCGCGATCCTGCGGTTCTTGCAACGGGTGATGCGCACGCTCGCCGGGCACGAGATCGATGTCACGGTGTGCGGCGAGATGGGCGGGCGGCGGCTCGAGGCGCTGGCGCTGCTCGGGCTCGGCATCCGGCGGCTGTCGATTACGCCTGCCGCGGTCGGGCCGATCAAGGAACTGGTGCGCAAGGTCGATCTGGGCGAGATCGGCGCGGCGATGCAGCGCTGGCTGTCGAGCCCGCCGGCAGACATGCGCGGCGCGCTCTCCGCGTGGGCGGCGGAACGCGGGATCGATTGCGACTGAGGCTGGCGGGGTTTGGCTGCAATTCGTCACGAAACGCGCCCGATTGGTCGTGTGAAATCGCGCCGCAGTGCTCGCTTGCGTTGACTTTGTGCGGGTGAGGGCGATGAGTTCGCGCGCGGGTTCGTCATAAGGCGGCGCCAACGGGTCGGGGACAATGGAAGACACAGGTGAAGCGGCCGAACTGCCGCTGGACGATGCCGGTACGCGGCTGAGGCGCGCGCGTGAAACCGCGGGACTGAGCCGCAAGCAACTCGCCGAAATAACCAAAGTGCCCGAGCGCCATTTGCTGGCGATCGAGGAAGGCAACTTTGCTGCGCTCCCGGGGCGCACTTACGCGATTGGCTTTTCGCGCAGTTATGCCCGCGCGGTCGGCGAGGACGCCGCCGCGATCGCCGCGCTGGTGCGCGAGGAGCTGGCCGCGGGCGATCCCGCGCGGCGCACCGCGCCCGCGTTCGAACCGGGCGATCCGGCGCGCATCCCGAGCTCGCGCTTCGCGTGGCTTTCAGCGCTGGCCGCGGTGGTGGCGATTGTCGCGGGACTCGCGTTCTGGCGCGGTTATTACGCGCCGGGCGGTGAGCTGCCTTCGATCCTTCCGAGCGAGACCCCCGCTCCGCTTGCCACCGTACCGCCATCGGCCACGCCGGTTCCTGCGCCGGTGGAGTTCACCGCGCCTGCGGGCTTCGCGCCGCCAGTCGTACCAGCGCCAAGCACAGCCCCACCCAGCGCCGTGACGACGACGCGCCCCAAGCCCCGACCGACCGATCGGCCTCCTGTGCACGCGTCTCCCGCCGCAACGCCGAGCGCCGGCGCGTCGCCATCGCAATCGCCGCCGCCCGTGCCCGTGGCGACCCCGCCCGCCACTGCGGATTAATCGCGCGCGCGGCTCGACAGGCGCTCGCGCCCGCGCCTAGCACTGACGCAACGATCTTCACCGACGGATGACGACGATGGCCTTTCTCTTCGACGCAAAACGGGCGCTGCTGGCCGGAGCGACTGCAGCTCTCGCGCTCTCGGCCGCGCCGCTCGCCGCGCAGACCGCTTCGGCTAGCGCGGAGCTGCGGATCAAGAAGCTCGAGGCCGAAGTCCAGGCGCTCCAGCGCCAGGTCTTTCCCGGCACCGACGGCAAGTTCTTTCCCCCGCAAGTCCAGCCCGGGCAGGCCGCCACCGTTCCTGCCGGAACCCCGGCGACCAGCC
>JBBRER010000142.1:0-4987 GCA_038202745.1 Sphingomonadales bacterium
GTGCTCGTCGGGCTGATGGGCGTGGGCAAGTCCAGCGTCGGACGCAAGCTTGCCGGGCTGCTCCAGGTGCCGTTCTGCGATGCTGACGAGGAAATCGAGCGCGCCGCGCAGCTTTCGGTCGGCGAGATTTTCGAACGCTACGGCGAAGCGCACTTCCGCGACGGCGAGCGCCGCGTGATCGCGCGGCTGATCGGCGATGGCGCCGACTGCAAGGTCATCGCCACCGGCGGAGGCGCGTTCGCCGATCCGCAAACCCGAGCGCTGATCCTCGCGCAGGGCATCGCGGTATGGCTCGACAGCGACCTTGAAACGCTGCTCGAACGCGTTACCCGCCGCGACCACCGCCCGCTGCTGCGCCAGGGGAACCCGCGCGAAATCCTCACCCGGCTCAAAGCCGAGCGCGAAGCCGCCTACGCCGAAGCGCCGATCCACGTTTCGAGCACGACCGGGCCGCCGAAGGCGACGGTCGAAGCGATCGTCGCGGAGCTTGCCCGGTGGCGGTGATCGCGGTCGATATCGCGGGGCGGCCGTACGAGGTGCGGATCGGCAGCGGGCTGCTGACCCGGCTGGTTCTCGAATGCGGCGAGCGGTTGCGCAAACGGCGGGTGCCGGTGGTAACTGACGCCAACGTTTATGCGGCGTGGGGCGCGGTGGTCGAAGCTGCGCTGCGCGACGGTGGGCACGAAGCGGCGTGGCGCGTTCTCCCGCCGGGCGAAGGCGCGAAAAGCTGGGAGCAGTTGGCCGCGACGGTCGACTGGTTGCTTGCCGAAGGAGTCGAGCGCGGCGATCATGTGCTCGCGCTTGGCGGCGGGGTGGTCGGCGACCTCACCGGCTTCGCCGCGGCGATTCTGAAGCGCGGCTGCCATTTCATCCAGCTTCCCACAACGCTCCTCGCGCAAGTCGATTCGAGCGTCGGCGGCAAGACCGCGATCAACGCGGGCGCGGGCAAGAACCTGGTTGGCGCGTTCCACCAGCCCGCGCTGGTGCTCGCCGACCTCGCGGTGCTCGACACGCTTCCGCCGCGCGAACTGCGCGCGGGCTACGCCGAAGTCGTCAAGTACGGGCTGATCGGCGATGCGGGGTTCTTCGCCTGGTGCGAGGCCAATGGTGCGGCGCTGCTCGCGGGCGAGGCGGCGACGCGCGAATACGCGGTCGCGCACAGCGTCGCGGCCAAAGCGCGGATCGTCTCCGCCGATGAACGCGAGACCATCGGCGCGCGCGCGCTGCTCAACTTCGGGCACACCTTCGGCCACGCGCTCGAAGCCGCGACCGGGTTTTCGGACCGGCTGCTCCACGGCGAAGCGGTCGCGCTGGGAATGGTGCTCGCGGCGCGCTATTCGGCGCGGAGCGGCTTGCTCGCGGACGAATCGGCGGAGCGCATCGCCGCGCATTTTGCGGGCGCCGGGATGGCGAGAGACATCGCCTCGCTCGGCCTCGATTGCGGCGGCGCCGCGCTCACCGCGCACATGCTCCACGACAAGAAGATGGACGCGGGCGCGCTGCCGTTCGTGCTGCTGCGTGGAATCGGCGAGGCGTTCCTCGCCCGTGATGTCGATCTCGCCGACGTCGCGGAGTTCCTCGACGCGGAGCTGGCGCGCTAGCCGAACAGCGCGATCGACTGCATTCCCGCGGCAATCGCTTCGCCGTCGGCGTTCCAGATTGCCATGTCCTGGCTCGAGCAGCCGTTCTCGGCATAAGTGCCCGCCGCGCGCAGCAACCACCAGCCGTCGCTGCTTTGCGGTATGGGCGTGAGCAGGTTGATCAGCCAGGTCATCGAACTGACTGGCACCCAGCCGTCCATCAGCGGCATCACCCCTGGCGGGAGCGCATCGGCGGTGAGCAGCAGCGCGACCATCGGATCGAGCCCTTCGGCATCGCGCGGGCGCGCCCACCAGTTGAGCTCGGGGCGCTTATCCTCGTTGCGCGGGGTGGCGAAACGACGCTCGAAATGCTGGGTGAAGCCCGGCGACGGGCGGTCGGTCGGGAACGGTGCGGCATCCTCAGGCGGCATCCACCCCGCGGGCGGCGGCGCTTCGTTGAGATGGAGCTTGCTCTCGACCGGCCCCATGAACACGAACGTCGCGGTCAGCCCGACTCCCGCGTCGCTCTCGACTTCGGCTGAGACCCAGCTCGCGTTGCGCCCGCGCCGCAGGAACCGCGCACGCACTTCGACCTCGCCCGCGAGCGGCCCGACGAAGTTGATCGTCGCCGAGCGCAGCGGCGGCAGGTCGTCCGCCAGCGCCTGCGCCGCGACCAGCGCCAGCGCCGACGAGAACCCGCCGTAGCTGGTGCGCCCCTGCATCCAGTCGTCCGGAATCGCCGCGATCAGGCCGGTCGGGGTCGCGCGCGAGGCGGCTAGCGCTTGGGGCAGGCTCATCGCGCTTGCCATTGACGTAAACGGAAACCGGGTCAATCCTCCTGCCATGACCCGCTTCATCGACCTGTCGATCCCGATCACCACCAAAGTCGTGTCCGACCCGCCGGTGATGCGCCCGCAAATCCACTACACCACGCACGACACCAGCTGGGAGCAGATCGCGCTGTTCTTCCCCGGGCTGGAGAAGGACGATCTGCCCGACGGCGAAGGCTGGGCGGTCGAACAACTGACGCTGAGCACGCACAACGGCACACATATGGACGCGCCGTGGCATTACCATTCGACAACGGATGACGGCGCGCGCCGCGCTCCCACGATCGACGAGGCCCCGCTCGACCGCTTCCTGCGCCCCGCGGTCAAGCTCGATTTCAGCGCGCTGCCGCACGGTCACGTCGTCACCGCCGCGCAAGTCGAGGCCGAACTCGCGCGGATCGGCTACGCGCTCCAGCCGCTCGACATCGTGCTGGTCCAGTCGGGCGCGGTCTATGGCACCGAGAACTTCACCGATCAGGGCGTCGGCCTTGGCGCCGAGGCGACGCTGTGGCTGACCGAGCGCGGCGTCGAAGTCGTCGGCACCGACGCGTGGAGCTGGGACGCGCCGTTCAGCCACACCGCCAAACGCTGGGCCGAAACCCGCGATCCCGCGATCATCTGGGAAGGCCACAAAGCCGGCCGCATCCGCCCTTATTGGCAGATCGAGAAGCTCACCAACCTGGAGGCACTGCCGCCGTTCGGTTTCACGCTGAGCTGCTTTCCGGTGAAGATCGACGGGGCGAGCGCGGGCTGGATCAGGGCGGTGGCGCTGGTGGAGGATTAAGCATGACAACGCGGGAAATACGTCAACGTGGTTTTCTCGTTATTTCTCGTCTTTTTGAGGCTATTTCTCAACACGGATATAGTAACGTGATGTATCGAGGTCATGCCAACAAGAGTTGGTTACTCGTGCCTTCAGTATTTCGGCCAAAAGAATTTGGAATAAAAAATGCTAGTCAGCTAAAGAAATGGATAATTTCGTCTCAAAGATATGTTACTCCTCGCCCCCAATCCAGCATTGAATGGTTGGTTTGGGCGCAACACTACGGTATTGCGACAGCGCTTTTGGATTGGAGCACCAGCCCGCTTATTGCGCTCTACTTTGCTTGCGCCGAGGTTCCGCACCGGAACGGGCTTGTAATAATGGCCAATAGAAATGAATTTCTTGAATGGTATCAACTACGTTCGGTCGATATTTTCCTCAAGGGACGGAAGCGGCCGGGGCTATTTGCCGCCTCTGCGATTAATGCTCGCGCTTTAGCTCAAGATAGCGTCATGTCGTTACACACCGCCAATTTCAACAATGAGCTACATCATGGAATGAGGAAAGACATCTTCGAAATACGATCAAGTCAAAAATCTGAAACGCTTCTAGCTCTCGAAGCATTAGGGATTACAAAGGATAGAGTGTACTCGGACATAAACATAATGGCAGAAAATTTCAAAGATTCCTTGTCGGAATAGTTTAAATAGTTCCGTACATTACTCCAGTTCGAGAATAATCGCGTCAACCGCCAAGCTCTCGCCCGCCTTGGCGTTGACCGCCTTGACCGTCGCGGCCTTCTCGGCGCGCAGGATGTTTTCCATCTTCATCGCTTCGACCACCGCCAGCGGTTGGCCGGCTTCGACCTTGTCGCCCGGCTTGACGTTGAGCGTCACCAGCAGCCCCGGCATGGGGCAGATCAGGAACCGCGACAGGTCGGGCGGGATCTTTTCGATCATGTGGCGGGTCAGGTGCGCGACGCGCGCGGGGAGGACCGAGACATCGTGACAGGCGCCGCGGGTGGTCATCCGCAAGCCGCCGCGCGTCGGGGCGATGCGAATGCCGTACGTCTCCGTTCGTCCTGAGCCCGTCGAAGGACCGTTCTTCCCTTTGACCTTGGCGCTACCCGCGGAAATCAAAGGCTGCCCTTCGACAGGCCCAGGGCGAACGGGAATGGTGATTTCGGCCTCGATCAGGCAATCGCCGGGCGTATATTCCAGCGCCAGATCGACCGGCGCGCCGTCGACGGCGATGTCGTCCTCGCCCAGCGATACTTCGTGCGTCGTCCCGCCGATTTTCACCGACCAATCGTAAGGCGGATCGAGCGGGCCATTGAGCTGGCCGTTGACCTGCCGGGCGCGGTCGGCGCGCGCGCTGGCGACGAAACCCGCGACCGCCGCGAGGTGGCGCTTGAGTTCGTCCGAAACGGCCGCGCCATGAAAGCCGTCGGGGAATTCCTCGGCGATGAACCCGGTGGTCAGCTCACCCGCGCGGAAGCGCGGATGCTGCATGATCGCCGAGAGGAAATCGATATTGTGCCCCAGCCCCTCGATCTCGAACGCGTCGAGCGCGGCGACTTGCAAATCGGCCGCCTCGTCGCGCGTGGGCGCCCAGGTCACCAGCTTGGCGATCATCGGATCGTAGAACATGCTGACTTCGCCGCCTTCGGCCACCCCATCATCGACCCGGATATGAGCGGGACCGCCGCGCAATTCATCGATCGTAAGCCCCTCCCCTTCAGGGGAGGGATTGGGGTGGGGCTTGTCCTCCTTCGCAACGCCGGTTGGAGGGACGGTCCCCACCCCCGGCCCCTC
>JBBRER010000143.1:0-4965 GCA_038202745.1 Sphingomonadales bacterium
CCTGCTCCAGCTCGCGCTTGATCTTGGCCATGCGCTCGCGGATCAGCCTCCGGTCGGCCTCGATCTGCGTTTCGCCCGGGCCGCCAAGAAAGCCGTAGCCGCCGCGCTGGCGCTCGAGATGCGTCCAGCTGCGCACCAGCCGCCCGGCCTGGTAATCGAGATGCGCGAGCTCGACCTGAAGCCGGCCCTCGGCGGTGGCCGCGCGCTCGCCAAAAATCTCGAGGATCAGCCCGGTCCGATCGATGACCTTGCGCTTGAGCTTGTCTTCGAGACTGCGCTGCTGGATCGCCGAGAGCGCGCCATCGACGATCACCAGTTCGGCTTCGCCCTGGTTGCACGCGGTATCGATGTTGGCGATCTGCCCCTCGCCGAACAGCGTTCCGGCGCGCACCTGCCGGATCGGGATCGCAATCGCGTCGATCACCACCAGCCCGATCGCCAGCGCGAGCCCGCGCGCTTCGTGGAGCCGCGCGGCGGTGTCGATATCGTCCCCGCCGCGGCGGCGCATCTCGGGATAGACGACGAGCGCCCGCGCGCCGCGCGACACCTCGCCGTCGCTGTTGTGGGGCGCGCTCAGGACGCGTCGCCCTCGTCGTCGGCCTCGCCGGTCAGGTCGATCGGTCCGAGCGGCTGGATCGTCGAGACCGCGTGCTTGTAGGCAAGCTGGATATAGCCCTCGCGCTCGAGCAGCATGCAGAACAGATCGTACGCTGCGAGCCGCCCCTGAAGCATCACCCCGTTGACCAGGAACATCGTGACCTGGACCGCGGCATTGCGAACGCTCGATAGGAACACGTCCTGGAGCAGACGCACTTTGCGCGCGCCCTCCCCCGCCCCGGCGAACAGCGCCACGTCGAGCGGCTGGCTCGGCATTATCGTCGAAACCGCGTGCTTGTAAACAAGCTGTGATTGCCCGTCGCGGCGCAGCAGGATCGAGAAGTTGTCGAACCAGGTAACGATCCCCTGGAGCTTGACCCCCTTGACCAAAAACATCGTCACCGGAACCTTGTTCTTGCGCAGCTGATTGAGGAACACGTCCTGCAGGTTCTGCGGCTTGGATGGCGGCGCGGCGCCAGAGCCTTCATCGGCAGGCGCTGCGGCCTCGGTTTCGATCTTCTCGGGCTTTGGGCGCGCCGACAGGGTGCGAGGCATCGATAGTCTCCTGTTTATTGGCGGCCGCTGGTGCGGTCCGCGATCTGGCGAGGCCGCCGCCGGGTGAGCGGGCGACCCAGCCGGGCTGCAGCGATTATGTTACCGGCATGCAGACATCGCGTAAATGCGCGAATCTGCCGGTTCGTTCCTAGGTTTCGCCGCCGTCGTCGCGGCCCGCCATGCCGAGCAGCTTGAGCTTGCGATGGAGCGCCGATCGCTCCATCCCGATGAACGCCGCGGTGCGCGAGATATTGCCCGAAAACCGGCGGATCTGAACGCGCAAGTATTCGCGCTCGAAGTTTTCGCGCGCCTCGCGCAGCGGCACCCCCATCAAGTTGGACATTCCCGAATCGCCACTCATCCGCCCGTTGAGCAGTTCGGATGGAAGCATTTCGGCTTCGATCCGGCTGAGGCTCTCGCGCGGGGCGAGGATGATCGTGCGTTCGACCACGTTGCGCAGCTGGCGCACATTGCCGGGCCATTCATAGGCCTGCAGCGCAGCCATCGCCTCGACGCTGACGTCGGGCGGCGGAACCCCCTGATTTGAGGCGTAGCGCGCAAAGAAATGATCGACGAGCGAGGGGATGTCCTCGCGCCGGTCGGCCAGCGACGGCAGGTTCACCGGCACGACGTTGAGCCGGTAGAACAGGTCTTCGCGGAACCGCCTCTCGGAGATCTCGCGCTCGAGGTCGCGCGCGGTCGAGGACACCACTCGCACATCGACGCGGATCTGACGATTGCCGCCGACACGGACGAATGCCTGCTCGGTCAGCACGCGCAAGATTCGCGCCTGCGTCGAAAGCGGCATGTCCGCCACCTCGTCGAGATAAAGCGTGCCGCCGTCGGCCATCTCGAGCAGCCCAGCGCGGACCAGCTTGCCCCCGGATTCCTCACCGAACAGCTCCTGCTCGAACCGCTCGGGCGTGATCCGCGCCGAATTGACCGTGACGAAGGCGTGCGCCGCGCGCGGGCTCCAGCTGTGGAGCAACCGCGCGGCGACTTCCTTGCCCGATCCGCCGGGCCCCGTGATCAACAGCCGGCTGCCGGTGTTGGCGACGCGCTTGAGCGTGGCGCGAATCTGGTTGATCGCGCTCGAATTGCCGGTGAATTCGTCGGCGATCGCGAAACCTTCGCGCAATCGCGCGTTGTCGCGCCGCAAGCGCTCGGTCTCGGTCGCGCGGGCAACCAGCATGAGCAGGCGCTCGGCCTCAAACGGTTTCTCAATGAAGTCCATCGCCCCGCGCCCGATCGCCGAAACCGCGGTGTCGATGTTGCCGTGGCCCGAGAAGATGATCACCGGCAGTTCGGGCTCACGCGCCTTGATCGCGTCGAGCACTTCCAATCCGTCCATCGGGCTACCGTGGAGCCAGACATCGAGCAGGACGAGACTCGGCCGGCGTTCGTCGATTCGTTCGAGCGCGGTGGTGCTGTCGCCCGCAGTGCGGCATTCGTACCCCTCGTCGCTGAGCACGCCGGCGACGAGATCGCGAATGTCGCGCTCATCGTCGACGACAAGGATATCGAGCGCCATCAGGTGTTCCTCAAGTGAATCATTCCGCGGCTTCCTGCGGCCGTTGATGCGCGGCGGGATCGCGCGCGAACCTCAGGCAGACAATCGTGCCGGCGGGATCGTTGGCAGTGAAGGACATGTCTCCCCCGTGCTCCTCGACAATCTTCTTGACGATCGCGAGCCCGAGCCCGGTGCCCTTCTCGCGCGTCGTGACATAAGGCTCGGCGATCCGCTCGCGATCCTGCGGCAGGCCCACGCCGTTGTCGGCGATGGTCACTTCGACATCTTCGGATGTGTGGGCCAGCGCCACCTCTATTCTCCCGCGGTAATCGGCATCGGCAGTCTTCTGCCGTGCCTCGATCGCCTCGACCGCGTTCTTGAGCACGTTGGTCATCGCCTGGCCAAACTGGTGACGGTCGCAGGCAACGATCCCGACCTCGTCGTCCGAGGCGAACGCAAAGTCGATATCGGGCCGCGCTACCTCCTGCAGGAATAGCGCCTGCCTCGCCAGATCGACCGGGTCCTCGCCGCGGAACACCGGCTTGGGGAGCCGCGCGAATGAGGAGAATTCATCGACCATCTTCCTGAGGTCGCCGACCTGGCGGATGATCGTGCTGGTCAGTTCCTCGAACAGTTCGGGATCGGCGGTGATGTGCTTGCGATAACGGCGGCTAAGGCGTTCGGTCGCGAGCTGGATCGGAGTCAGCGGGTTCTTGATCTCATGCGCGATCCGCCGCGCGACGTCGGACCAAGCGGCCTGCCTTTGATCGACCAGCTGGCGGGTGATGTCCTCGAATGTCAGCACATGTCCGCCCTGCCGCCGTTCGGTCGCCTTGACCGCCAATGTCAGCAACTCACCGCCCTTCGAGTATTGGACAATCCCGCCATCGTCGTGCGCATCGAGCACCGCGGCGAGCGGCGGGGCGATGTCAGCGAGGCGCGTCCCCACCGGCGCCGGGCCGCGCCGGTCGAACAGCAGCTTCTGGGCCGAACCGTTCATCAGCTGGATCTCGCCGTCCCGGTCGAGCGAAATCACCCCGGCAGTTACCGATTCGAGCACAGCTTCGATGAATGCGCGGCGCTCGTCGAGTTGCTGGTTGGCGGCGACCAGCGCCCGCGTCTGACGTTCGAGCTGCGCGGTCATCCGGTTGAAGGCGCGGTTGAGCAGCCCGATTTCGTCCGCGCCGGTCCGGCCTTCCACGCGCAGCGCGAAGTTTCCGCTGCCGACCTCGCGCGCTGCGGAGACCAGTTCGTAAAGCGGTTTGACCTGGCGATCGGCAAAGCGCAGCGCGAACCACACCGCGAGACCGACCAGCGCCAGCGAGGCCACGAACAGTGCGATGTTAAAGCGCAGCTGGAGAATGCGCGCGCGCGTTGTCAGCACATCGTAAGCGCGTACGATGTTGGACGCGCGCTGGCCTGACAGCAGATCGGAACTGCGCGCGGTGTAGAGGTACACCCCGATCCGCCGGTCGATCGGCGTGACCGCCTCGATCTTGTCGGGCTTGGCGCTGACCACGATCGCCTCGCCGCTGTCGAGCTTGCGCAGAACGTCGTTCGAGACTTCCTCGGACAGCGGGTTCTCGCCGCGCGCGAATGCGGCCTTGTGCAGTGTGCCGTCGGCGCCCTTCTGTAGGATCGTCGATTCGTCCAGCTTCCGGTGGACGATCTGGTAGCTGTAGTATGCGGGGAAGCTCGGGCTCGTGATCGGTTCCTGGCTGAGGAAATCGCGGATGTCCCCGGCCATCGCCAGCGATTCGTATTCCATGTCCTTCTGCGTCTGCTCGTAATAGCCGCGGGCGAGCTTGTTGGCGTTCTCGAGCAGCCCGCGCGAGCTGTCCGAGAACCAGAACTCGACCCCCGACTGGAACAGGAATGAAGCGAACACCACGACTATCAGCGTCGGAACCGCCGAGATCAGCGAGAACAAGAATACCAAGCGGACGTGGAGTTGGCCGCCCCCGCCGGCGCTTTCGGCGGCGCGCTGCAAGGCCAGCCAGCGGCCGACCAGCACGACCACCGCCATCGCCGGAACCAGCGTTCCGATAAGCAGCGTCGCGGTCAATCCGCTCGGCATCAACTGCGATTTTTCCGACTGCCCCTGGATTGCGATCGCATCGACGATTGTCATCGCGATAAACGAGAACACCGAAACGCCGAGGATGACGCCGAATATATTTGCCCGCCGCATCGTGATCTGTGCACGCCGCCACCAGCGAGGCCAGCGCTTGTGGGTTAGCGGGGTCATCGTTGCTATAATACAACACCGCTGTTGCAACGGCGCAAGGGAATTCGCCGAACCC
>JBBRER010000144.1:0-4926 GCA_038202745.1 Sphingomonadales bacterium
GCCGGGAATTTCATGTGGCCCGCTGACGACCTTGCCCCCGCCATTCTCGACTGCCGTCTTGGCGCGGTCGATATCGTCGACTCCGATGTAATAGCGCCACTGGCTCGACGGCGCGTCCGGCGTCGTCGGCATCACCGCGCCGATCCCCACGCCGCCATGCTGGAGAAAACGGTATTTGCCCATTGGCCCCATGTCCATCTCGCCTTCCTGCGCCCACCCGAAATGGTCTGCGTAGAACGCCACCGCAGCATCGGGATCGGTGGTGGCGAGCTCGTTCCAGCGGACGTGCTGGGGCCGGTCGACCGAGAACACGTCGCTCGACGTGCCTTCCATCCCCGGCGGCGGGGTCGGGTTCATCAGGTAGAATGGCGCTCCTTGGGGATCGGTCACCATTGCGATCCGACCGACGCCGGGCATGTCGGCGGCGGGCATCTGCACCGCGCCGCCGTCGCTTTCGATCGCGGCGACCGCGGCATCGACATCGGGCGTATAAAGATAGCCGAGCCAAACCGGCCGGGCTCCGCCATCGCGCATCGCTTGGGTGAGGCCGAGCACGCCGCCCGCGTTGCCGCCGTCGGAGCGGGCGATCATCCGGTAGTCCTGCGCGGGCGAGACGCTTTCGGCTCCGATCGTCCAGCCGACGACCTTGTCGTAGAATGCCTTCGACGCGTCGGCGTTGGTACTCATCAGCTCGTACCAAATGAAGCTGCCTGCGGGGTTGGTCATCGTCGCTCTCCTTATTCGTGATCGGTGTCGAGGATCGGGGCAAAACCGCCGAAGATCGCGCGCTGGCCGTCCCACACTGGCGGATTCTGCTGCATTATTCCTTCGGCCATCAGCGCGCCCCATCCGCTGTCGTGCGCCGCCTTGCCCGGCCATTCGATCCACCCGAACGTCACCGTCTCGCCGTCCTGCGCCTCGACCGCGCGCTTGAAATCGGTGGTCTTGCCGTCGGGCACATCGGCGCCCCAGCCGTTGACGACGCGCAGCGCGCCTTTGGCTTTGAGCGCACCGTCCATGAAAGCGGCGTGATCGATAAATGCCTGGCGCTTGTCGTTCGGCACGACGCCGACCATGCCGTCGATGTACCCGAATGCGCCGCCGTCACCGCTGTCTGACGCTACATCGTAGCCCGCGAAAATCATCCGCTTGGCGTCAAAAGGAACGTTGGCGGGAGGCGGCATGCTCTGCATTTTTTCCGCCGCGGCGTCGCAGGTGGCCCTGTCCGGCCAGAATACCCAGGCGAACACGATCTTCTCCCCGGCTTCGGCCTTGACCGCGCGCTTGAAATCCGTGCGCTTGCCGTCGGGCATGTCCTCGCCCCAGCATTCGACCGTCCGCGTCGCGCCATAGTCGGCGAACATCGGCGCGACCCAGGCGGCCATTTGACGATACTTTTCCTTGTTTCCCTCGGGCACGGGGATCACGAAGCCCTGAATATAACTCATGCCGCTACTCCTTGATCTTGTTCGCCGAACCGCGCCTGCATTTCGGGCGGGGGCGACCCGGTGAAGCCCGCCATCTGGTCGGCCAGCGCCTGCTTGAACGCGGGTCGCGCGGTGCCGCGCTCGACGTAGGCCGCAAGGTTGGGATGGGCGGCGAGCAATTCGGGCTCGGGCGCCGAGCGCAACACATCGATCATCAACAAGTCGCCGATGGTGAAGCGATCCTCGAGCCATTCGCGGTTCTCGAGCGCGGTCGCCAGCTGAGCCAGCCTCATCTCCGAAAACGGGCGAACGGCGTCCTTGCCCGCTTCCGACCAGTCCGTCCCTTCCGACACATAGCCCATCACGAACAGCATCTGCGTCATCGGCTCGATGCTGTTGAGCGCCGCCAGCGCCCAGCCGATCGCTCGCGCGCGCCCCGCGGTGTCGCGTGGCAGCAGGATTTCGTCCTTTTCACCGATATGGATGAGAATTGCGCCCGATTCGAACAGCGTCAGGCCGCCTTCCTTGTATACCGGCACTTGCCCGAACGGCTGGTCGGCGAGATGTTCGGGCGATTTGCCGCCGCCCGCGCCGCCGAAAAACCGAACGCGATAGGGCAAGCCGATTTCTTCGAGTGCCCAGCGCACCCGCATATCCTTGACGTGTCCGCGCGCCATCGGGGGCACCCAGCAATAAGCGGTGACTTCGATTTCGGCCTTGGGATCGACGGGCATGTGTCAGTTTCCTCTCTCGAACAGCATTTCGACGTAACGTTTCAGATGGGCGACGCTTTCGCGCGCGATCGCCGCATCGCCTTTCGCCTTGGCCAGGACGAAGGCGCCCTGGAGCACCGTCTGGACATGGTAGGCGAGGCTCAACGCGGATGTTTGTCCGGCAATGCCATGGACGTCGATGGCCTGCTGGATGTCCTCGGCGAAGCGTTCCGCATATGTGGTCATGCTCGCGCCGCTCGCGAAGCGAAGCGCGCTGCTGGTGGCGAAAGCTTCCTGCACGACGGTCCCGACGAAGCACGAAAAGTCCTCCGCCGGACCGTCGATCAGCGCGAGCCGCAAGTCGATGTGGGCGAATACGCGGTCGAGCGGATCGGCAATCGCGGCCAGCGCGGCGTTGCCGAAGATGTGTTCGCGCGCGCGCTCAGTCCACTGCTCGGTGGCGGCAACGCCGAGCGCATCCTTGGTGGCGAAGTGGTGGAAGAACGCGCCCTTGGTCACCCCCGCCGCGGCGCACAGCTGATCGACGCTGGTCGCCGCCCAGCCCTGCCGGCGCACGAGCGCGTGCGCCGCGTCGAGCAGCGTGCCGCGTGCATTGCCGCGCGCTGGCTTGAAAGGAGGGGCTTCGCGACTCGGCATCGCGCTACATTACCGACTGGTCGGTATGTAGCAAGTGCGGCATGGGGCGCTGCTCGCTTGGGAAGCCTAAACCTCTGACTAGACCCGAAAGAAAGTCAGGCGGCGGTGCGCGCGCGAAGCAGTGCGTCCTCCGCAGCAGCAACGCTCTGCCACGCCGGGCGCTGCGTCACGCGTTCATACCAGGCGGCAATTCCGGGATGCGTGTCCGCCTTGGGCCCGTGGTCGACGTAGCACAGCGTGCGCAGGACTGAGGCGACCGCGATGTCGCCGATGCTGAACTCGGCGCCAGCCAGCCAGCCGCTCGCCGGGACCACGCCTTCGAGATAGTCGAGCAGCGGAGCGAGTTCGGTTTCTCCCTGCTTGGCCACTTCCTCGTCGCCCGGCATGCCGAGCAGCTTGGGTCCGACGAAGCGGTTGAAGACGATCTTGCCGCCCGCGGCGACCATGATCGTGTCGGCGAACTCCTCGAACCAGATCGCCTTGCCCCGCGCCTTTGGCTCGGCGGGGATGATCGGATTTTCGGGATGCTTGGCCTCGACATAAGTGACGATCGCGGTTGAATCCGCGAGCGAATAGTCGCCGTCGGTCATCGCCGGGATCTTGCGGAACGGGCTGGCGGCGAGGAATTCGGGCGAGGGCTCGCGCGGGTTGGTCAGCACGGTCTCGAACGCCACGCCCTTTTCGGTGCAGGCGAGGTGAACCTTGCGCACGAACGGCGACAGCGGAAATCCGTAAATCTTCATCGAAGCTCTCCCCGGGACGAGTCGCCCTTTTGCAACGCAATCTTTATTGCAGCGCTTTGCCCGCGCGTATAGGCGGACCCGGACCATGAGCGACATTCCCAACATCCAGCCCGACAGCCGCACCGGCACCGTCCTGCCCGCGCCCGACCGCGAACTGGACGTGCGCGAGGTGTTCGGGATCGACGTCGACCTCAAGGTTCCGGCGTTCTCCGAAGCCGACGAGCGCGTGCCCGACCGCGACGACAGCTATGTCTTCGACGCTGACACCACGCTGGCGATCCTCGCCGGGTTCGCATTCAACCGCCGGGTGATGGTCCAAGGCTATCACGGCACCGGCAAATCGACCCACATCGAGCAGGTTTCGGCCCGGCTCAACTGGCCGTGCATCCGTATCAACCTCGATGCGCATATCAGCCGGATCGATCTGATCGGCCGCGACGCGATCGTGCTGCGCGACGGACTGCAGGTCACCGAGTTTCGAGAAGGCCTGCTGCCGTGGGCGCTCCAGACCCCGACCGCGTTGGTGTTCGACGAGTACGACGCGGGCCGCCCCGACGTGATGTTCGTGATCCAGCGCGTACTCGAAACCGAGGGCAAGTTGACGCTGCTCGACCAGAACCGGGTGATCCGGCCGAACCCATGGTTCCGCCTGTTCGCCACCGCCAACACCGTCGGGCTCGGCGACACCAGCGGGCTCTACCACGGCACCCAGGCGATCAACCAGGGCCAGATGGACCGCTGGAACATCGTCGTCGGACTGAATTACCTGCCCGCGCAAGTCGAGAGCCAGATCGTCCTGAGCAAGGCCACCGGCACCCCGGACAAGGTCGTCGCCGACATGGTCAAAGTCGCCGAATTGACGCGTCAGGGGTTCATGAACGGCGACATCTCGACCGTGATGAGCCCGCGCACCGTCATCACGTGGGCGCAGAACACCGCGATCTTCAAGGACGCGGGCTTTGCCTTCCGCCTGTCGTTCCTCAACAAATGCGACGAGACCGAACGGATGCTCGTCGCCGAATACTACCAGCGCGTGTTCGGGACCGACTTGCCCGAAAGTGTCGTCGGCAAGAGCTGAACGCTACCCGCGCTTGCGCCACAGCTGCGGCTGCGCGAGCGGATCGTCGATCCGCCGGTCGTCGGCGCCGTAGAACACATCGGGATTTTCGCTGAGCGCCCCATCGGGCTCGTAATTTCCCGCGCACGGCAATTGAGCGAACGAGAACTGGGTGTGCCAGCGCGATCCATCCGCCGGGCGCGAGCGCGGCGTCGATCCGCGCCATCGCTTCGGCAAAACGGGCGAACGAGAGCGTGCCGCCGGCCACATCGGGACGGTTGGCGGCCAGTTCGCCGTGGCGAAAGACCGCCAGCGCGAGGACGGCATCG
>JBBRER010000145.1:0-4688 GCA_038202745.1 Sphingomonadales bacterium
GGAATGTCGATCACCACCGCATTCCACAGTTCGGGATGCTGGGTGAATTGAACGCCCATCAGCAGTCCGCCATTGGAGCCGCCGCGAATTCCGAGGCGGCGCGGACTGGTGACCTTGGTGGCGATCAGATCGCGCCCGACCGCAGCGAAATCATCATAGACAATCTGGCGCTTGGCCCCGAGCCCGGCCTCATGCCACGCCGGGCCGAACTCGCCCCCGCCGCGGATGTTGGCGAGCACGAACGCGCCCCCGCGCTCGAGCCAGATCTTGCCGGTGACGCCCGAATAGAACGGGGTCTCGCTGACCTGGAAGCCGCCGTAGGCATTGAGCAACGTCGGGGTAGAGCCGTCCATCTTCACGCCCTTGCGGTGAACGATGAAGTACGGGATTTTGGTGCCGTCGGTCGAAGTCGCGGCGAGCTGCTCGACTTGCAGGTTGGACGCGTCGAACTTGGCGGGCAGGCTCTTGAGCCGAGTCACGCGCCCGGTGGCGCCGTCGGCAATATACAGCGCGCTCGGGTCGATGAACCCGGCGGTGTTGACGAACGCCAGGTCCGAGCGCGAATCCGCCGAGCCGTAACCCACCGTCAGATTATCGGGCAGCGCGAGGCGCGTCTGTGTCCAGCCGCCGCCCTTCTTCGGGGCCAGGGCGAGCGCCCTGCCGCGGACGTTGTCGAGCGTCGAGAGCAGCAGACGGTCGCGCGTCGAGCTCACGCCTTCGAGCGAATCGCGCGGCCCCGGGGTCCAGATCAGCGAAGCCCGCGGGTGTGCGGGATCGGCCTTGAGCGCGGTCAGATCGGCATCGGCGAGCGCGCCCGCGACGAACTTCGGCCCGGCGGCGGGCCACGCCTCGTCGAGCTTGAGGATCACGCGCCCCGCGACGAGATCGCTGACCGAGACTTTCTCGGGCACGTTGAGCCGCGTCGCGCCCTTCGCGCCGACGATGAAGCTCTGCGTGTGGAAGAAATCGACGTTGCGCTGGATCAGCGCGAGCGTGCGGCCCTGTCCGTCGTGCAGCACCGCCGGGCCCGCGCCGACGTCGCTCTTCTGGCCGCGAAACAGCTCGGTCGCGCGCGCCAGCGGCGTTCCGCGCGCCAGCCGCTTAATCACGTAAGGGTAGCCCGACGTGGTCAGCTCGCTGCCCGTCCAGTCGGTGGCGACGAGTAGGTGGTTGGCGTCTTCCCAGGCGAAATCGTGCTTGCCGCGCGGAAGATGGAAACCGCCGGCGACGAACTTGCCCGTGGCAAGATCGAATTCGCGCACTTCGACCGCGTCCTCGCCGCCGTCGGAGAGCGAAACCAGGCACAACCGCTGCTCGGGCTGGAGGCACTGCGCGCCCTTGAACACCCACGATTTGCCCTCGGCTTTGCCCAGCGCGTCGATATCGAGCACGGTCTGCCAGTGCGGCGCCGCGGTGCGGTAATCGGCGAGCGTGGTCTTGCGCCAGACGCCGCGCAAATGATCGGCGTCCTGCCAGAAGTTGTAGATCTGCCCATTGACGAACGCAGGCGCGGGGATGCGATCCTTGGCCCCGGCGATCGCCAGCGCCTCGTCGTAAATCGTCTGGTAGCGCGGATCGGCGGTGAGCCGCTTGACCGTCGTGGCGTTGTGGGCATTGACCCAGTCCATGACGCGCGGGGTGGTCCACTCCTCGAGCCACTGGTTGGGATCGGCGGCAGCTTGGGCGAAGACGGCGACAGGCATGGCGCTCAGCGCGAGCGCGGCGAGAAGACGGCGCATGGATTGGACCCCTTGGACATGTGTTCGTTGCTTGACGCTAACCGGAAATGTCGCACGGGCAACCGCGCAATCGACCGACTAGTATTTTCCCCAGACGAACTTCGAGCTGAGCGCGAAATTCCACACCGAGCCGAGCACGATCCCGGCGATAACCGCGACGATCGCGTGGAACCCCATCGTCTTCAATGCCGCGGCCGAGCCGACATTGGTAAGCAGACCCAATGAGCATGTGAGCGCGAACTTGGCCCAGCCGCGAACCAGCGGGAGGAACCCGCGCAGGCGCTTGTCGGCATATGTCAGCTCGTTGTTGAGCACGAAGTTGAACGTCATCGCGACGACCGCGGCGAGCGTGTTGGCGATGTTGAACGCGGTGTCCTGCGACCAGTGCCCGACGATGAACCGCTCGCCGAGCACGCCGTGGAGGAACACCCATAGCGCCGCCAGTTGGACCAGCACGCCGAGCGCCCCGACGGTGCCGAACAGCGCGAAGCGCGTCGGGATGATCCGCCCCAGCCACTTGTCGTAAAGTCCGATCAGGAATTCGAACACGACCGTCCGGTCGAGCTTCGATTCGCCTTGGTCGCGCGCGGCGAAGAGCAGCGGGAATTCCTTGACTCGCAGCGGCGCCTCGACTGTCGCGAGGATGTCGAGGAGGATCTTGAAACCCACCCCCGAAAGCCGGTGCGCATCCCTGCGCAAGGTATCGGTACGGAGCAGGAAATAGCCGCTCATCGGGTCGCTGAGCGTAACCCCGGTGACCCGGCGGGCGAGGCTGTTGGCGAAGCCAGAGGCTTTGACCCGGTCGGGCCGGCCCCAAGCCTCGGTGCTCGCGCCTTCGGCGAATCGGCTGGCGTAAGCGAGATCGTATTCGCCCCCCGCGACGGCGCGCAGCATTCCGGGCAGCAGCGCCGGATCGTGCTGGTGGTCGGCGTCCATCACCGCGACTTGCGGCGCCGCGGTCGCGCACATTCCCTCGATCGCCGCGGAGGCGAGCCCGCGCCGCCCGATCCGCTGAATGACGCGGACGCGCGGGTCTTCGAGGCTGATCGCGCGGGCTTCGTCGGCGGTGCCGTCGGCGCTGTCGTCATCGACGATGATCGCCTCCCACGCGATGCCCTGAAGCGCGGCGGCGAGGCGATCGACCAGCTTGCGCAAGTTTCCGCGCTCGTTGAGCGTGGGCAAGACGATTGCGAGTTCGAGGGGGGCGAGTTCGGCGCTCATCCCAGCCGCTCCAGCACCGCGTCGCCGATTTGTCGAGTGCCCGCGCTTCCGCCGAGGTCCGCGCCGCGCACTCCGGCGGTCAGCGTCGCCGCGACCGCAGCTTCAATCCGCGCGGCTTCCGCCGCCATGGCGAACGAGTGGCGCAGCATCATCGCCACCGAAAGTATCGCCGCCATCGGGTTGGCCTTATCCTGCCCGGCGATGTCGGGCGCGCTGCCGTGGATCGGCTCGTACAGACCCTTGGTTCCCTCCCCCAGCGCGGCCGAGGCGAGCAGGCCGATCGAGCCGACGCACATGCTGGCTTGGTCGGAGAGGATGTCGCCGAACAAGTTGCCGGTGACGATCACGTCGAACTGGCCGGGGTTGCGAACCAGCTGCATCGCTGCGTTGTCGATGTACATATGGGCGAGTGCAACGTCGCTATAGTCGCGGTGCACTTCGGTCACGACATCGCGCCACAGCTGCGAGGTTTCGAGCACGTTGGCCTTGTCGACCGAGCACAGCTTGCCCCGCCGCCCGCGCGCCGCGCGGAAGCCGACATGCGCGATGCGGCGCACTTCGTCCTCGGCATAGCTCATCAGGTCCCAGCCCTGACGGCGGCCATCGGGAAGCGTCTTCGTGCCCTTCTCGCCGAAGTAAACGTCGCCATTGAGTTCGCGCACGATCAGCAGGTCGATCGCCGAAACGACTTCGGGCCGAAGCGCAGAAGCGTCTTCTAAGCCGTTGAAAAACTTAGCTGGACGCAAGTTGGCAAACAGCCCCAGCCCTTTGCGCAGCCCAAGGATCGCCTGTTCGGGGCGCAAGTGCCGTTCGAGCGCGTCGCACTCGGGATCGCCGACCGCGCCGAACAGGATAGCGTCGGCGGCATGTGCGGCGGCGAGCGTCTCGGGCGGAAGCGGATGACCGTAGTGCTTGTAAGCCACGCCGCCGACATCGCCTTCGATGAGCGACAGCCCCGGCAGGCGCAGCCCCTCGAGCACCCGCACCGCCTCGCGCGTGACTTCGGGGCCGATCCCGTCGCCGGGAAATACCGCAATTTTCATCTGCCCCGCCCCGTCAGATTCGCGCCAGCCGCTCGCGCAGCATGCGGCGCGCCCCCATAACATCGCCGCGCCGGTCGGCAAGCAGGTAGCGCTCGATCGGCGCCGCCAGCGCGTCGAACGCAGCGAGCTGCGCCGGAAGACTTGCATCGGCGGGGACCCGCGGCGGGCGGCCATAGCCGAGCTCGCGCAGCAACAGCGCTTCGTATGACAGCATGCCCGGCAGCCAGCCGCGCGCGGCGGGCGCATGGCAGATCGCATCGAGCAGCGCGCCCAGCGCATCGTAAATCTCAGGATGCGGCTGGCGCTCGGCGAGCGCGGTCGCCGTCAGCGCGGTCGCCCAGGCGATAGCCGCCGCGGGAAGCGGCTCGGTCAGCCACGGCCCCCGGCTGGTCACGAGCTCGAGCCGCGCGAACGGCAGCTGGCTGTCCGAACGCGCCCTGATCTCGGCTTCGACTACGTTGCCCGGGATCAGCACCGGGCGCAGCAACCGCCCGCGCCCGCCCGCGACATAGCTAGCAACGAGCCCGTGATCGGCGGTCAGCAGGCGGACGATCGCGGCGGTTTCGCCATGCGCGCGGACCGCGCAGACGATCGCGGGCGCGCGCAGCTGCACCTAGCAAAGACCCGTGTTTGTCAGAATCATCCCAACCCCGTTCGTGTCGAGCGAAGTCGAGACACGCCGCGC
>JBBRER010000146.1:0-4588 GCA_038202745.1 Sphingomonadales bacterium
TGCCGGTGCCCTTGAACGGGTGGCGGCGGCATTCCTCGATCAGCGCGATCCCTATGCAACCTCACCGCCCCAACCGCACCAGCACCTCATCCAGCGCCTGCAAAAACCGCGACCTATCCGCCTTCCCGAACGGCGCCGGCCTTGAGGCAGCGGTCGGCGAGCAGGATGTCGGCGGTGACGACCACGCTGCGTGGCCGGGCCGCGTCCGCGATCCAGTCGTCCGCCGCGCCGAACGCGTCCGACACCGTGACGCGCTCGATCAACGGGTGGTCGGGCACGCGCAGCCGCATGTTGCTGACCACGGCGACCGGCACCTGGCGGCGGAAGGCGACTTTGTAGATTTCCTCCTTCACCGGGCAGGCGTCGGCATCGACGAGGATGCGCGGGCTCGTCACCGCACCGCAACGCCCTTCCAGAACGCCACGCGCCCGGCGATCTGCTGCGCCGCTTCCTTGGGCTCGGGATAATACCAGGCCGCGTCGGGGTTCTCGGCCCCGCCCGCCACAACCGTGTAGTAGCGCGCGGTGCCCTTCCACGGGCACACGCTGGTCGTCGCGCTGGCCTTCAGCACGCCCGCCGTCACCGCCGCCAGCGGGAAATAGGCGTTGCTTTCGACCGTGACGATATCGTCGCTCCGCGCGATCAGCGTATCGTTCCACCAAGCTTGGGCCATGCCGCTTCTCCTTTGCGAGGTCGCGCCCGCGCGCGAAACAATCTCCTTCGGGCTCCCGGCCCCCGCCGGCTACCGCGCGAGCATCGGCCCCAATGACCGCCCGCCGAACAAGTGGACGTGGAGGTGCGCGACTTCCTGATGGCCGTGCGCGCCGACGTTGGCGAGCAGGCGGTAGCCGGGCGCGGGCAGCCCGAGATCGCGCGCGACTTGCCCGACCGCGCGGACGAACCCGGCGAGCTCGGCCTCGGTTCCCCGCGCGGAGAAATCGTCCCAGCTGACGTAGGCGCCTTTGGGGATCACCAGCACGTGAACCGGAGCCTGCGCGGCGATATCGTCGAAGGCGAGCGCCCACTGGTCCTCGTAGACCGTGCGGCACGGAATCTCGCCGCGGAGGATTTTGGCGAAGACGTTTTGATCGTCGTAAGCGAGCGTGGCGTCGATCGGCATCGTCAGCGCGCGGCCTTCTCGGCCGTGCCCGAGGCGCCTTCGCGGCGTTCCAGTTCGGCGAGGACGTCGGCGAACGGCACACCTTTGGCGTCGAGCAGGACGAGCAGATGGAACAGCGTGTCGGCGGCTTCGGCGGTGAGTTGCTCCGGGGTGCCGGAGAGCGCGGCGACAATGGTCTCGATCGCTTCCTCGCCGAACTTGCGCGCTATCAGGGGAAGGCCGCCAGCGTTGAGCTTTGCCACCCAGCTTGCCGCCGGATCGGCGGTGCGGCGCGCGGCGATTGTGGCGGCGAGGCGGCTGAGCGTGTCGTCCATGGCGCGCGGCATGCGGCGCACGACCGGCGTGGTCAAGGCTTGCGGCGAGCCGCTTGGCGTCCGATCACGATGCCGATCACCCCGAGCGCGAACAGCGCCAGGTCGGACGGCTCGGAGACTTGCGTGGCTTGCGCCCACGCCGGGCTGGCGATTGCCGCGATGCCGATGCCGAGAAGAACGAGCCGCCCCATCGACATGGTTTACGCAAGCATCGTGCCCCGATCCGGGATCGGCGGGCGGGAGCGGTGCCCGGTGGTTAACGGGCACGGGCGAACCCGCCGCGGTGTCAGCCAATCCGACAGTTCAGCCGCGCGCGGGCAGCCCGGCAGCGCGCAGCGCAGTGTGCGCCTCCGCCACGGTGTGTGTGCCGAAGTGGAAGATCGAGGCGGCGAGCACCGCGCTGGCGTGGCCTTCGGTGACCCCGGCGACGAGGTCGCCGAGCGTGCCGACCCCGCCGCTGGCGATCACCGGGACCGAGACCCGGTCCGCAATCGCGCGGGTCAGCGCGAGGTCGTAGCCGGCTTGCGTCCCGTCGCCGTCCATCGAGGTCACGAGCAGCTCACCTGCACCGAGTTCGGCAAGCCGAACCGCGTGCGCAACCGCGTCGATCCCGGTCGCGCGGCGCCCGCCGTGGGTGAATATCTCCCAGCCGCCGCCGATCTTCCGCGCGTCGACCGACGCGACCACGCACTGACTGCCCATCCGCGCGGCGATCTCGGCGACGACCTCGGGCCGCTCGACCGCCGCGGAATTGACCGCAACTTTGTCCGCGCCGGCGAGCAGCAGTGCGCGCGCATCGTCGGCAGAGCGCACCCCGCCGCCCACGGTCAGCGGCATGAAGCATACCTCCGCAGTGCGGCGCACGACATCGAGCAGCGTTGCACGGCCCTCGTGGCTGGCGGAAATGTCGAGGAAGCACAGTTCGTCCGCACCCGCCGCGTCGTAAGCGCGCGCCTGCTCGACCGGATCGCCCGCGTCCTTCAGATCGACGAAGTTCACCCCCTTGACCACGCGCCCGTCACGCACGTCGAGGCAGGGAATGACGCGGATGCGGACGGTCATGCGCGGTTTGCCATCGTAATTGCCGCGGCGAGGTCGAGCCGTCCGTCGTACAGCGCGCGCCCGATGATCACGCCTTCGATGCCCTCATCGGCATGGAGCGCGAGCATGCGGATGTCGTCGAGCCCTTTGACCCCGCCCGAAGCGATCACCGGAATGTCCACCCGCCGCGCCAGCCCCAGGGTTGCATCGATGTTGCACCCCTCGAGCAAGCCATCGCGGCCGATGTCGGTGAACAGCAGCGCGGCGACGCCCGCATCCTCGAACCGGCGGGCAAGGTCGGCGGCCGCAACGTCGCTGACTTCGGCCCAGCCCTGGGTGGCGACCATGCCGTCCTTGGCATCGACCGCGACGACGATCCCGCCGGGCCATTCGCGCGCCATGTCCTTGACGAACTGCGGGTCGCCCAGCGCGGCGGTGCCCATCACGATCCGCGACACGCCAAGTTCGAACCATCCCGCCACCGCCGCGGCATCGCGGATCCCGCCGCCGAGCTGGACGTGACCCGGAAATGCCTCGACGATTGCCTCGACCGCTGTGCGGTTCTCCGCCCGCCCGGCGAACGAACCGTCGAGATCGACGACATGAAGAAACTGCGATCCCGCCTCGGCGAAGACCAGCGCCTGCGCCGCGGGATCGTCGCCGTAAACCGTCGCGCGCGCCATGTCGCCTTCGGCCAGCCGCACGACCTGGCCGGCCTTGAGATCGATGGCGGGGAAGACGATCACGGGTTCCACTCGAGAAAGCGCGACAGTAGCGACAGGCCGTAGGCCTGGCTCTTTTCGGGGTGGAACTGGACCCCGAGCACTGTGCCGTCGGCGACCGCCGCGACCAGCCCGCCGCCGTGGTCGGTCATCGCTGCGATGGTCCGGCCATCATTGGGCACGAAGTGAAACGAATGGAGGAAGTAGGCCTCGCCCGGCTCGATCGGTCCGCTCGCATGGGGGAGCGTCTGGACGTCGTTCCAGCCCACGTGGGGAATTTTAATCGCGGGATCGGTGCGTTCGATCGCGCGGACTTCCCCCGCGATCCAGCCGAGGCCGGGGGTCGCGCCGTGCTCGACTCCGTTCGTGGCGAGCAACTGCATTCCGACGCAGACGCCGAGGAACGGCGCGCCGCCGACGCGGACGCGCTCCGTCAGCGCCTCCTCCATCCCCGCAATCGCGCGCAGCCCTTCGGCGCAGGCGCGAAAGCTGCCGACGCCGGGAAGCACGATCCGATCGGCGGCGCGGACCACCGATGGATCGGAGGTGATGCTGACGCCGCCGGCTCCGGCCGCTTTCAACGCATTGGCGACCGAATAGAGATTGCCCGCGCCGTAATCGACGAGGGCGATCACCTCAGCCACCTAGCACACCTTTCGTGCTCGGGATCGCGCCGTCCTTGCGCGGATCGAGGCTCACCGCCTGGCGCATCGCGCGGGCGAAGCCCTTGTAGATACTCTCGGCGATGTGATGGTTGTTCGCGCCGTACAGCAGCTCGACGTGAAGCGTGATCCCGGCGGCCTGCGCGACCGAGTGGAACCAGTGCTCGATCAGTTCGGTGTCCATCTCACCCAGCCGCGGCGGGGTGAACGCCGCGTTCCACACGAGGAACGGCCGCCCCGAGATGTCGAGCGCGACGCGGCTCAGCGTCTCGTCCATCGGCGAATAAGCCGCGCCGTAACGCCCGATCCCGGCCTTGTCGCCGAGCGCCTGGGTAATCGCCTGGCCGATAGCGAGCGCGCTATCCTCGGTCGTGTGATGCTGATCGACGTGGAGGTCGCCCTCGATCCGGCACGTCAGGTCGATCAGCGAATGACGGCTGAACTGCTCGATCATATGGTCGAGAAAGCCGATCCCCGTGGCGACGTCGTAAGCGCCCCTACCGTCGAGGTTCAATTCGACCAGAATATCGGTTTCGTTCGTTTTCCGGGCGATTGTCGCGCTGCGCATGACGCGCGGCTATAATCTCGCGCCACGACCGCGCAATGTTTTCCGCCTCACGGCTGGATGCAACACCGGCCCGCTCCCCCGGCCCGGGCACCCACAGGATATGCTACGGGGGGCTGGGCCGGGGGGGCGGGCCGGTGTTGGCAAGCCAATCGCGGGGGCGA
>JBBRER010000147.1:0-4567 GCA_038202745.1 Sphingomonadales bacterium
ATAGTAGTTCTGCCGGTTGTCGCCCGGATCGAGCCCGCCGCGCCGTTGCCCGAACACCGCGATCAGCCACGGCGCGGTTTCGAGATAAGGTTTGACCTCGTCGGTGCCGAGCGGCGCCAGTGATTCGAGCCATTCGGCGCCCGCCTTGCCCGCGTAGAATGCATGCTCCTCGTCTTCGGCGAAGGCGCGAATCTCGCGCTTGATCGCGGGCGAGGAGATCGCCACGAAATGCCACGGCTGATGATTTGCGCCCGACGGCGCGGTTCCGGCCGCGAGCAGCGCTTGCTCGATGACCGCGCGCGGAACCGGCGCGGGGCTGAAGAAACGGCAGGTGCGGCGCGTTCGCAAACGTTCGTAAGCCGACGCCGCGCGCGCTACGCGCTCGGCGTCGCTGAGCGGCGGCAAGTGCGGATAAGGCTGCGATGGCGGGAGATTCATGCCGCGAATCCTTGGCGCGTTACAAACGCGCGATCAGCGCTTGCGCCGCGGCCGGATTGCGGTGCTTCGCGCCTGAAATAAAGAACAGGTAAGCGTCGCGGCCTTGCGCCGACCATGCCTGCGCGCGCTTAGCCCAGCGGTCGAGAGCGGCAGCGTCGTAGCCGGTGTCGCACTCGTCGACCGAGCGTTGGAGGCGGGCGTAAACGAAATTCGCGGTCGGCTCGTCGATCTCGGGGTACTTGTCGGCATCGGCAAGCACGATTGCCATGTTGCGCGCCTTGGCCAGCGCGGTGAACGCCGGATCGCGAAAGCTCTCGTGCCGCGGTTCGAGCGCGTGGCGCAGCGGAACGCCTTCGACCGCGTCGGGGATCAGATCGAGGAAGCGCGCGAAGTCGTCGCGCTCGAACGCCTTGGTCGCGCGGAATTGCCACAGGATCGGCCCAAGGCGGTCGCCGAGCGCGACGAAGCCTTGTTCGAGGAACTTGGCGATCGATTCTCCACCCTCGGCCAGCAGCTTGCGCGCAGTGGCATATTGCGACGCCTTGACGCTGAACTTGAACCCCGTGGGCGCGGCCGCGGCCCATTTCTCGAAGCTTTCGCGCTTTTGCCGGCCGTAGAACGTCGCGTTGATCTCGATCGCGGTAAGGTGCTGCGCGGCATGTTCGAGCTCGCGCTTCTGGGGCAGGCCCACGGGATAAAACAAACCGCGCCAAGGGGCGTAGCTCCACCCGCCGACGCCAATGCGGATCGTGCCCTTGCTCATCGCAACTCCTTGCGGATCACCAGCTTGAGGCCCGACCAGGTTTCGTCGACCGCGCACACCTTCACATCGACATAGCCCATCGGCAGGCACACGTCGCGGATCGTGTCCTCGGTGACGTCGGTCGGGACTTTAGAGGCCTTTTTGGGCCAGCTGACCCAGATGAGCCCGGCAGGCGCGAGCTTGGGCCGCAAATCAGCCAGCAGGCGTTCGAGTTCGGCCCGTTCGGTCACGAACACATGCGCGGCATCGATGCCTGGCTCCGCTGTTGCGCGTTCGGCGAGCCCGACATCGCCAATCTCGGCGCGAACGTTGTCGGGCATCGCATGAAACCACGCGGTGAGCCCCGGCTTGAGCGACAGCTTCTTCGCCAGCGGCGTCCCCGAATAGCCTGCGATCACGGCGCGTAGGCCATGCCAAGGCGCCCGGCTTGCTCAGCGAGACTGTTGTCGTTGGTCATGATCGTGCCGCCCGCGAGCAGCTTCGCGGACACTAACAGATGGGCATCGACGTACCCGACGCCAGTTCCGGCGAGCTTGGCCCAGAGGATAAATGCGGCGACGTCCGATGGAGCCGCGACCGGTGCCGGCCTCAGGCCAAGCAAGCGCTCGGCAAAAGAACCTCGCGTTGGCAGCCCGTTCAACAGCAACTCACCGTAAACGAACGGATGCAGGAGTTCCGAACCCGAACCGAGAATATCATCCAACGGGGAATCGATGCCACGAAGGTGGTCGATCCAGACGGACGTATCGACGATGATCACGGATTGGTGAAATTCGGTGGCCGCCGGCGTGGGACCGGAACTTCCCCGAAATCGGGCATGCTGCCCTTGAGCGAGGCGAGAAGACGGCCGGCTTCGCGCTGACGCATCTCCACCAGCGCTTTGCGAACCAGTGCGCTGGTTTCGCGAATGCCCGTGGACTCGCGCAAGGCGGCAAGGACATCATCGTCGAGAGTAATCGTGGTGCGCATGCATCAAAACTAGCATCTTTTGATGCGCACCGCAATGCTCGTCAGTCGTCCATCCACTCGCGGAAGAAGCGTTCGTTGGCGGCGCGGAGGTCGGCGAGGGGAACAGAACTCGACTCTTTCCAACGAATTGCCGTTCCGTCCGTAAACCCGATTAGCTCGCAAGGGACGCCCGCGTCGTGCGCGAGCCTTTGCACGCGTTGTGCGTCCCGGGTGGTGCAGATGTATTGGCCCTGATCCTCTGCAAACCACACTTCCTGCCACAAATTCTCTTGGTTCCAGAGCGAGTGCACCAAATCTGCGCCTATACCGCCAGCGAGCGCCATTTCAGTGACGGAGACGATGACCCCGCCATCGGCGACATCGTGCACAGCTGTGACCGTTCCGTCCGTTATCAACGCGCGGATAAGGTCGGCGGCCTCCCGTTCATATTCCAACGATATCCACGGGGGTGAACCGTCGGAACGTCCATGCAATTCGCGAAGCCAAAGCGATTGGCCAAGCTCTCCCACGAGAAAGCCCAAACGGATAATCGCCTCACCTTCCGCCTTGAACCCAATCGTCGCCATCCGCTCGTAATCGTCGATCAGCCCGACCCCGCCGATGGCGGGCGTGGGCAGGATCGCGCTGCCGCCGCCGGTCGCCTTGCTCTCGTTGTAGAGGCTGACGTTCCCGCTCACGATGGGGAAATCTAGCGCGCGGCAGGCTTCGCCCATGCCTTCGAGGCAGCCCACTATCTGCGCCATGATCTCGGGCCGCTGGGGACTGCCGAAGTTGAGGCAGTTGGTCACCGCCAGCGGCCTCGCGCCCACCGCGCAAAGGTTGCGGTAGGCCTCGGCGACCGCCTGCTTGCCGCCCTCATACGGATCGGCGTAGCAATAGCGCGGGGTGCAGTCGGTGGTCATCGCCAACGCCTTGCGCGTGCCGTGGATGCGGACCACCGCGGCGTCGCCGCCCGATTTCTGCAGCGTGTCGGCGCCGACCTGGCTGTCGTACTGCTCCCAGATCCAGCGGCGACTGGCAAGGTCGGGGCAGGCCATCAGCTTGAGCAGATCGGCGCCGATATCGGTGCTTTCGGGAATCTCGCAGAGCGGTTTGACCTGCGCCCAGACCTTGTATTCCGCCTGCGAAAGATGGGGCCGGTCATAGAGCGGCGCATCGTCGGCAAGCGGGCCCAGGGGAATATCGGCGACCACCTCGCCGTTCCATTCGAGCACCATGTGCTCCGTATCGGTAACCTCGCCGATAACCGCGAAATCGAGCTCCCACTTGCGGAAGATCGCCGCGGCCTCGGGCTCGCGCCCAGGCTTGAGCACCATGAGCATCCGCTCTTGGCTCTCGCTCAGCATCATCTCGTACGGCGTCATCCCGTCTTCGCGGACAGGCACCGCGTTCATGTTCAGCCTTAGCCCAGCGCCGCCCTTGCTCGCCATCTCGACGCTTGACGAGGTCAGCCCCGCTGCGCCCATATCCTGGATCGCGACGATCGCGTCGGTCGCCATCAGCTCGAGGCAGGCTTCGATCAGCAGCTTCTCGGTGAACGGATCGCCGACCTGGACCGTCGGGCGCTTCTCATCCGAATTCTCGTCGAACTCGGCGCTCGCCATCGTCGCGCCGTGGATGCCGTCGCGCCCGGTCTTGCTCCCGACGTAGACGATCGGATTGCCGAGGCCGGTCGCGGCCGAATAGAAAATCTTGTCGGCATCGGCGACGCCCACGGTCATCGCGTTGACGAGGATGTTGCCGTCGTAGCTAGGGTGAAAATTGGTCTCGCCGCCGACGGTCGGCACCCCGACGCAGTTGCCGTAGCCGCCGATCCCCGCGACCACGCCTTGGACGAGGTGCTTCATCTTCGGGTGATCGGGATTGCCGAACCGCAGCGCATTGAGGTTCGCGATCGGGCGCGCGCCCATCGTGAACACGTCGCGCAGGATGCCGCCGACGCCCGTCGCCGCGCCCTGATACGGCTCGATGTAGCTCGGGTGGTTGTGCGACTCCATCTTGAAGATGCAGGCTTGACCATCCCCGATGTCGATCACGCCCGCGTTCTCGCCCGGCCCGCAGATCACCCACGGCGCTTCGGTCGGCAATTTCTTGAGGTGCAGCCGGCTCGACTTGTAGCTGCAATGCTCGGACCACATCACCGAGAATATACCGAGTTCGACCAGGTTCGGCTCGCGCCCCAGGGCGTGGAGGACGCGGGCGTACTCATCCTCTGACAAGCCGTGGGCGGCAACGATCTCGGGGGTGATCGCGGGTGGAGATTCGGACATGGCCGCCGCTTAGCGGCGCGGACCGGCGAAGGCTAGGCGGCCCCCGCCGCCACCGCGAAATGCCGCACCGCGAGCGCGCCGACGCCGCTCGCCAGCGCCGACACCGCCGTCCCCCAGGCGATGTCGA
>JBBRER010000148.1:0-4491 GCA_038202745.1 Sphingomonadales bacterium
CGGGCCCCGGTCACGTCGAGGAAGGCCTCGTCGAGGCTGAGCGGCTCGACGTGCGGAGTGTAATCGAGGAAAATCTCGCGAATCTGCTTGGAGACCGCCGAATAGACATCGAAGCGCGGGCGGCGGAAGATGAGCGCGGGGCAGAGCCGCTTGGCGGTGGCGGAAGGCATCGCCGAACGGCAGCCGAACTTGCGCGCCTCGTAACTGCAGGTGGTCAGCACCCCGCGTGGGCCGTCGCCGCCGACGGCGACCGGCAGCCCGCGCAATTCGGGTTCGTCGCGCTGTTCGACGCTCGCGTAAAAGGCGTCCATGTCGACGTGGATGATCTTGCGCAGGCCGCCGGACGCTTCGGCCGCGCCCTCGTCCTCGGGGATCAATTCAGGCGGTGCGCGGCTCACCGTGCCGCCTTAGCCCAGCCAAAAAGCGCTGGCCACGACGCGCTCGCCCCGGCATGGCATCGCCCCGATGCCCGATAGCGCCGTCAGACCGCCCACGCAGTTCGCGCTGCGCGAAGGCGAATTCATTGCGATGATGGCGATGGTCATGGCGCTCCAGGCGCTGTGCATCGATTCGATGCTGCCCGCACTCGGCGCGATCGCGCAGGACCTCCACGTCGCCGATCCCAACCGGCGGCAGTTGGTGGTCGGCGTGTTCCTGCTCGCCTCGGGCTTTGCCGCGCTGTTTCCCGGGGCGCTGGCGGACCGGTTCGGGCGGCGTCCGGTGCTGTTCGTCAGCCTGGCGGTCTATATCGTCTTTGCGGTCGGGTGTTCGCTGGTGACGAGCTTTTCGGCGTTGCTGGCGATGCGCGTGCTCCAGGCGCTCGGCAGCGCGGGCCTGGCGGTGATGCCCAGCGCGATCATTCGCGACCGCTTCTCGGGCGACCGCATGGCGCGCGCGATGTCGACGATAGCGGTGGTGTTCATGCTCGTGCCGATGCTCGCGCCGAGTTATGGCCAAGGCGTGCTGCTGATCGCCAGCTGGCGCTGGATTTTCGCCGGGATGGCCGCGATGGCGGTGGCGGTGGGCACCTGGGTCTGGCTGCGGCTGCCCGAGACGCTGCATCCTGAATTTCGCCAGACGATCGAACCCGCGGCGATTGTCCGCAACATGGTCCTTGCGGCGAGGACCCGGGCGGCGATCGGCTATGTCGCGGGCTCGTCGCTGGTGATGGGCGGGCTGTTCGGGTTCATCAATTCCGCGCAGCAACTCGTCGCCGAGCATTTCGGCGCGGGCAAGCTGTTCCCGCTGCTGTTCGCGCTGTGCGCCGGGTCGATGGCGATCGCCAATTTCACCAATTCGCGGATCGTCGAGAAATTCGGCGCGCGGCGGGTGAGCCACTTCGCGCTGCTCGCGTTCATCGCGATCGCCTCGCTGCAAGTGGTTCAGGCGTCCTCCGGGCACGAAACGCTGTGGCAATTCATGCCGTTGATGGCCGCCAACATGTGCATGGTGGGGTTCATCGGCGCGAACTTCGGCTCGATCGCGATGCAGCCGTTTGCGGAGATCGCGGGCGCGGCATCGTCGTTCCAGGCGTTCGCGCGGATGGTCGTCGGCGCCTCGATCGGCGCGCTCGCGGGGGCCGCGTTCGACGGGACCGCGCTGCCGCTGGCGCTGACGCTGCTCGGCGGCGGGCTGCTGGCGCTGGTGCTGGTACTCTACAGCGAGCACGGGCACTTGTTCAAACGGCTGCACCCGCGCGGAACGCCTCGTCCGGGCAGCCCGATGTAGTCAGCCCGTGCCCAGGCTCCGCCACGCCAGCTCGGCGAATTCGCACAGCAGCGGTCGCGTATCCCTCGGGTCGATGATGTCCTCGACGTTGAAGCGCTCGGCGCTGCGGAACGGCGAGCGAACGCGGTTGAGCCGTTTGCGGATCGCCTCGAGATGCGCCGCGGGATCGTCCGCCGCTTCGAGCTCGCTCTTGTAGGCGACCTCGATCCCGCCTTCGATAGGCAGGCTGCCCCAGTCGCCCGAAGGCCAGGCGAAGCGGTACTGGAAGGCTTCGGCATTGCTCATCGCGCTGCCCGCGATGCCGTAAGCCTTGCGCACCACCACGCAGCATAGTGGCACCTTGGCGCGATAGATCGCGTTCATTGCATTGACGCCGTAACGGATCGTCCCCGCGGTCTCGGCAGCGAGCCCGATCATGAACCCGGGGTTGTCGACGAGGTGGACCACCGGCAGGCGGAATCTGTCGGCGAGTTCGACCAGGCGCTGCGCCTTCTCGCTGGTCTTGGCTTCCCACGATCCGCCAAGGAAACTGGGGTCGCTCGCCAGCACCGCCACCGGCCATCCGTCGAGCCGCGCGAATGCCGCGATCACCGCGTTGCCCCATAGCCGCCCGATCTCGAACACCGAACCGGCATCGAACACCGCCTCGACGATCTTGCGCATCGAATATGTCTGGCGGGCGTCGCGCGGGATCGCCGAGATCAGCATTTCGTCGCGCCGGTCCGTGGGATCGCTGCACGGGGTGCGTGTCGCGAGTGCATCGATGCTGGACGGCAGGTAGGAGAGGAACCGCCGCGCGCGCGCGAATGCTTCGACCTCGGATGCAACCTCATCGTCGACCACGCCGTTGCGGGTGTGGATGTCGCTGCCGCCCAGGCTCTCCTTGTCGCTCTTCTCGCCCAGCGCCTCGACCACCGCCGGTCCCGCCGCGAACAGTTGCGACAGGCCTTTGACCATCACCGAATAGTGGCTCGCCGCGACCCGCGCCGCGCCCAGCCCCGCGGTCGGCCCGAGCGAGAGCGCGACCACCGGCACCGTGTCGAGATTGGCGATTACGTCGCTCCACCCCGGCACCGCTGGAATGTACGTCGCGCCGATCGTTTCGAGCGTCTTGACCGAGCCGCCCCCGCCGGTCCCGTCGATCATCCGGATCAGTGGAATCTTGAGCGTGTGCGCCATCTTTTCGCACTGGATCATCTTGCGCGAGATCGAGGCGTCGGCCGCGCCGCCGCGCACGGTGAAGTCGTCGGCGCTGGCGACGACCGGGCGCCCATTGATATTAGCGCGCCCGAATATCAGCGTCGCGGGCGAGAGCGCGGTGAGCTTACCGTCATCGTCGTAAGTCCCTTTGCCGGCAATCTTGCCGATCTCGCGGAAGCTGCCCGCGTCGACCAGCCCCGCGATCCGCGCCCGCGCATCGAGCTTGCCCCGCCCATGCTGCCGCGCGACTTTCTCCGCCCCGCCCATCTGTTCGGCGAGCGCCTGGCGGGAGCGGAGTTCATCGATTTCCTTTTGCCAGGTCATAAATCCTCCCCGGCACGGGGAGGTGGCTGCGCGCAGCGCTGACGGAGGGGGCTCACGGCACCCGCAGCACCAGCCGGAGAGCCCCCACCACTCGCTGCGCGAGCGGTCCCCCTCCCCGTGCCGGGGAGGATCACTCCGCCGCCTCGATCCGCGCCAGCAGCGCCTCGACCTGGACTTGCGCGCCCGCCACCGCGTTGAGCTCGGCGACCGTCCCGTCGAACGGCGCGGTCAGCGAATGCTCCATCTTCATCGCCTCGAGCGTGAGCAGCTTCTGGCCCTTGGTCACGGTGTCGCCCTGCGCGACTTCGACCGCGATGATCTTGCCCGGCATGGGGGAGAGGATCGCGCCGTTGTGCCCCGAATGGTGGCTGCCGCCATCAAACCGGGCGGGCGCCGCAAGCCACGAGAGGCCGTCATTCGTAACCGCGATGCCATCGGCAACCGGCTCACCCACGACGCCCTTCAAATTCCAGTCAGCCGGCATCTTCGTGACAAAGTTCTCGCCATTGACCGCGACGGCGATTGTAAGATTCGGCTCGCGGTTCGAGCGAAAGCCCAATAGCGCACGCCACGGATCGTATTGCCGGATGGAGCCGAGGCTGTCCCGTTCCCAGTTGTGCAGCATCGTCGGCTCACCGTGATATTCCTGCACAAGCAGGACGGCCGCGGACTGCTTGATCATGTCGTCCGTCGGCTCACTCGGCGGTAGCAGCGCGTCGCCTTTCGCGGCGATAAAGCCGGTGTCGATGTTGCCGGATCGAAAGTCCGGATCGTCCAGTGCTCGCCACAGGAACGGAGCGTTGGTCTTGACCGGATAAATGTCGGTCGCGGCACATGCTCGGGCGAGCGTTTCGCAAGCTTCGATGCGGGTCGCTTCGTGAACTACGATTTTGGCGATCATGGGATCGTAGAAGCTGCTGATCTCTGATCCTTCTTCAACGCCCGTTTCCAGCCTTACATGCTGGTGCTCGCGAAAGATTTCCAGCCGCCCCACACTGGGCAGAAACCCCTTCGCCGGATCCTCCGCATACAACCTTGCTTCCATCGCCCAGCCGTTTATCGCCAGCTCGTCCTGCCGCTTGGGCAGCGGTTCGCCCGACGCGACGCGCAGTTGCCATTCGACCAGATCGACCCCGGTGATCTCCTCCGTTACCGGGTGTTCGACCTGCAACCTGGTGTTCATTTCCATGAACCAGATGCGATCGGCGCGCAGGCCCTCGCTAGCGTCGGCGATAAACT
>JBBRER010000149.1:0-4467 GCA_038202745.1 Sphingomonadales bacterium
GCGCGCCGGGAACGCCGCGCAACGCGGTGTCGAACGCCTTCTCGAACGCGTCCTTGCCGATTCTGAAACCCGGCGTGATCAGCAATGGGCTGCGCTCGCGTTCGTATTCCTCGGCCGAAGCCGGGCCGACGTAGCCGACCAGATGGCCGACCGATGGCCCGGTCGGATAGAAGCGCGAAAAGCCGCGCTGCGCGATCACCCCGGGCAGCTCGGGCAAACGCACCCCGATCGCCGCGTATTGATCAGGGGTCAGCTTGGTCGCGACTTCGATCGGCGCATAGCCATGCGCGCGGTCGATCTTGTCCTTGAGGTCCTGGCGGCGCACCGCGTCGAGCCCCAGCAGCGCGCCGAGCCGGTCGATCGTCGCGTCCGCATCCTCGACCCGGTCGGGGATCAGATCGACGCGGAAGTCGGCGCGGTTCGATGCGAGCGGCGCGCCGTGACGGTCGAGGATCCACCCGCGCCGCGGCGGGATCAGCGTCAGGTTGACGCGGTTGCTCTCCGACAGCATTTGGTACTTGGCGTTCTCAGCCAGCCCGAGCCACGCCATTCTTGCGGCGAGCAGCACCGCGACGCCGCCCTGCATGCCGCCCAGCAGCAGGCTGCGCCGGTCGAAACTGTTGCGCAGCGTCCCCGAGCTGACGTGCTCCGGTTTCTTCCTGCTCATCCCAAAGACCTGACCCGAAGCAGCCGCACCCGGTCGATAGAACCGACCAGCCGTCCGACCAGCGGGTACGTGAGCAGCGCGATCAACAGCTGCGGCAGGATCAGCGCATACGCTGCGTGCGCTCCCGCCAAGTTGGCGATAGCGACCGCAGCGACGAGATAGAGCGCGATAATCGCACCCGCCGCGGCCCAGTCCTGCGCGAACCCGCGCCACGGAAAGCGCGCTTCGATCAGGTCGAGCACGATCGCCGCCGCCGACCACAGCAAGATCGCCGAGCCCAGCGGTTGCCCGCTATATATGTCGTCGAAAAAGCCGAGCGGAAGCCCCGCCCAGACCGGAAACAGTCCTGGCCGAAGTTGCTGCCAGGCGAGCAGCGCGAGAAACCCGAACGGCGGGATCACCGGAGCCGAGGCGACGATCGGCCAGGTCGGCGTCAGGCTGAAGAACATGACCATCGCCCACGGCAGCGCGATCGCCAGGACGGGCGAGGGCGCGCGGTTGATCCGCTTGGTCCCCACTTCGCGCAACTGGCGGACGAGCGGCGCGCGCGGCATCAGCGCTTGACCGGCTTGGGCGTGGGCAGCGGCGGCAGATCGGCGCCGATTTGCCCGGCCTCCCATTGCGATTCGACGACGACGAATTCGGTCGTCCCGGGATCGGCAAGGGGGCGGGCGATGGCCCCATCGGGCAGCAACTTGGTGACTACGGCGAATGCTACGTCCGGCCGGTAGAGTCCGCCCGCGCCCGACGTTACGAACGCGTCGCCGCGGCGCAGCGGATTGATCCCCAGGTTGATCAACCGCAGCCGGATCGAGCCGTCGGCCAGCCCGGCGGCGAACGCGGGGATCCCGTCGGCGGCGCGGCGCACGGGGACGATGCTCTCGCTGTCGGTGATCAGCAACACGCGCGCCGAGCGTCCCCCGACTTCGAGCACGCGACCGACCAGGCCCAGCGGCGCGCGCACCGGCATGCCCACTTGGACACCGGAGTTCGCGCCCGCGCCGAGTATCGCGAACCGCCGCGCGCTCGCCGAAGTCGAACCGATCAGCCGCGTCACCGCGACCGGGGGCGGCGTCTGGTCGGTAAGCCCGAGCACGGCTTTCAAGCGCGCATTCTCTTCCCCGACCGCTGCCGCTTCGGCGAGGCGGACGCGCGACAACGCGACTTCGCGGCGCAGGCGCGCGTTGTCAGCGCCGCGGGTGAAATAGCCGGCGAGTGTTTCGAGGAAAGTCTGCGAGCCGCTCCGCGCGGCTGCCGCAGCGCGGCCGGGCGGGGCGGTGAGGTCGCTCGCCGCGCTGCGCAGGCCCGCGCCGGTGCCGGGGTCGCGCGTCGAGAACAGCAGGAACGCGACGCCGACCAGCGCCCCGCCGACCGCGAGGACATAGCCGAAGAACGTCGTGTACTGCGCCCTGCGGGAATGACCGGTGCGCCGGACTGACGGCGGGGCCATGCCTCAATCTCCTCCACCCCGGCGCGCATGGCGCCGGCCGCCTGAACTCAGGCTGTCATCAGTACGCCACGATAGATCGGGTCTTCCATCGCTCGCCCGGTGCCGAGCGCGACGCACGACAGCGGATCTTCGGCGATCGTCACGGGTAGCCCGGTTTCCTCGCGCAAGTAATCGTCGAGACCCTGGATCAGCGCGCCGCCGCCGGTGAGCACGATGCCCTGGTCGACGATATCGGCGGCGAGTTCGGGCGCGGTATTTTCAAGCGCGATCCGCACGCCTTCGATGATCGCGCCGATCGGCTCGGACAGCGCTTCGGCGATGTTGGCCTGGGTGATCGTGATTTCCTTGGGCACGCCGTTGACCAGGTCGCGGCCTTTGATTTGAATCGACTCGCCCACGCCGTCGGCGGGGACCATCGCGATCCCGTAATCCTTCTTGATCCGCTCGGCGGTGGCCTCGCCGATCAGCAGGTTGTGATGGCGGCGCACGTAACTGACGATCGCTTCGTCCATCTTGTCGCCGCCGACGCGAACCGAGGTCGTGTAAGCGAGCCCGCGCAAGCTCAGCACCGCGACTTCGGTGGTGCCGCCGCCGATATCGACGACCATGCTCCCGATCGGCTCGGTCACCGGCATGTCGGCACCGATCGCCGCGGCCATCGGCTCGAGGATCAGGTAAACCTGGCTCGCCCCGGCGTTCGAGGCGGCGTCGCGGATCGCGCGGCGTTCGACGCTGGTCGATCCCGAGGGCACGCAAATCACGATCTCGGGATAGCGGAACAGGCTTTTCTTGCCGTGAACCTTGCGGATGAAATGCTTGATCATTTCTTCGGCAATTTCGATGTCGGCGATGACCCCGTCGCGAAGCGGGCGGATCGCTTCGATGCTGTCCGGGGTTTTGCCCATCATCATCTTGGCGTCGTCGCCGACCGCCTTGACCCGCTTGACCCCGTTGATCGTTTCGATTGCCACGACCGAAGGCTCGTTGAGCACGATCCCGCGGTCCTGGACGTAGACGAGCGTGTTGGCGGTGCCGAGATCGATCGCCATGTTCTGCGAGCCGAATTTCAAGAATCGAGACAGCAAGGAAGCCATTGAAAAATCCGTAGTTTACAGCGAGTTGCGACGCCCATGGCGGCAACTGCAGAACACAGGGCCGATGCGGAAGGCCTCCCCTTAGCAAGCAGTGCGGCGAAGCGCTAAAATTTTCGGCTGAATCGGTGGATGAGTTCCCCGCGTCTGTCTCGAATTTGCTTCGCTTCGTCGCTAGGATGGCGCGGCTCATGCCGATCATTCGCCGCCTTCCCGAAACGCTCGTCAACCGCATCGCCGCGGGTGAGGTGGTCGAGCGCCCGGCCTCGGCGCTCAAGGAGCTGATCGAGAACGCGCTCGACGCGGGCGCTGGGCAAGTTTCGATTGTGCTTTCGGCGGGCGGGCTCGACGGGATTGAGGTTACCGACGACGGCTGCGGGATGGACCCGCACGAGATTGCGCTGGCGCTCGAGCGTCACGCGACCTCGAAACTGCCCAACGAGCATATCGAGCAAGTGACGACACTCGGCTTTCGTGGCGAGGCGTTGCCGTCGATCGCCAGCGTCGCGCGGCTCAAAATCGAGAGCCGCCCGGTCGGTGCGGCGGAGGGCTGGCGGCGCGTGGTCGATCACGGCAAGCTGGTGGGCGAGGGGCCCGCGGCGGTTCCTCCAGGTACACGCATTCGGGTCGAGGGTTTGTTCGCGCGCGTCCCGGCTCGGCGTAAGTTCCTGCGCTCGCCGCGTAGCGAGTACGCCGCGTGCCTCGATGTCGTCCGCCGTCTGGCGATGGCGCGGCCGCAAGTCGGCTTCACGCTCGAGCACGACGCGCGGCGGACGCTCGCGCTTCAGGGCGGCCAGGTGCTCGCCGAGCGAGTCGCACAAATCGTCGCGCGAGAGTTGGCGAGCGGCGACGGGGTGGCGATCGATCTGGCGCGCGGATCGTCGCGGCTAAGGGGGGTCGCGGGGCTGCCGACGTTCAACCGGGGCATCGCGGACCATCAGTATTTGTTCGTCAACGGCCGCCCAGTCAAAGACCGGCTGCTGATCGGCGCGGTGCGCGGCGCTTATGCCGATATGTTGGCGCGCGACCGCCACGCGGTGCTCGCGCTGTTCCTCGAAGTCGCGCCCGAAGAGGTCGACGTCAACGTCCACCCGGCCAAGACCGAAGTGCGGTTTCGCGATCCGGCGTTCGTGCGCGGATTTATCGTCTCGGGACTGCGTCAGGCGCTGGCGAGCGGCGATCGGCGCAGCGCGCAGGCGCCCGACGCGGCGGCGATGGGGCGATGGATTGCAGAGCCTGCGACGCACCCTGCTCGCGAA
>JBBRER010000150.1:0-4437 GCA_038202745.1 Sphingomonadales bacterium
GGTGCCGGCGGCGGCGTCGAACACCATGGCACGGTCGATCATCGTGACCTGGCCGAACACTTTGCTGAAAATCGCGTCGAGCGCGTCGTCACGCTGGCGCCCGGGGGGAACTTGCTCGAACACCTGCAACTGTCGCACGACCGCGCCCGACAGCAGGATTTGCGCGTCGACGAGGTCGGAGAAGTCGGGACCCGCACGAAGATCGACACTGGTGGTCGTAAGCGCCGTCGGGACGCTTGGTCCGCCGGCTGGGAGCGGGGCCAGCGCGGCGCCCGCGGCGGTCAGCGGCAAACCCCAGCGAAAGCTCGGGTCGTCCCCCAAACTTGCCGCACTTGCTCCGGCGACGGTCCCATCGAGATAGAAATCGCGCCCGTCGAGATGGGCGCGCACGATAACATGGTCAAACGCGAGCGGTGCGGGCACCGCGGCCACCGGCAAATCGAGCACCCCGGCGTTGACCAGCAATGGCTCGGCCGGGATGCCTAGCGCGTTGAGCATCGCCAGCAACAGCGCGCTCTTGGCCTTGCAATCGCCGTTGCGTGTCGTCCAGGTTTGGGTAGCGGGCTGGGGAACGTAGCTGCCTCCGTTCATCCCGTTAAGCAAATAGCCGATCCGGTCCTGCACCAGCTGGAGTGCGTTCAGCATCTGGGCGCGTTTGTCGGGTGTGACGGCGCGTATCCTGGCGACCTCGGCGGCGAGCGGGCTTCCCGCAGGGATCGCCGCGGCGCGCGCGAACAGCGGCGCATACGTGCGCGACACGTCCGCCCAGTCGGCAAAATCGGCGAACATCACCAGCGGAGTGGCGCGATAGCGCGGCGGCGCGTCGTCGGGCACCGGCTTGATCTTGTCCGCCGGCAGCGCCAGTTCGAACACGGTCCGCCCGTCGACCGTACGCAGCGACGGCAGGGTTCGGTCGGGCAGCGCTTTCCACGCCACTTTCTGACTTATTGGCCAATCGGTCACGATCCGGCCGCGCTCGGGGGTGTCGTCGGTCGAGGGGATGCTCGATATGGTCTGAACATGGCCCCCAAGCGCGCTGTCGGCCTCGACCCTGCCGTAGGCGAGATGCAGGATGTCGCCGACCTGAGCTCCGGGAACCGCCAGGGTCGCGGTCAACGCGCCATCGAGCGTGCGTTGTTCGAGCGACCTTTCACGGCGCAACACCGTGAATTTGTTGTCCTTGAGCAAGTCGATCACCCGCCCATCGCGGATCAGCTCGAGCTTGTGCACGAGCAGCTTGCCGACATCCGGTCGCCAATTGAGCGTGATCGTCCCCAGCCGAGTCAGCGTGGAAGGGTCTTTGAGCCGCCAGACGCGCTCTTCGTAAGCCAACGCCTTCGCGCCCTCGAGCCGGGTCTGATCCTCGTAGACCGCGACCACCGGCCCGTCCTTGGCCAGCACACTGGCATCGACCGGGCGCGCCCAAGCGGGAGCGCCCTGATACAGCACCGTCTCGTCCGCCCGCGCCGGACCCGCCATCGCCGTCGATCCAGCCAGCAGCAATCCTGCCAGCTTCCTCATTGATTTCATGGAAATTACGCCCCCGATATCCGCCTGCAAAAACCACAGGTGAGCAACTCGCGCAAGCGGTTCTAGCATCGCCAGAAATTTATCCTCGGGAGGAATCCGCCCGATGTTTTCGCGTGTCGGCGGCAGTTGTGTTGCGATCCCCCGCCGCCCGTACCAGCGCCTTGAACGCACCCTCGTCCAACTCCTCGCCCTCGCGGATGTCGATCGCGCGGCGGGTTCCGGCATCGAGGCTGGCGTTGAACAAGTGGCTGGGATCGGGAAGCGCGGCGCCGTGGGCGAAGGTCAGCTTGATCTTGTCCTTGTAAGTCTCGCCGGTGCAGACGATGCCGTTGTGGCTCCACGTGGGGACGCCCGCCGGGTTGGAGGGTTTGCGCCACTTTACTTCTTCGATCATCGCGGGATCGGCGGCGTGGATAAGCTTGCGCATACGTTCGAGCGTCTCGGCGCGCCAGTCGTCGATTTTGGCCGGCATCGGTCGTCCCCTCGGTTTTCATTTTCCTACAACACCCCGGTTGTGCCACGGTCCGCCGATGTTCGCCAAGCCCGGCCGCCGATGATCCGGCCACGCCTTGTCAGCCCACGAAAGCCGCGCCCGCCAGCGCGGCTTTCGTGCGTCTGGGGCCCCGCGGATTCCAGAAACTATCGCTTCATGCGCATGCACTTCATCAACTTGCATTCCGCGCAACCTTGCCATCCGCGCCGCCGCTGCCTAGCCGCGCGGCAACGCCGCAACCGGAGTCGCCGATGATCGCCCGCTACGCCCGCCCCGCGATGACCGCGATCTGGGACGCAGAAGCGCGCTATCGCATCTGGTTCGAGATCGAGGCGCACGCCACCGACAAGCTCGGCGAGTTGGGCGTCGTTCCGGTCAGCGCAGGCAAGGCGCTGTGGGACTGGTGGGCGACCAAGCCCGCGATGGACGTCGCCGCGATCGATGCGATCGAGGCGGTGACCAGGCACGACGTGATCGCGTTTCTCGACTGGGTGGCGCAGCAAGTTGGGCCCGAGGCGCGATTCATGCACCAGGGGCTGACCAGCTCGGACGTGCTCGACACCACGCTGTCGGTGCAGCTGGCGCGCGCTTCGGACCTGTTGCTCGCCGATCTCGACGAGTTGCTTGCGGCGCTCAAGCGCCGGGCGATCGAGCATAAGCACACGCCCACGATCGGGCGCAGCCACGGCATCCATGCCGAGCCGACCACGTTCGGGCTCAAGCTCGCGCAAGCATACGCCGAGTTCGCGCGCTGCAAGGCGCGGCTGGCGGCGGCGCGCGCGGAGATCGCGACCTGTGCGATCTCGGGCGCGGTGGGGACGTTCGCCAATGTCGATCCGGCGGTCGAGGAATACGTCGCGGGCAAGCTCGGCCTGACGCCCGAGCCGATCAGCACGCAAGTGATCCCGCGCGACCGCCACGCGATGTTCTTCGCCACGCTGGGCGTAATCGCGGGCTCGATCGAGCGGCTCGCGACCGAGATCCGCCATCTGCAGCGCACCGAAGTGCTCGAAGCAGAGGAATACTTCGCGCCGGGGCAGAAGGGTTCGTCGGCGATGCCGCACAAGCGCAACCCGGTGCTGAGCGAGAACCTCACCGGGCTCGCGCGCATGGTCCGCTCGGCGGTGGTCCCCGCGCTCGAGAATGTCGCGCTGTGGCACGAGCGCGATATTTCGCATTCGTCGGTCGAGAGGTTCATTGCTCCCGACGCGACGATCACGCTCGATTTCGCGCTGGCGCGGCTGACCGGCGTGATCGACAAGCTGCTGGTTTATCCGGCGCGGATGCGCGGCAATCTCGACCGGATGGGCGGGCTGGTTCACTCGCAGCGCGTGCTGCTGGCGCTAACGCAAGCCGGGGTCAGCCGTGAGGACGCCTACCGGCTGGTGCAGAAGAGCGCGATGAAGGTGTGGGAAGCGGACGGGAAGCTGTCGCTGCTCGAACTGCTCCAGGCCGATCCTGAAGTCGCCGCCAAGCTTTCATCCGCCGAACTCGCCGACAAGTTCGGGCTCGATTACCACTTCGCACAAGTCGACCGCATTTTCGCGCGCGTTTTCGCGGACACTTGACCGCCAAGGCCGCGCGCCTAGCATCGCGGTAACACTAGGAGGATCGCCAAATGCAGATTTTGCGCACGATCGTCTGGATCGCGGTGACCATTATCTTGGTCGCGTTCGTCGCGATCAACTGGACCCCGGTGCGGGTCAACTTCTGGCCGCTCGAGCAGGGCTATCTTTATTTCGACTGGCCGATCGGCTTCGTTGCAATCGCGTTCTTCCTGCTCGGGCTTCTTCCCACCTGGCTCGTACACCGCGCCGCGCGCTGGCGGCTTCAGCGGCGGATCGGCACGCTCGAAAATTCGGTGCGCGCCGCCAGCGTTTCCACACCCGCGCCGCCGGTGCTGCCCGCCGATCCGATCGTCGTCGAACCATCGGCCCGTGTAGATCACACCGGCCCGTGACCACCAACCCCGTCTACGTCGCGCTCGACCTGCCGCGCCTCGACGCTGCCGAGGCGCTGGCGCGCAAGATCGCCGCGCATGTCGGCGGGATCAAGCTCGGGCTCGAATTCTTCTGCGCGCACGGCCATCACGGGGTCCACGAAATCGCCAAAATCGGCCTGCCGATCTTCCTCGACCTCAAGCTCCACGACATCCCAAACACCGTCGCCGCGGCGATGCAGGCGGTCCACGTGCTCGAGCCCGCGATCGTCACCGTCCACGCCTCGGGCGGGCGCGCGATGATGGAGGACGCCAAGGCCGCGGCGGGCGAGCACTGCAAGGTGATCGGGGTGACGGTGCTGACGAGCCTCGATGCGCGCGATCTGGCGCGCACCGGGGTCGCGGGCGCGGCGCCCGATCAGGTACTGCGGCTGGCCGAGCTGGCCCAGGCCGCGGGGCTCGATGGGATCGTGTG
>JBBRER010000151.1:0-4407 GCA_038202745.1 Sphingomonadales bacterium
TCGAGCGAAGCCGACATGGCGCAGAAATTCCGCGTCGGGCTGGCGCTGCAGCCGCTGGCGACCGCATTGTTCGCCAACTCGCCGTTCACCGAGGGCAAGCCCAACGGTATGCTTTCGTATCGCAGCCACATCTGGTCGGACACCGATCCGGCGCGCACCGGCATGCTGCCGTTCGTGTTCGAGGACGGCTTCGGCTATGAACGCTATGTCGACTACATGCTCGACGTGCCGATGTACTTCGTGTTCCGCGACGGCAAATACATCGACGCCGCGGGGCAAAGCTTCCGCGATTTTCTCGACGGCAAACTTTCTGCGCTTCCGGGTGAGCAACCGCGCGCAAGCGACTGGATCGACCATCTTTCGACCGCGTTTCCCGAAGTGCGATTGAAGTCCTTCCTTGAAATGCGAGGCGCCGATGGCGGGCCGTGGAACAAGATTTGCGCGCTCCCCGCGCTGTGGGTCGGGCTGTTATACGATCAGACCGCGCTCGACGCCGCCTGGGACCTGGTCAAAGGCTGGGACATGGCGGGGCGTGAGGAATTGCGCGCCGCGGTGCCCAAGCTCGGGCTCGACGCGCCGCTGCCCGGCGGCGGCACCTTGCGCGATATCGCGGGCGAAACGCTCAAGATCGCGCGCGGGGGGCTCGCCGCGCGGGGCAAGCTCAACGCCGCGGGCGACAATGAAACCGGCTTTCTCGGCCCGCTCGACGATATCGTGACTTCGGGCAAAGTCCCCGCCGAAGTGCTACTGGAGAAATACCACGGCGTCTGGGGCGGCGATATTTCGCGGGTATACGAAGAGAGCTTCTGACGGCCTATTCCGCCGGTTGAAGCTCGACCCTTCGCCGCTGCGCGCCCCGTCCAATCCGCGTCAGCGCCGCCGTCACCAGCCCATGCTCGGCCATCCACGCGTGATAGGCGCGGTACTTGGCGTCCTCGGCGAGCAGATGCTTCTCCTCGGTCTTGGCGCGCCAGAAGTAGATCGCGCTGACGCAGCCGAGGAAGAAGGTGTTGCGGATCGCATCGACGAGCGAGCCGTTGGTCACCAGGAACGGCAGCGTCGCCAGCCACCATAACGCGTTCTTCGACAAGTACGCCGGGTGGCGGGTGAAGCGGTAGGGGCCGTTCGTGAGCACGCCCCGGTAGGTCAGGTTGGAAAAGCGGATGCCGAACGCGACCGTCGCCCACGCGTAGATCGCCGTCAGCACGGCGAGCGCCGCGCCCCACGCCCACAGCAGCGCGGTGTGCCCGCCCAGCCAGAACGCCCAGTCAGCGGTGCTCGCCTGGTAGAACAGCGGCCCACCGCCTTGCATCAGCTGGAACGGCGGATAACACGCCAGCGCCGCCAGCCAGCCCGCGATCAGCGGGTTGGCCGAGCGGATTTGCGCGTCCAATGGCTTCATCGTCAGGATATAGCCGACCGTGCCGATCTGCTCGTCGATCACGAACATCGTGGTGATCAGCAGCCCGGCGAGCCCGACGGGAGTGACCGCCATCGCCGACCAATCGCGGCCCACGAGCTCGGCGAATCCCGGCGGGACGATCGAAATCATGAACGCGGTGAAGAAGCCTTTGACCGCCCATGCGCGCAGGTGGATTTTGACTTGCTCGCCGTCGTACGGCTCGCGCCCGATCAGCAGCGCGCCGAAGTGCCAGCAGGCGTCGCGGGGCTCGACCAGCACGCGGTCGAGCCACGCCACGTATGGCACCGAAAGCACCCACAGCGGGACCATCGCCCAGCCGATGACGTGCATCGCGGTCAGGTACGGTCCGTCCCAGTACCAGCGCGCGGCGCAGTAGAGAAAGCCGATCGCGCCCCACGTCGCCCACAGCCCTGCGAGCTTGGTAATCGTGACGTCGAAGGTCGCTTCGAGCGGGCGTGGGCGAGTCCAGTCGATCCCGGTCGAAGCGCGGCGGTGGACTTTGTCGACGACGAGCGACCAGGCGACCATCGGCAACGCCGCCGCGACCAGCCCGAGCAGCGCCGCGTATTGCCCGGAGAGCGGTTCGCGCGGGCCGGGCAGCACCAAGGCGTCGGCGATATCGGGCCAGAAATGGCAGACGAGCACCCACGCGCCGAGCCCCAAAAGCCCGACGAAACCGACCGCGCCGGAGACGTCGCTCGGCGGCGGCGGCGCGGAAGGTGCGCGCACGTCCATCGCGCCCGCCCTAGGCCAGAGGGGTTAAAGTCGCGGTAACGCGATCAACGAAACGCGCTGATCCGGCCGCTGTCGTCGAGGATATAGAGCGTCGAGCCAGCAACGATCGGGGCTAGGCTGATCGGGGTCTTGAGCGTGGTCAGCATTGTCGGCGCGCCGTCGGCTACGCCCGAGGACCAGATTTCGCCGCGGCTGTTGGCCATCCACAGCCGGTCGCCCGCGAGCACCGGCCCGGTCCAGAAGATCGGGCCTTTTTTCTTCTTCTCGTTGTCGAAGCGCGCGAGTTGGGTTGCCCAGCGCACTTTGCCCGACGAGCGCGCGATGCACAGCAGCTTGGCGTCGTCGGTCAGCGTGAAAATCCAGTCGCCCGCGACCGCCGGGGTCGAAATTCCCGCAAGGTTGAGCTCCCAGATGCGCTGCCCCGAAACCAGCTCGTAGGCGGCCATGCGCCCGCCCTGGCCGAGCGCGAAGACGCGTCCGCGGTCGATGATCGGATCGGCATCGATGTCGGTCAGCACCCCGACCGAGGTCGACAGCGCGGTTCGCGCGAGCGCGTCGGACCACAGCTGGCGGCCGTTCTCGTAACGGAACGCGACCAGCTCGCCGGTCGAGAAGCCCGCGACCACCGTGCCCTGCGCGGCCGCCGGCGCGGCGACACCGAACACCCCGGTCTGCCCCGACGAAGCCGCCTCGTTCCACACGTTGCTGCCGTCGGTGGGGTTCAGCGCGTAGATCTGGTTGTCCTGCGTCATCACGTAGACCGAATTGAACGCGATCGTCGGCGATCCGCGCAGCGGGCCCGACGGCTTGACCTTCCACACTTGGGCGCCGGTCGCGGCGTCGAGCGCGGCGACTTCGCCGACCCCGGTGGTGATGTAGAGGCGCCCGCCATCGAAGCTCGCGCCGCCGCCGAACACCGAGTTCGCGCCGTCGCCGGTGACGCGGAAGCTCGACTGCCAGCGCTCGGCCCCGGTCTGGGCGTCATACGCGTGGACGACCCCATCGGTGCCCATCGCAAACAGCATCCCGCCGCCGACCACCGGGGATGCGGCAAGGCGCTGCTTCTTCGACGAACCCGCGACGCTGCCGGTCCACACCCGCGCCGGAGCCCCACCGAGCGCGAGGTTGCCGTAGCTTTTGCCCGGGGTGTTGCCTGCCTGCGGCCAATCGGCATTGGCTGTGGCGGGGGGCACGATCACCGCCAGCGAGGCGAGATCGGGATCGACTTTGGCGCTCGTGTCGATCCGGCTGAGGATCGCCACGCGGTTGCCGACGGTGGGCGTGGCGGGCTTGCCTTTGCCCCCCAAGACCCCGCACCCGCTCAGCGCGAGCGCCAGGGCACAGGCAGCGAGCGGCGCGGCGAAACGGCGAGCAAAGCTATGCGCGGGCATGGTGTGGTCCTTCATGGAACGGGTCATTGCGGCGCGGCGGGCGCCACGGGGACTGCGGCGGCGCCGCCCTTGGCCTCGACGAACTGATCGACCGCATCGACGCCGAGCTGCGCCGCGAGCTGGCCCGAGCGCCCGCGCAGCGATTGCGGCACGGTCTTGTCGCGCGCCACCGCGGCGAACGTCGCGGCGGCGAGCTGGGGCTGGCCGACCTTGAGGTAAGCGATGCCGATAAGCTCGCCCGCGCTGCCCGCGAACGGCTTGCCCGGGACCGCCAGCGGCTTCAATCGCGCGATCACCTGCTGCGGAGCGAGCGTTTCGAACTGCGTGGCGTCGCTGCGCAGCGTCGCCAGATCGCGGTAGGGCTGCGGCGCGCTCGCGTCGGCGGCGACCGCGTCGAAGCCTTTGACCGCCTCGGCCTGCTTGCCGGTGCCGAGCAGGATCGCGGCGCGGGTCAGCGTCGCCGCCGCCTTGCTCGCGTCGGAGCCCTCGGTGGTCAGGCCCTGAAGGTCGCTCGCCGCGCCGCTCGCCGCGCCCGAACCGAGCCGGTCGAGCGCGATCGTGAAGCGCTCCGCGCGCTCGCCCGCCTGCTTGGTCTGATACCAGTCCCAGCCCATCCAAGCGGCGAGACCGAGCAGCGCCACCGCGACCGCCGCGCCGGCCGGCTTGCCGTAGCGCTTGGCGACGCCGAGCATTTCGTCCTTGCGCAGCGCCTCGTCAACCTCGCGCAGGAAGACGTCCTGCGAGGCGCCATCGCGCTCGGCTTTCTTGTCGTCGGGCAGTCGGGGAGGCAGGACCAAAGTTCACGCTCGTGCGGTCAGGAGTTCGATGCGGGCGCTGTTTAGCCGATGGGCGGGCCAT
>JBBRER010000152.1:0-4374 GCA_038202745.1 Sphingomonadales bacterium
TAGGCGAAGTCGACGGCGGGCGTGAGGTGCTGAAGCGCGTACTCGCCGCAGGGCGGGTCGGCGCCGCGGCGGAGACCGTCGGAGTGGCGCGGGGCGCGTTCGACATGACTGCGACTTACCTCAAACAGCGAAAGCAGTTCGGCAAGCTAATCGGCGAGTTCCAGGCGCTTCAGCACCGCGCCGCGCACCTTTATTCCGAGCTCGAGATCGCGCGCGCTGCGGTGATCAAGGCGCAGCAGCTGCTCGATGGCGGGTCGGAGAAAGCCGAGCTGATGGTCTCGGTCGCCAAAGCCAAGGCGGGCAAAGTCGGCAGCCTCGCGGTGCGCGAGGGCGTCCAGATGCACGGCGGGATCGGGATGACCGACGAATACGATATCGGCCTCTACATGAAGCGCGACCGCGCGCTCGCCGAGTTCATGGGCGACCAGTTCTACCACACGCAGCGCGTTGCGGAACTGAGCGGGTATTAGGCGGTGGCCGGCGACGTGTCCCAGCCCGCTGGATTCACGCGGCTGTTCCCCTACATCTTCGCAGACGACGCCGACGCTTATCTGACCTTTCTCGCCGACGGACTCGGGGGGAAGATCGCCGGAGTCCATCGCAAGCCGGACGAAACTGTCGCCAACGCCCATGTCGTCTTCGGCGACACCACGATCATGGTCAGCCAGGCCGGGAGCGAGTTGCCGGCGACGAGGCAGGCCACATATTACCTTTATGTCGCCCACGCCGATGCCGCGACCGAGCAAGCCGTGGCTGCCGGAGGAACGCTCCGAATGGCGGCAATGGACATGCCCTACGGCGACCGCCAGTCGGGCATAGTCGATCCGGCGGGGAATGTCTGGTGGCTGTCGCAGCGGCTCAAACCCGGCCCATATTAGGAGCAAGACCATGGATTTCGCCAGACTCTTCAGCCTCGAAGGTAAAGTCGCGCTGATAACAGGCGGCAGCCGCGGGATCGGCGAAATGTTGCTCGAAGGCTTCCTCGCCGCCGGCTGCGAGCGCGTCTACATCACCGCGCGCAAGCGCGAGCAGTTGGCCGAAACCGCCACGCGGTTCGAAGCGCAATATCCCGGCAAGGTCGTCGGTCTGCCCGGCGATCTCAGCCAGATGGAGGCGATCGTGGCGCTAGCCGATGAGCTCTCGGGGCGCGAGCAACGGCTCGACATTCTCGTCAACAACGCAGGCGCAGCGTGGGGCGGCGAATTCGAGCAGTTTCCCGAGGTCGGCTGGGACAAGGTCATGGACCTCAACGTCAAGTCGTTGTTCTTCATCACGCAGAAGCTGTTTCCGTTGCTCAAAGCCGCGGGCAGCGCCGAGCGCCCGGCCAAAGTGATCAACATCGCCTCGATCGACGGGCTGCGTCCCAACCCTTGGGAAACCTATTCGTATCAGGCGTCGAAGGCCGCGGTGATTCACTTGACCAAGCGCATGGCGGCGCGGCTGATCGAGGACAATATCGTCGTCAGCTGCATCGCGCCGGGCGCTTACCCGAGCGAGATGAACAAGGCCGCGGCGCGCAACCCCGAAGGTTCGGCGCGCGGCATCCCCTCGCGCCGGATCGGCGTCGCCGAGGACATCGCGGGCGGCGCGATCTACCTCGCCAGCCGCGCCGGAGATTACGTGGTCGGGACGACGATCCCGATCGACGGCGGCATCGTCAACGCCTGGATTCCCCCGGGCGTCGACCCTTCGGGGCACTGATGCGCCGCAAAGTCCGCACGCTCGCGCAGGGCATCTATTTCGGTGAGGGGCCGCGCTGGCGTGATGGGCGGCTGTGGTTCTCCGACTTTTACGCACACCGTGTCTGCTCGGTCGATCTCGCGGGCGACTTGCGCACCGAGCTTGACGTCGAAGGGCGGCCTTCGGGGCTCGGGTGGATGCCCGATGGCTCGTTGCTGGTGGTGCGGATGGAGCTGCGCCAGTTGTGGCGGCGCTGGCCCGACGAGCGGTTCGAACTCCACGCCGACCTCGCGGCGCACTCGGAGTTTCTGTGCAACGACATGGTGGTCGATGCCGTCGGCCGCGCCTACGTCGGCAGCTTCGGTTTCGATCTCGACGCCGAGCTGCGCGCGCGCGGCGCGGCGAGCGTCATCGCCGATCATCCAACCGCGCAGCTCGCGCTGGTCCAACCCGACGGCAGCGTGACCGACGCCGCGCCCGGCGAGCGGTTCTCGTTCCCCAACGGGATGGTCATCGATCCCGACGGCGAGACGCTGATCGTCGCCGAAACGCTCGGCGGACGGCTCAGCGCATTCGACATCGGCGGCGATGGCGCGCTGTCGGGCCGCCGCGAATGGGCGCCGACCTGGCCGCGCGTCCCCGACGGCATCTGCCTCGACGCGACCGGCGCGATCTGGATCGCCAATCCGCTCGCGCCCGAATGCGTGCGGCTCGCCCCCGGCGGCGAAGTGCTGGAGGTGATCGCGACCGAAAGCCTCAACTGCTACGCCTGCATGCTCGGCGGCCCGACCGGGCGGCACCTATTCATGCTCGTCGCGCCAAGCTCGGACGCCGAAGTCGCGGCGCGTAAGCCGCTCGGGCAAGTGCTGGTGGCGGAGGTCGACGTTCCCGGCGTGGGCCGACCCTAGCCGCGTTTCATCAGTTCGCGGACGAACCCGATCAGCCCGGTTTGGCGCGCGCGCTTCATCCGCTCGGCGTGGAGAATTTCGCACACTTGGGTGAAGCAGGCGTCGATTTCGTCGTTGATCACCACGTAATCGTAGCTGTCCCAGTGGCTCACTTCGGCGCGAGCGCGATCCATGCGCGCTTCGATGACGTCGTCGCTGTCCTGCGCGCGGGCGACCAGGCGGCGGTGGAGTTCCTCGAGGCTTGGGGGCAGGATGAACACCCGCACCACGTCCTGCTGATCCTTTTGATAAAGCTGCTGGGTGCCCTGCCAGTCGATGTCGAACAGAAAGTCCTGCCCGTCCCTCAGCCCACTGCGGATGTGCGCCTTGGGGGTGCCGTAGCTGTGCCCGAAGACATGCGCCCACTCGTAGAACTCGTCGGCGTCGACCATCCGGTCGAACTCTGTCGCATCGACGAAATGATAGTCCCTGCCATCGACTTCACCCGGACGCAGCGGCCGGGTGGTTACCGATACCGAGAGCCTCAGGGCCGGATCGTCCACCAGCAGCCGCCGCGCGATTGTGGTCTTGCCCGCCCCCGAGGGCGAGGAGAGGATGAACATCAGTCCGCGGCGCTGAAGCGTGTCGGTCTTGGAAGCCATGCGCGCTGATGGCGCAGACATGGTTAAGGAATCAAGTGAGCGCGCCCGACTTTCGCCCGTCCTGCGCCTGATCGGCGATTTCGCGCTCGCCTGCGGCGGCTTCGTGCGCCGGGTTCTTCGCGCGGTCGAACAGCGTCTTGGCGAGCAGCGCGCCGCCCACGAGGATCGCGCCGGGGACCGAGCGGGTCGCGATCCGCGCGACCGCGGTGCCGACCAGCGACTGCGTCATCGACCGCCCTTTGACGATGTTCTTGGCCTTGTCGGGCGCGTATTTGGTCCCGAGCACGACTTGTTCGATCGCGTGGCGCAGCAGTCGTCCGCCGCCGCGCAGCGCGACATCGGCGATGACGAGGTTGGTCAACGGGTTCGAGCTGATCCCTGGAACTTTGGCCGCGACGCTGCGCGCCGCCCTCCCAAGTTTCGATTTGCGCGCCATTACCGGCAACCTCCGGGCCGGGAGCCCCCGGCGCTACTTCTTGCGGCCAAAATCGACCGTGACGACATTCGTTCCGTCATCGGCGATAACGTCCTTGCCCGCACCGTGTTCCGGAGCGTCGTTCTCTGCATCTTCGTGCCGCTCGGGCGCCAGATCGGGCACCGCCGCTTGGAACTGGAGCCCGAAATCGACCGCCGGATCAACGAACGCCGTGATCGCCGCGAACGGGATCACCAACTTGGCTGGAACCTGGTTGAACGACAGCCCGACGCTGAAGCCATCGTCGGTGACCACCAGATCCCAGAACTTGTTCTGGATCACGATCGTCATCTCGTCGGGAAAGCGCTGTTTGAGGTGCGCGGGGATCGACACCCCCGGCGCGCCCGACTTGAAGGTAATGTAGAAGTGGTGCGGGCCAGGGAGCTCCCCGCCCTCGGTCTCGATCTGCCCAAGCACGCGCCCGACCACCGCGCGCAGCGCTTCCTGAACGATCTCGTCGTATGGGATCAGGCTGTCGGGCGGGGTCTCGGTCATCGCGGCATCCACTGGCGTTCGGGGGATAAGCGGTCAAGCCGCGAATTTGTTGCGTCATTTGTTGGATGCGCCAATCGCCTCCGCGATTGGCTTGGCAACACCGGCCCGGGGCCCCCGCCCCGCCGCCCCGAGGAAATACGGGGGGGGGGCGGGGCGGGGGGGGGGGGCGGGGTTT
>JBBRER010000153.1:0-4315 GCA_038202745.1 Sphingomonadales bacterium
GCCACGGCGCCCAGCCCGCGCCGCGCGCGCATCCTGCTCGCCGAGAAAGGCATCGCGCACGATACGGTGGTGGTCGATCTCGTCGCGGGCGAGCATCGCGCCGCCGCTTTCGCCGCGATCAACCCCGCGCTGACTGTCCCCGCGCTGATGCTCGACGACGGCGGCCTGCTCCCCGACAACGCCGCGATCGCCGCCTGGGCCGAGGCTGCGCACCCCGCGCCACCGCTGCTCGGCACGACCCCGCTCGAAAAGGCCGCGGTGGCGAGCTGGAACGCGCGGGTCGAAGGCGAATGCTTCATGGCGATCGCCGAAGCGATGCGGAACAGCGCCCCGGCGATGGCCGGCCGGGCGCTGCCGGGCCCGAACGATTACGCGCAGATCCCCGAACTGGCAGAGCGCGGCCGCGCGCGCCTCGCCGATTTCCTCGTCCGCTTCGAAACGCATATGGCCGGGCGCAGCTGGGTCGCGGCCGACACCTTCAGCCTCGCCGACATCACCGCCGGGGTCGCGCTCGATTTCGCACGTGTGCTGCGGATCGACGTCGATGAGGGCCGCCCGGCCATCGCCGCGTGGCGCGCCCGGCTTTCCGAGCGTCCCAGCTTCGCGCTCTAACGCCGGGGTTTGACGAACCTCAGCACGTACTGGTCGGTGTGGCCGCGGATCGCCTTGTCGAAGATCGACAGCGTGTGGTCGTCGGCGGGATTGCGCAGGAACGTGCCTTCACCCGCCAGCCGGAACCCCGCCGCGGTCACTTCGCGGATCACTTGCGTGCGCTCGATCCGGTGCAGCTTTTCGATCTGCGCGACGCTCGTCCCCACAGGCGCCTCGTGGTCGAGAATGAAGAACGTGCCTCCGGGCTTGAGCGCGGCATAGACCGCGCGGTCGAACGCGGCGGTATCGACCACGCCGTACTGCGCGATCTTGAGGTCGTGATAGTTCTGCGTCACCCATGCGACGTCGAGCGGACGCGGGAACGCGACAGTGCCGAACGGCCCGCTGTCGATTGAGACGTTGGCATAGCCGCCGCCCGCGATCAGCGCCTGGTTGGCCTTGACCGCGGCCGCCCACTTGGCGTTCTCGATCCCGTAGATGTGCCCGCGCGCCCCTACTGTACGGCTCAGCATGCGAGTGAAATAGCCGCCGCCGGGGTAGAATTCGCCGACCACCATCCCCGGCCGGATTCCCGCAAACGCGAGCGTCTCGGCGGGCTTGCGCAATGCATCGGCGGCGCGCTCGTCGGCCGGTCGCGCCGCGTCCGCGACAGCCGCGGCGATTGGCGTGGGTGCGCTGCGTCCGGCGGCAGGCCCCGCCAACGCGAGCAGCGCGGCTCCGGCAAAGGCGGTCATCGATATCGATCGCATTGGTATTCTCCCCTTGGCGGCGGCCGCGATCGTGGCCGCGCGCGCAGACCTTTCCAAGCCCTTCATCGACGAAGGCCGTCCCCGTATCGCTGGGCGGCTTGGCACACGCTTCGCGAAAAGTGTCGCAGCCGGGAACGTCCCGCGCCCCAGCGGCATTAACCCTCTGATCCCGCATCGTTTGAGGAGGTTTGCATGCTTCGCCCACTCGCATTTGCCGCTCTCGCCGCCGCCGGGCTCACGCTCGCCGGTTGCGCGGACTATTACGACGATGGTTACGGCGGGGGCTATGGCTACCGCACCGCCAGCGCCGGTTATTACGGCTCGCCCGGTTACGATGACGGCTACTACCGCCAATCGAGCTACTACGGCCAGCCTTACGCGTGGAGTTGGTACGACGGCTTTTACGGCGCGCTGAGCACCGGCTACTGGGCCAGCGACGGCAACTACTACTACCGCCGCGGCGACAACGACCGCTGGCAGCGCGGCGACCGCAACCACTTCTATCGCGGCCTGCGCTCGCCCGGCTCTCGCTGGCAGCAAATGCGCGACTGGAACCGCGACGGCGACGACCGCTGGCGCCGCGACCGCGATCGCGACGACCGGGACGACGACCGCGACCACCGCCACTGGTAGTCAGTCTTCGCCGGCTTCGCCGTCGTCACCCTGCAGCGCGTCATCGCGCATTTCCGGGTCGATCCAGCGCCCGCGCCCGTCGGCGTCGAGCGCCATCGCGCCGACGTCCACCGCCTCTTGGCGAAGCTGGCCGATTCGCCGGCTGAGCTTTTGCAGGAACGCTTCGTTGCGCTTGCCGTCGCGCCGCGCCGTCTCGCGCTCTTCGCGCTCGGCGTCGGCCGCCCATTCGCGCCGCAGCTTCTCGTAAACCGGGTGCCCCGCGCGCAAGTTGGCGAAGTGCCCGCCCCCGCCCGAGAAGCGCGCCTACCGCCGTTGCGCAGCAGGAACATCAGCAGCTGCGTGTCGTACTGCCGCCAGGTCGCGACGATCTCGCCCCCGCGCACCACGATCCGCTCCTCGCCTGCGAGCGCGCGTTCGAGAGCGCAATCCTCGAGCCGCGCGATCCCCCGGTCGATCGCCGCCTCCCACGCCGCCGAAAAGCCTTCCGCGCCCTTGCGGTGGCGGAGCTTGTACAGCGCCTCGAGCGAAGCTCCGATCTCCCGCGCTGCCTGCGTCACGATCCCGCTCGCGGCGAGCGCCGCGATAAACCCCCGCTGCCGCGCCGGCGTGATCGAATTGCGCCGCGGCGCGGTGTGGACGAACGGCGCGAAGCCGAGCAACGGATCGTCCGCGTCGGGCTCCTCGGCAAGGAACGCGGCATGACTGGTGCGCCGCGACGGGCGCGGCGATTTGGGGGTCAGGGGTGCGGGAAGGAGAAGGGGTTCGTCGGACACGGGGGAAGCCTCGCTGGCTGGCGTTTCGGTCCCCTTATGGCGGAGCGGGATGGCACAGGCGGCGGCGTGTAGGAAAATGATTTTTCGTCGCGTGCGGAATGGTATATGACCATCTAGTTGGTCAGGAGAATTTCCGTGGGCATAAACATTGCCGAGGCGAAAGCCCGTTTCAGCGAGCTGATTGAGCGCGTCGAAGCAGGCGAAACAGTGGAAATCACCAAGCGCGGCAGGCCGGTGGCCAGGATCGGGCCGACCGAACCGAAAAAGAACCGGTTCGATGCCGCGGAGCTGGCAAGCTGGACCGCGGGGATGACGCCCCAAAAGCAAAGCGCGAGCGATTTCGTCCGGGAAATGCGCGATTCCGACCGCTACTGATGATTTATTGCGACACATCGTTGCTGGTCACCGCTCTTACGATAGAGCCCAGGTCGGTCGAAGTGCAGCACTGGCTGGCCGAACAGGAGAGCGCTTCGCTGTGCATCAGCGGCTGGGTGGCGACCGAGTTTTCAAGCGCAATCGCCTTGAAGTTTCGGCGCAGGCAACTGACAGAAAACGATGTGGCGACGGCGTTGTCGAACTGGAGTTTGGCGCAGCGCGAAAAACTCGTAACGATCCCTGTCCCTACACCAGCCTTCGAACTTGCTGCGCGCTTTATCGACCGTCACGAGACAGGCCTGCGCGCCGGGGATGCGCTGCACCTGGCGGTCGCGTCGCTCGGCGGGCACGGGCTGGCGACGCTGGACCTGGCGATGCGCGAGGCGGCGGTCGCGGTGGGGGTAAGGGTGGAGGCGATTTAGGTTCGCGAAAAAGGCGACTATGTGGCCATCTTGCGGCCGGGCCCGGGTAGATGCGCCCCATTGAGCTAACGCCCGAAACGTCTTTCCGGTTATGGGCCGGACGCTACGATGCGCATCCTTGCGGATTGTAGCGGTTCTCCAGCTTGCCACGCAATCCCTTGCCCGCCACAACCCGCTGCGCATGACCAACACGCTCTACTACGGCGACAACCTCGAAGTGCTGCGTGAGCATATCGGCGATGCGTCGGTCGATCTGATCTACCTCGATCCGCCGTTCAATTCGAACGCTAGCTACAACGTGCTGTTCCGCGCGCCGAGCGGTGGGGGGACCGACGCCAGCATCGAGGCGTTCGACGACACCTGGCAGTGGGGCCCGGCGGCGGAGGACGCGCTGGCCGACATTCGCGCCAGCGGCAACCACAAGCTGCACACGCTGATGGGCGCGATCCGCACCGCACTCGGCGACAACGCGCTGATGGCTTACTTGGCAATGATGGCGGTGCGGCTGGTCGAGCTGCACCGCGTGCTCAAGGACACCGGCAGCCTCTACCTCCACTGCGACCCGACCGCGAGTCACTACCTCAAGCTGGTGCTGGATGCGGTGTTTAGGACCGAGAATTTTCGTTCAGAAGTAGTTTGGAAGCGCACCTCGGCGCACTCTGCCGCCAAACGTTGGGGCGACGTTCACGACACGATTTTGTACTATTCCAAGTCGCAGAATTACACTTGGAACGACGTTCTATTGCCTCAT
>JBBRER010000154.1:0-4281 GCA_038202745.1 Sphingomonadales bacterium
GCCTATTCGGACTGCTGGGTCGATGACGCGCGGCTGGTAGTGCTCAACGCGCGCGACGCGGCGGATAGCGGCGCGAGCGTGCATACGTATTGCCCGGCGGAGAGGCTTGAGCGCGAGGACGGCGGTTGGCGGATCGACACGCCGCAAGGGCCGTTTCGCGCGCGCGCGGTGATTAACGCCGCCGGGCCCGCGGTGCTCGCGCTGCTCGCGCGGAGCGGCGAGGAGACCGAGCGGCGGATGCGGCTTGTCCGCGGCTCGCACATCGTCGTGCGCAAGCTGTTCGACCACGCGTTCGCGTATTTCTTCCAGCTGCCCGACGGGCGCATTTTCTTCGCAATCCCGTATGAGAGCGACTTCACGCTGATCGGCACGACCGATGTAGATCATCACGGCGGGTTGACCGACATCGCCGCGACCGACGCGGAAATCGCGTACTTGTGCGAAGGCGCCAGCGGGTACTTTCGCCAGCCGGTCACGCCCGTCGATGTCGTCTGGAGCTACGCCGGGGTGCGCCCGTTGATCAATGACGGCTCGGGCAAACCCGAAGCCGCGACGCGCGGGTATCGCTTCGAGCTGTCGCCGGAAGCCGAAGGCGCGCCGATGCTGTCGGTGTTCGGCGGCAAGATCACGACTTATCGCCACCTCGCGCAGGAGGCGGTCGAACTGGTGGCGAGCCGGCTCGATGCGCTGAACGGTCCGGGCTGGACCGCAGACGCGCCGCTACCCGGCGGAGATTTCGCGACTGACGGCGCTGAGGCGCTTATCGCGGCGCTAACCGCGGGCTATCCGTTTCTCCAGCCGGCGTGGGCCGAGCGTCTCGTTCGCGCGTATGGCACCGACTCCGCGCGTATCCTGGGCGGAGCGCGGACGCTCGACGATTGCGGTGCGGACTTCGGCCACGGTCTGACCGAGCGTGAAGTCGAATATCTCATCGATCGTGAATGGGCGCGCACCGCGGACGATATCCTGTGGCGGCGCACCAAGCTAGGCTTGCGGTTTTCGGCTGCGGAAGCCGCTGCGCTGACCGAATATCTGCGCCGCAAAGATCTGGCGGCCGGGGAACGGACGGCAACCTAAACTTCGCCTCCAAGGCGCCTGCCGAGCGTCATTTGAGGCTTTGGCGGTGCTGTCAGTCTAATGCGAACTCGTCTCCACACGAGGAGCGTTCCCCACGGCTACTGATGCTCAGCTCATGACTGCCCGCCATTCGGCCAATGCGGCCGGGCGGCGTTTCTTGTGGGTTGCTTGACGAGGTGGCTCCTCGTTGCAAGTGCTCGTGTTAAATGCCGGCGACGACGGCCTCAGCGTGAGCGAACAGCGCCGGATCAATGTGAATGCCCGAAGCAGCGGCATTTTCGTCGAGCTGTTCGGGGCGGCTGGCGCCGACGATCGCAGAAGCCACGTTCCGTTCGCGAAGTATCCATGCCAAGGCAAATTGAGACATCGTGCAGCCGGCTTCATTCGCGATCGGCTTCAGCTTCTGCACCGCTTCCAAAATCTCCGGGCGCAACCAGTTGTGCATCATCTTGCCCATTTCGTCGCTGGTCGCCCGGGTCGCCTCAGGCAAAGCCGCGCCGGGCTCATACTTGCCCGACAGCACACCTTGGGCCAGCGGCGACCAGACGATCTGCGAAATGCCGTTGGCCGCGCAAAGCGGAATAACCTTCGCTTCCGGGCGCCGGTAGAGCAGCGAATATTGCGGCTGGCTGGACACGAACCGCTTAACGCCGGATAGCGCGAGCGCATCCTCGATGTTCTTGGGCGACCATTCGCTGAACCCGACGTAGCGAACCTTACCCTGCCGGACGATGTCGGTCAGAGCCTCCATCGTCTCTTCCAGCGGGGTGTCCGGATCGTAGCGATGGCACTGATAAAGATCGACATAATCGGTTTGCAACCGCTGCAAAGACCCATCGATCTGCTTCAAAATCTGGGCGCGCGACAAGCCCTTGTCAGTGTCGCTCATCGGCACGAAGACTTTCGTCGCCAGGACATAGGAATCGCGCGGGCGCCCCGCGAGCATCTCTCCGAGCACGGTTTCAGCCTTGCCCCGACCATAGGCATTGGCGGTATCGATGAAGTTGATTCCCAGATCGAACGCCCGATTCAGACAGGCGCGCGTCTGGTCCGCCTCGACACCAACTCCGTATGTTAGCCAAGACCCAAGCGAGATTTCCGAGACCTCGAGATCGCTGCTCCCGAGCTTCCGATATTTCATGACAATTCTTTCAATGACGGGCTAACTGCCGTTTAGTTCGGCGGTGCCCCGCAGAAGACGAAATCGCGATCACAGGATCATTATCCGGCTATCGCAATGGCGCAAGCCGGGATGCTCGCGATGCAGAATCGATTTGACCGAATCGACGGCGCTGCGCTCGAGGATCGCGACGACCGCCCCGCCGAACCCCCCGCCCGTCATGCGCGCGCCCCCGGCCGGCCCAATCGCGCGATTGAGGACATCGACGAGCGCATCGACTTGGGGCGTGCTGACCTCGAACAGGTCACGCAGCGAAGCGTGGCTGGCGCGCATGAGCTCACCCAGAGCAACCAGATCGGCCGAGCAGATGGCCTTCGCGGCGGCGCTGGTGCGGGCGATCTCCTCGACGACATGCGTTGCCCGGGCCGCGCTCACAGGGTCGAGACCGGCGGTTCGAATCGCATCGCTCGACGCATCGCGCAGGCTCGCGACTCCCAAGGCAGCGGCCGCCGCTTCGCAATCGCCGCGGCGCTCGTTGTAGCACCCTTCGACCAGTCCTCGACTGACGCCGGACGGCACGACCATCACCGCCCAGTGGAGGGGAAGGGGAACGCTGCGGGTGGCGAGGCTGCGGCAGTCGAGCAGCAGCGCTTCGCGCGGCTTGCCCAGCGCGATCGCCATTTGGTCCATGAGCCCGCAGCGTACGCCGGCGTAGGCGTGCTCGGTCGCCTGTGCCGCAAGCGCCAAGCCGAGTTGATCGCCGGCCTCGAGGCCGGCGGCGGCCAGCGCCCGGCCGATCGCGATGCACAGCGATGCGGACGAGGACAGCCCCGCGCCGCGCGGCATCGTTCCCGCAATCGCCAGGTTCGCGCCTGGCAAGGCGAGTCCTCGCGCCGAACAGCTTTCGGCCATTCCCCGCAGATACGCGGCCCAATGCCCGCTGGCGTATGGGCCGCCGTCACCAGGGACGAAGCTCGCGGTTTCGCGGCCGAAATCGACCGCGGTCGCCTCGATCCGCGTATCGTCACGTCGCGACCACGCGACCCAGGTTCCGCCGGGGATCGGCATCGGCAGGACCAGACCGTCGTTGTAATCGACGTGCTCGCCGATCAGGTTGACCCGGCCCGAAGCGAAGCTGAAGCCCTCCGGCGCATGCCCGAACGCCGTGAAAAAGGTGTCGGCCAGCGCGACCGGGGCGCTCATCGGGCAGGATTCGCTGCGCGCAGCACATCTGCGGCCGCTTCGGGCGAAAGGTCGCGCTGGGGCTCGGCCAGCAGCTCGAAGCCGACCATGTGCTTGCGCACGCTCGCGGATCGCAGCAGCGGAGGAAACACATGGGCGTGGAGCCGCCAGTGGGCGGTGTCGTCCCCCAAGGCATGCGGTGCGCCGTGCCAGCCCATCGAATAGGGGAAATCGACCGCGAACAGCGCATCGTAGCGCGTGAGCAACCGCGAGAGGACGGCGGCAAGCGATACGCGCGCCGAAGCGTCAAGCTGTTCGAGACGAGCCACGGGGTCGCGCGCGATGAGCAGTGTTTCGAACGGCCACGCCGCCCAGTGAGGGACGACCGCGAGCCAGTGCGCGTCTGCTTCGATTACCCGAATTCCGGCTGCGAGTTCGGCTGCGGCGACGTCGTCGAGCATGACGGTGCCGCGCTCGGCCAGCCAGGCGCGCTGACGCAAGTCCTCCTTCGCCGGCAATTCGGGAATGAAGTCGCCCGCCCACACTTGGCCGTGCGGATGCGGACTGGACGCACCCATCATCGCGCCTTTGTTCTCGAAGATCTGGACATGCCTCCAGCGCGCGCCGAGCTCGGCCGAAAGATCGCACCAGCAGTCGATCACGCAGCCGATCCCGGCGATCGGCAATCGAGCGAGCGTGGCGCGGTGATCGGGCGTGAAACAAATGACCCACGCCTCGCCCGCGGCGGGTTCGGCCTCGAAAATCGCCTGCGGCTCCCCGGACGCCCCGCCCTCGGCGACCAGCGCGGCGAAATCGTTGGTGAACGCGAATGTGCCGCGATAATCCGGATTGACCTCACCCGTCGCGCGCGCGTTGCCCGGGCACAAGTGGCAGGCCGGATC
>JBBRER010000155.1:0-4249 GCA_038202745.1 Sphingomonadales bacterium
AAGCAGGGGATCGCCGCCCCGGGCAAGCTGGCGATCGTGGGCTGGTCCTATGGAGGCTACGCCGCGCTTCAGAGCTCGGCGCTCGATCCCGCGCTGTTCAAGGCGATTGTCGCGGTCGCGCCGGTGACCGATCTGGAACGGCTGCGCAAGGAATCGGAACCATTCACCAACTACCTGATCGTCGACAAGTTCATCGGCCATGGGCCGCATATTCGCGAAGGCTCGCCCGCGCAGAATGCCGCGGCGATCACCGCCCCGGTGTTGATGTTCCACGGCGACCGGGACCAGAACGTCGGGGTCGGAGAATCGCGGATGATGGCGGACAAGCTGCGTGGTGCGGGCAAGACGGTGACTTACGTCGAATTTCCCGGGCTCGACCATCAACTTGCCGACGCCAAGGCCCGGACCCAGTTGCTCAGCCAGAGCGACGCCTTCTTGCGCCAGGCATTGGGATTGCCGGCTAGTTGATGCGCGTCATTCGGAGAAGCCCACGAACCGCGCCGCTTCGGACACGCTCTTGCGCTCCGAGACCACTGCGTTCGCCGGAAAGCCGTCCTCGGGCCATCCCAGCGCGATCGCTTTCATGATTACCTGATCGTCGGGGATGCCGGCGTGCTCGCGAACCACCGGGCTCTGCATGATGCCCTGACTGTTGATCACGCAGCCCAGCCCGCGCGACCACGCGGCGTTGACCAGCGCGGTCGTTACCGCGCCGCAATCGAACGCGGTGTCGTCGCTCTCGCGCAGTTCTTTGTCATAGGCGACGATCACGCAGACCGGCGCGTCGAACTGGCGGAAGCCGCGCAGCACCCAGTCCTGGCGGCCCGTGGCGTCTTCCCGCGCGATGCCCATCGCCGCGAACAACTGCTTGGCGACCCCGACCTGACGTTCGCGGTGGACCCCCGCGAAGGGCGAGCCCTTGCGAAACTCGCGGCTGTCGGGTTCGCCCGCGAGGATGCGCTCAGTGTTGCCGCGGCGAATGCGTGCGAGCGGCTCCCCGGTGATCACGTGGAAGTGCCACGGCTGCGTGTTCATCGACGAAGGCGCGCGGATCGCGAGCGCGAGCACCTCCTCGATCAACGCGCGCGGCACCGGGTCCGGCTTGTAGCCGCGGATGCTGCGGCGGCCGAGAACAACCTCGTCGAAGTCCATCGCCCTGCTCCTGCCTAACGAAAAAGGGCGGCCTTGCGGACCGCCCTTTCGTGAATGCTTTCTTGATTGCCTTCTAGCGCGAGTAGAACTCAACGACCAGATTCGGCTCCATCTTCACCGGGTAGGGAACTTCGTCGAGCGTGGGCACGCGCACGAAAGTCGCCTTTTCGGTGCCGTCGGGCATCACGTATTCGGGAATATCGCGCTCGGCCAGGCTCTGCGCTTCGGCGATCAGCGCCATTTCCTTGGCTTTCACGCCGAGGCTGACGATATCGCCCGGGCGTACGCGGCGCGAAGCGATGTTGCACTTCACGCCGTTGACCCAGATGTGCCCGTGGCTGACGATCTGGCGCGCCGAGAAAATCGTCGGTGCGAACTTGGCGCGATAGACCACCATGTCGAGCCGCTGTTCGAGCAAGCCGATCAGGTTCTGACCGGTGTCGCCCTTCATCTTCGAGGCTTCCTGGTAAGTCCGCTTGAACTGCTTTTCGGTGACGTCGCCGTAATAGCCCTTGAGCTTCTGCTTGGCGCGCAGCTGGATGCCGAAGTCCGAGACCTTGCTCTTGCGGCGCTGGCCGTGCTGGCCGGGGCCGTAGCTGCGGCGATTGACCGAGCTTTTGGGGCGGCCCCAGATATTCTCACCGAGGCGGCGATCGATTTTATACTTCGACGAATGGCGCTTCGACATGGCGCGCGTGGTCCTTCAATTTGCATGGCGCGGCAATTGCGCCGCGCCTCCAGTCCGGAACCGCACCGTCCGGCTCCCTCGACAAGCTCGGGACCGAACGCGACCGAGGCTTCACCGGAGTGCCTAGTCAATTGCGAAGGCGCGCGCCTAGCGGCGCAGACTGTGAAAATCAACCCCCGACGCAGCGATCGGCGTCAGTCGGACTCGGTCGAAGTCGAGCGGCCCGAACGGCTCGAGGAAATCGCCGCACGATTGGGGCTTCCTTCAAGCGCCGTCCACTCTTCCGCGGTATGGCACTCGCGCGGCGGGCTCATGTGGCTGCCGGTCGCTTCGCCGCCCGGCGTCGTGCGGCAGATCTTCTTCGGCTTGGCCTGCTTAACCGGCTTCTCCGTGGCGGGAGAGGCAGCGTCCTGAGCTGCGAGCGCAGCGGGAGCAACCAGAACGAGAATTGCCGAAAGGAGAAGCAAGCGCATGAAAATCAGGCCCTTTATGAAATATCGGAGCCTCATAACGAATCGCGAAGAGCTTGGCTAGCCGTCCTCGCGCGGTCGCCGACGAAGCGCGCTGAGCACCCCGCGCAGCGTCCGCACCTCGAGGTGATTCCATCCCGGCTTGGTCAGGATCGTGCGCAAGTTGAGATGCGTCGCCCGGGCGCGGCCAGGGGGCACGAAATAGTCGCGCGGTTCGAGCATCGCTTCGAATTGCGCGATCATTCCTTCGAGTTCCGCCTGCGGGGCGGGGGGCAGCAGGTCCTCGACGGCCGGTTGCGTCAGCTCGGCCTGCTTCGACCACTCGTAGGCGCACAGGATCACCGCCTGCGCGAGATTGAGCGAAGCGAAGCGCGGGTTGATCGGCACGGTCACGATCGCGCGGGCGAGCGCCACGTCTTCGGTCTCGAGACCCGAGCGTTCGGGTCCGAACACGATCGCCGAGCGCCCAGGCGCGGCGTGAATCGCGCGCGCCGCATCCTCGGGCGTCAGCACGGGCAATGTCACCCCGCGCTTGCGCACCGTGGTTGCATAAACGTGCGCGCAGTCGCCTACCGCCTCGGCCAGCGTGGGATAAACCCGGGCGCGCCCGAGCACGATATCGGCGCCCGCCGCGGACGGCCCGGCCGAAGGATTGGGCCAACCGTCGCGCGGCGCGACGAGGCGCAACTCGTCGAGCCCGAAGTTGAGCATCGCGCGCGCCGCCTTGCCGATGTTCTCGCCGAGCTGCGGGCGGACCAGCACGATGACCGGGCTGCGGTCAGTCGTTCCCGACATCGCTCACCGATCCCGCGAATTCCTCGAAATCCTTGGCTTCGGTGAAGTCGCGGTAGACGCTGGCGAAGCGAATGTAGGCGACCGCGTCGAGCTGGCGCAGCCCGTCCATCACCATTTCGCCGATCGTTTTGGCGGGAACTTCGCTCTCGCCGAGCGTCTCGATCTGGCGCTGGACGCCCGAGACGAGCTGGTCGAGCCGCTCCTGCGCGATCCCGCGCTTGCGGCACGCCAGCATGACCGATTGCTCGAGCTTGGCGCGCTCGAACGGTTCACGCTTGTCGCCGGTCTTGACGATCACGATGTCGCGCAGTTGCACCCGTTCGAACGTGGTGAAGCGCGCGCCGCAGCTTTCGCACTGGCGGCGGCGGCGGATCGCGGTGTTGTCCTCGGTCGGCCGCGAGTCTTTTACCTGACTGTCGTCATGCGCGCAGAAAGGACAGCGCATCAGATAGTTACGGGCGAACGCGCTTATAGAGCATGAAGCCAGCGCCGATCACCAGGCCCACCGGCCACGAGATCAGCGGCAGCACCGCTCCGGCGACTGCGCCGACCGCCGCGCCCGTGAGCACGGGTTTGGTCGAGGGGTGCCCCATGCCTTGCTTGGCCATACCGACGACTTCGTCCTTGGCGTCTGTCATCAGATCGCCGTTATGATTCGGTTCGGTCATGTCGCGGAGCCTTCGATCGTTGGACGAGCTGGCGATGTAAGCACGGGCAGTGACGCTTACAATTCCGGGTAGATAGGGAATCGGTCGCACAGCGCCTCAACCCGCGCGCGCACCCGGGTTTCGACCTGCGCGTCCCCCTCCTCGCCGTTGTGCGCGAGGCCGTCAACAACTTCGGAAATCAGCTCGCCTACCGTGCGGAACTCGGCCTCGGTGAAGCCGCGCGTGGTCCCGGCCGGGGTGCCGAGGCGGATGCCTGAGGTCACGAACGGCGAGCGCGTATCGAACGGGATGCCGTTCTTGTTGCAAGTCAGCCACGCGCGATCGAGCCCTTTTTCAGCCGTTTTGCCGGTTACGTTCTTGGGAGTGAGATCGACCAGCATCAGGTGGTTATCGGTTCCGCCCGAGACGATCCGCAAGCCGCACTCCTGGAGCGAGCCCGCTAGGGCGCGGGCGTTGGCGACGACTTGCGCCGCATA
>JBBRER010000156.1:0-4213 GCA_038202745.1 Sphingomonadales bacterium
CCTGGGCTTCGAGCGCGCGGCCCCGCGCCAGCTCGCCGCGCAGCGCGGCGGTGCGGCGTTCGATCTCGGGAAGCATCGCCTCCAGCGCCGCGCGCAAATACACGGTATCGCGCACCGATCCCGGGCGCAGCAGCGAGAGCAGCACCGGGCGGCGCGACAGCCGCTGGAGCGCGGCGGTGAGGCGCACCAGCGGTTCCTGCTTGGCCGCAAGCGCGGCGCGCAACGCCGCGCGCTCGCCCGCCACGAGCCGCGCCTGACCTTCGGTCGCGGCGATCGACGCTTGCTGCTGCTGGATGCGCGCGGCGAGCGCGGCAGCCTCGGCCGCGGTCTTGTCGGCGGCGGCCACCGCGCTCGCGGCCTGGGCTTCGAGCGCTTGCGCGCGGCGCCCCGCGGCTGCGCTCTCCGCCTGAGCGGAAGCCATCGCGCCGCGGGTCTCCGCGCTTGTTTCGAATCCGTTTTGCGCCGCGACTGCGCCCGCGAGCACAACGCTGCAAACCCCCAGCACAAATGAACCGACCCGCCGCATCGCGCGTCTTATCCCGAACGGTGGTAGGGATGGCCAGCGAGAATGCTCGTCGCGCGCCACAGCTGTTCCGCAAGCATCGCGCGAACGAGCAAATGCGGCCAGGTCATCTCCCCGAAAGCGAGGAGGAAATCGGCGTCCGCGCGCGCCGCGGTGTCATGGCCGTCGGCCGCCCCAATAACGAAACGCGCCTCGCGCACCCCGTCGTCGCGCCAGCGGCCGAGCAGCTTGGCGAAGGCTTCGGAAGAAAGCTGCGTTCCGCGTTCGTCGAGCACGATTTGCCGCGAGGGGCTGGGGAGCGCGGGGATCGTGCCGCCCGCATCGGGTAGTTCGGTCAGCTTGGTCGGCAAGCTCACACGCTTGAGATAGCGCTCGACCATTTCGGCCTCGGACGAACGGCCGATCTTCCCCCTGGCGACGATGTGAAGCAGCATTAGTTTTCCGCCTCACGGCGGTGCGCGCCGGGTATCCGCCCGTCGCTACAACACGGAGGCGATTGGCGCATCCGACAACGACTCAGGCAGTGCCCGAATCTCCGAACGCCCACATCCGCTCGAGGTTGTAGAAGCTGCGCACTTCGGGGCGAAATATGTGAACGACCACGTCGCCCGCGTCGACCAGCACCCAGTCGGCAGCGGGCAACCCTTCGAGACGGACGTGGCCGAAGCCGGCGTGCTTGACCCGCTCGGCGAGTTTCTGCGCCATCGCCGCGACCTGGCGGGTCGAACGGCCCGAGGCGATCACCATGTGATCGGCGATCGAGGACTTGCCTTCCAAGGGGATCGAAACGAGTTCCTGCGCCTGATCGTCGTCGAGCGACTGGAGGACCAGTGCGTGAAGCGAGCCCGGCTCACTAGGGGGCAGCGGGGCTAGCGTGCCGGCGGTGGCCGGCAGAGTTTGCGACGCGTTCATGTAGCTGGGGACGTCTCCAGAAGTCGGGCCGCGCTCCCCGTCACGGGACGGGCGCGCCGACGAGGCGGTGGGTAAGCGAATCATGGATGACGGTGCCGGCATAGCGCTTTGCCCAATCGGGATTCAGGCGCCGCAGCGCGGTCGCCGAACGCGGATCGGGGTCGAAACGCAGGAGAATCAGTGCCGGAGCGCTCCATCTTGCCCGGTTGCGAAAACTGGCGGCGGACCGCCGGAAGCGGCCGAGCCAGGCCATCGCGGGGCTCGCGAAAGCGGCGTCGTCATACCCCGGTCGCGCGATGACCGCAATCGGCATCGTCCGGGCGATGCCGCGCCAGTCTTTCCAGCGATCGAACTGCGTGAGATTGTCGCTGCCCATCAGCCACACGAAATCAACGGAGGGATAGCGCCGACGTAGCCCCCGGAGCGTGTCGATCGTGTAGCGCGTGCCCAGTTCGCGCTCGATCGCGGTGGCGCGGATCGGCGCGCCTATCGCCATGCGCTGCGCCGAAGCGAGCCGCGCGGCGAGCGGGGCCATGTCTTCGGCATCCTTGAGCGGATTGCCCGGTGAGACCAGCCACCACACTTCGTCGAGCCCGAGCGCCCGAGCCGCGAACCGGCTGATCCGGCGATGCCCGCCATGCGCCGGGTTGAAGCTCCCCCCGAGAAGCCCGACGCGCTTGCGCAGGTTCATTCAGGCCCCCGCGCGCACAGCGCGCGTCACTCGGCAATGCGCCGCGGCGAGACCTTGCTGTCGCGGTAGCCGCCCTGGAAGCCGAGCATCCATCCCGGATATTCGGGCGGAAGCGCCGAAAGCTTGTCGAGAGCTGCGAGATCGGCGGCGCTTAGCGTTACTTCGGTCGCGGCGATGTTGTCGGCGAGCTGGTCGGCGCGCTTGGCCCCGACGATCACGGTCGAGACCGCGTCCTGGTACAGCAGCCAGGCGAGCGCGATCTGCGCGACCGAAACCCCGCGCGTCTCCGCCATCGTCTTCATCGCGTCGATTACGTCGTACGCGCGGTCCATCTGAACCGGGGGGAAGTCGAATGCCGCGCGGCGGCCCTCACCCTGAGAGCGGTCATTATCGCCGCGGGTGTACTTGCCCGAGAGCAAGCCGCCCGCGAGCGGGCTCCACACCATCAGCCCAACGCCTTCGCTTTTGAGCATCGGCACGATCTCGCGTTCCAGATCGCGCCCGGCGACGGTGTAGTAGGCCTGGAGCGAAGCGAACTTCTCGAGCCCGAGCCGCTCCGAAACGCCCAACGCTTTCATGATCTGCCACGCCGCCCAGTTCGACACCCCGATGTATCGCGCGCGGCCGGTGCGGACGATGTCGTCGAGGGCGCGCAGCGCCTCTTCGATCGGGGTCTGCGAATCCCAGCCGTGGATCTGGTAGAGATCGACGTGGTCGTTGCCGAGCCGGGCAAGGCTGGCGTCGATCTGATCCATCAGGTGCTTGCGGCTGACCCCGGCATCGTTAGGCCCTTCGCCCATCGCCCCCATCGCCTTGGTCGCGATCACCACTTGCGAGCGCTTGAGGCCCAGCGCCTTGACCGCGCCGCCGGTGAACTCCTCCGACTGGCCGGTGGTGTAGACGTTGGCGGTGTCGATGAAATTGATCCCGGCATCGAACGCCTGCTTGACCAGCGCGGTCGAGGCACCCTGGTCGAGCCCCGCGATCGCGCCGAAGCGCCCCGGATTGGTACCGAAGGTCATCGCTCCCAGGCACAGTTCGGAAACGATCAGGCCAGACGAGCCAAGACGGTTGTAGCGCATGTGTTCCGATCCTTGACGAATTGTCCGCCCGCTACCCTCTAACTTGTCCGGTTCCGCGCACCACCCATTTGTAGGTGGTCAGCCCTTCGAGCGCTACCGGACCGCGCGCATGGAGCCGTCCGGTAGCGATCCCGATCTCGGCGCCGAGTCCGAACTCGCCGCCGTCGGCGAACTGGCTGCTGGCGTTGACCATCACGATCGCGCTGTCGACTTCGGCAAGAAAGCGCTCGGCCGCCGCCGGGTCCGCGGTGACGATGGCGTCGGTGTGGTGCGAGGAATGGCGCGCGATGTGCGCGAGCGCACCGTCGAGCCCGTCGATCACCGCGACATTGAGCACCGCATCGAGGTATTCGGTGTCCCAATCCTGCGTACTCGCGACGCCGATCCGCGGGTCGAGCGCGGCGGCGCGGGCATCGCCGCGCAGTTTACACCCGGCGTCGAGCAGCGCGCCGACGACCTGCTGCGCCCCTGCGAACGTCGCGTCGATCAGCAACGTCTCCATCGCCCCGCACACCCCCGGACGGCGCAGTTTGGCGTCGAGCGCGATTAGCACCGCCATCGCCGCATCGGCGGCGCTGTGCAAATACGTGTGGTTGATCCCCTCGAGGTGCGCCAACACAGGCACGCGAGCCTCGTCGCGGACTCGCGCGACCAGCGCCTTGCCCCCGCGCGGAACGATCATGTCGATCAGGCCGGCGGCGACTAGCATCGCCCCGACCGCCGCGCGGTCTTGCGTCGGGACGAGCTGTACCGCGTCTGCGCAAATTCCGGCTTCGGCGATGCCGCGCACGAACGCCGCGTGGATCGCCCGGCTCGAGCACACCGCCTCGCTCCCCCCGCGCAGCAGCACCGCGTTGCCGCTCATCAGGCATAGCGCGGCGGCATCGGCGGTGACGTTGGGGCGGCTTTCGTAAATCATTCCGACCAGCCCGATCGGAACGCGCACGCGGCTCAGCTCGAGGCCGTTGGGGCGGGTCTGCCGGTCGATGATTTCACCCACCGGAT
>JBBRER010000157.1:0-4162 GCA_038202745.1 Sphingomonadales bacterium
CGACACGATGAAGCTGGGAACGCGCAGTTCCAATCACGATTTCCCGGTAATCGCAGGCACCGTCGGACCCGACGTGATCGATATCCGCAAGTTCTACGCCGAGACCGGGATGTTCACCTTCGACCCCGGGTTCACCTCGACGGCGGCGTGCGAAAGTGCGCTGACCTACATCGATGGCGACGAAGGTGTACTGCTCCATCGCGGCTATCCGATTGGGCAGCTTGCCGAGCAGTCGAACTTCATGGAAGTATGCTACCTGCTGCTCAACGGCGAGCTGCCGGACGCGGGCGAACTCAGCGACTTTTCGCGCACGATCACCCGCCACACGATGCTGCACGAGCAGCTGTCGACCTTCTACCGCGGGTTCCGGCGCGATGCACACCCGATGGCGATCATGTGCGGCGTGGTCGGTGCGCTTTCGGCGTTCTACCACGACAGCACCGATATCGCCGATCCCGACCACCGCCGGATCAGCTCGCACCGGCTGATCGCCAAAATGCCGACCATCGCGGCGATGGCCTACAAGTATTCGATCGGCCAGCCGTTCGTCTATCCCGACAACTCGCTGTCCTACACCGGCAATTTCCTGCGGATGACGTTCGGGGTTCCGGCCGAGAAGTACGAGGTCAACCCGGTGGTCGAAAAGGCGCTCGACCGGATTTTCATTCTCCACGCCGATCACGAGCAGAACGCCTCGACTTCGACCGTTAGGCTAGCCGGATCGTCGGGCGCGAACCCGTTCGCGTGCATCGCGGCGGGGATCGCATGCCTGTGGGGCCCGGCGCACGGCGGGGCCAACGAAGCCGCGCTCAACATGCTCCACGAGATCGGGACGCCCGACCGCATCCCCCACTATATCGAGCGCGCCAAGGACAAGAACGACCCGTTCCGCCTGATGGGCTTCGGTCACCGCGTCTACAAGAACTACGATCCGCGCGCGACGGTGATGCAACAGACGGTGCGCGAAGTGTTCGCCAGTCTCAAAGTCAGCGATCCGGTGTTCGATGTCGCCCTGCAGCTCGAGGAAATGGCACTCAACGATCCCTATTTCATCGAGAAGAAGCTGTTCCCGAACGTCGATTTCTATTCGGGTGTGATCCTCTCCGCGATCGGTTTCCCGACGACGATGTTCACCGTGCTGTTCGCGGTCGCGCGCACAGTCGGATGGGTGGCGCAGTACAACGAGATGATTTCGGACCCGCAGCAAAAGATCGGTCGCCCGCGCCAGCTTTACACCGGGCCTACGCAGCGAGACTACGTGCCCGTCGAAAGGCGATGATTCCGACGTGACAATGTGCTAGTCGTTCCCGATCATTAGGGGAAACGGTCATGCGGTTGACGGTAGCTGCTTTGTTTTTCGCGCTCATATCGGCGAACGCAATTGCGCAGGACACGCTTGAGAGCGCGCTGTCCGGGCACAAGCCGCTCACTGGCTGGGAGCGCTACTCGAGTCCGGGATGGTATTTGATCAGGTTCGATGCGCCCGATTCGGATATTTGGAGGGGTCCCTACCAAGACGAGGCGGCCTGTGATCAACGGGCCGAAAGTAGAAACAAGATGAACGCCGAAGGTGACGTACCGACCCGCTATTATTGCCAGCATCTGGCCCGTTGATGCGCATATTGAAACTCGTGCTCGCCGTCGTCGGCGTCCTGGCGATCCTGATGGGGCTGCTGTGGATCGGTCAGGGGCTCGGCATAATCATGTGGCCCGCGTCGAGCTTCATGCTCGCCGACAAGCAATGGGCGGTCAACGGTGCGGTGCTTGCCGCGATCGGCGCGCTAGGGTTGTGGCTCGCGCGGCGCTGACGGCGTCGCCAGCAAGTCGCCCGGCACTTCGAGGATAAACCGCGCGCCCTGCCCCGGCGCGCTCTCGACGGTCAGTTCGCCGCCCATCGCGCGGGCGAGCCGCCGCGAAATGTACAGACCCAATCCCGAGCCGCCCTCGTCGCTGCGCCCGAGCCGCTCGAACTTGTCGAACACCACCGCCTGCTGTTCGGGCGAGAGCCCCGGACCCTGATCGGCGACGATCACCCGCGCCCGCGCGCCTGCGTCCTCGAGCCGGATCCATACCTGCGAGCCTTCGGGGGTGTAGCGCACCGCGTTGCCGACTAGGTTGAGCAGGATCTGGAGCACACGCCGAAACTCGGCGACCGCGCTCAGCCGCTCGCCGTCCTGCGGCGCGACGATGGCGATCCCGCGATCCTGTGCGCGAACGCCCAGAATACCCGCCGCGCGGCGCGCGACATCGGCCAGGTCGATTCGGTCGGGCGCGGTGTTGAAGTCGTCCGCTTCGACCACTTCGAGATCGGCGAGGTCCTCGATCAGCGACAGCAGATGCTGCCCCGCCGCCGCGATATCCGCGGCATAGCGGCTGTATTCTTCGGCCAGCGGCCCGGCAAGCCGGGTGCGGATCGTCTCGGCATTGGCGATGATCCGCGCGATCGGCTGGCGCAGTACTGGTGCAACGTCGCGTCCGACAAGGCCCGGCTCGTTGTTTGGACGGTCGAGCGCTGCCGTGGTCGGTGGCGGTGCGGGGCGCGGGGTGTCGGCGGTCAGGCACAGTTCGAACCCGGCGGGCTCGTCCCCCGCCACCGCGACAGGGTGAAGGCTCGCGCGCCACGCGCGCTCGGACCCTTCGATCCGCACGGCCGCGCCGTCGAGCAGCCGCCAATGCAGCGGCTGATGGTGCTGCGTACCGTCGATCGCGACGAAATCGGTCCACGGGCGGCCGGCGCCCGCTTGCATTGCCGAAGCTAGCGTCTCGAGCTCGCCGCCGCCCGCTTCGACCGACAGCACCTTCTGATCGGCGTCCAACTGCGCGACCAGCTCGGCCACCGCGCGCTCGATCGCAGTCCGGCGTTCGGCGGCTTCGGCCAGGTCCTCGGCGGGAAGCGCCCCGACTTGCCAATTGCGCACAACTATTTGGGTGCCCTGATCGGCGTCGGGCCTGACCTCGACCCATGCGGTGATGAGGTCCTGCCCATCGCTTGCGGTAATCGTCCGGGCTAGCGGGAAGCCGAACCCGCGCGCTTTGCGCACCAGCGCGAGTAGCGCGGGCACCGCGACCGTTCCGGGAAGCTCGCCGCCGCAGCGCGCCTGAAGCGACGCCAGCGGTTCGCCCGCCGCGACGAGCACGTCATCCCGGTCGGTGCGGGCTTCGGCGAGGATCGATCCGGCGGCGGTCACGCATCACCCACCGGGGTAAGCGGTGGACACGGCGAGCAAGGCGGCGGCGCGATCGGAGCCCAGCGCGTCGAACCCGTCGGGCAGCTCGACTTGCGGGTGGAGCGTGCCGAATTGCGCGGCAATCGCATCGGGCTTGAGCCCGGCGGCGCGCAGCGCCAGCGCGAGCCGCGCGATCTGGCTCTCGTTGGTCGCAAGGACCGCCATGTCGCGCTCCTGCCCCGAGGCAAGCGCCAGCGCGGTGAGAAACATCGCGGCGCCGGCGTGATCGAGCGCGAGCGCGGCGGTCGCGCCTCCGCCCATCCCGGATATCAGCCGCGCGAGCAGTCCCAACCGTCCGCGCGCCTCGTCGAAACCGGCGCGCACCGCCTGCTCGGCGATCTGGGCATGGGCGTCGTCGGCCGCGGTATGCCGCGCCGCGAGCAGCGCGAGGTGGAGCAAATCGCCCGGCAGCTCCGCCAGCGGTAGCTCCATCCGGCGCTGCGCCTGCGCAAACCGGGCCTGTGCGGCAAGCAAGGCCATCGCCGCGCCCGCCGTCACCGGGTCGGGCGAGGCGATCAGCGCCTGAAGCAATGGCGACAATACCGGATCGAGCGTCACGCGCGCTTGAAGCCGCTCGGTCAACTGCCATTCGAGCGCCAAAGCATGGACGTGCGCAAGCAACGGAGATTGCGCGACGAAGGTCGTCGCCATCGTTTCGAGCGCCTCAGGATCGTGCGCGGGCATTTCCGAGCGGCCCGCCGCAACCGCTTGGGCATCGAATATCTGGCGCGCGAGATCGGCAAGCATTCCGCGGACGCGCGCGATGATCTCGTCGCTGAACACCGAATGGTCGTCGTTGGCAATAAGGTGGCGCAAGATCGGCGCAATCGTGCCGACCAGCGCATCGCCATGCGCCAATTCGTCGCGCATCGCCGCCTCGATTCCGAGGCCGGCCGCCCGTTCGGGTACGTCGGTCATGCGCCCGTCCTAGCGCA
>JBBRER010000158.1:0-3965 GCA_038202745.1 Sphingomonadales bacterium
CCCGAAACTCCGCGACTGATGCCCGTCGGGCGGCTCGATCTCAACACCGAGGGATTGCTGCTGCTGACCAACGACGGCGAGCTCAAACGCGCCATGGAGCTGCCCTCGAGCGGCATCCCGCGCACGTATCGTGCGCGCACGTTCGGTTCGATCAGCCAAGCCCGGCTCGAAGAGCTGATCGAAGGCGTGACGATCGAGGGCATGCATTACGGCAAAATCGACGCCAACCTCGAGCGCAGCACCGGGCGCAACCAGTGGATCGAGTTGACGCTGACCGAGGGCAAGAACCGCGAGGTGCGCCGCGTGCTGGAGCATCTCGGGCTCGAAGTGTCGCGGCTGCTGCGCGTGGCCTACGGGCCGTTCGTGCTCGCCGATTTGCCGCGCGGCGCGGCGGGCGAAATCCGCCCGGCGGATGTCGAGCGGTTTCGCGGATCGCTCGGCACGGGCAAAGGCGCGGGCGATCTGCGCCGGATTTCGGTGCAACCCGCGCGGCAACTTCGCCCCGAGCCCGCGCGTGTGCCCACATCGCCGAATGCCGATCGCACCGCCCCGGCAAGGACCGTCAAACGGCCCGTCCGCAAGCGCGAAGATCTCAGGCTCGAAACGCGCGCGCCCACGAGCCGGCCGCAGCCCACCGCCAAGCCGCGCGACGACGACCCCAAGCCCCCCGCGCGCTCGACCAAAGGCTGGGCCAAAGCCAAACCCACGACGGGCCCGCGCGGTAAGCCGCGACGCCCGCAGAAATGAGAATAGTCGCGGGCGAATGGCGCGGCCGCAAGCTGGCCGTGCCCGAAGGCGACGCCACGCGCCCGACCGCGGATCGAGTGCGCGAAACGCTGTTCTCGATGCTCGTCAGCCGGATCGGCGGGTTCGAGGGTCTGATGATCGCGGACTTGTTCGCCGGTTCGGGCGCGCTCGGGCTCGAAGCGCTGTCGCGCGGGGCGAGAAGCTGTGTGTTTGTCGAGAACGACGCAGCCGCCTTGCGCACGCTCCGCGCCAATGTCGCCGCAGTGCGGGCGCAGGCGCGCTGCGATGTACGCGCCGTTTCGGTGATGGCGCTACCGCCGGTCGCCGCGCCGCTCGATCTCGTGCTGCTCGACCCGCCTTATCGCTCGGGCGCGGGGGCGGTCGCGCTCGAGCGGCTGGTGCGGCTTGGCTGGATCGGGCCGGCGACGTGGATCAGCCTCGAAACCGCCGCAAATGAGCCTGCGCAGGTTCGCGGGCTGGCAATCGACGCCGAGCGCAAAGTCGGTTCGGCGCGATTGACGCTGCTGTGGCCCGCCGCTGGCGGCTGACGCGAAAAGGGCGCCGGTTGCCCGGCGCCCCTCCGCTGCGGCCCTGGTCCAGCGGACCGCGAAAACGTGGCCTAGTGCGGCCGATAATGGTTGATCGCGCGGCTCCGTCCGGGAGCGCCACCCTCGCCCGGGTTCTGGCAGCTGTCCTGCAGTTTGCTGGTGCAGATCGGATAGTGCTTGGCCATCGCGTCGGCCGGCGCGGGCGTTAGTGCGCCCTTGTACGGTCCGCCTTGGTACGCAGCGTCCGCGGGCATCGCCGGCGGAACCGCTTGGGCGGCGGCGACCGGATTGGGAACTCCGGCAGTCGGCATGCCCATTCCGGGAGGGTTCGCCTGATTGGCGGGCGTCATCGGCGTCTGCCCGGCAAGCTGCGCCTGGACTGAATTCCACGCCGCCAAACGCTGTTCGGGAGTCATCTTGTAGAACATCCCGCGCTGGTCGTTGGTAAGCGCCCAGTAGCCTGTCTGCTGCTGCGGCGTCAGCGTCCAGTAATACGTGCGGTAATCGCCGGGCCAGGCGTTGAACATTGCCTGCCGGTCGGCCGCCCACGAATTGAACGTGGCCTGTTGTTCGGCGGTCAGCGCGATCGTCTGGCCATCGGCGGTAGTCACGGTCGAAGCGTCGGTCTGGGCATTAAGCGCGGCGGGCGCGGCCATGGCCGCGGCTATCGCGGCGCCGGCCAAAAGGAAATGGCGCATGAACTGTCTCCTGCTTTTTTTGCTGTCGCGAGGAGAGTTACGCACCAGCGGCGGCAAGGTTCCGCCATGCGGTGAAGCGCCCTTGCCTAGCGGCCACGCGTTCCCTAGCTGTTCCAGGTGCCCCAAGCCGCTCCGCCCGCTCCCGCGCCATCCGGCGCCGACCCGCTGCTCGCCGCGCTGAACCCGCCGCAGCGCGAGGCGGTGCTGGCGACCGAAGGCCCGGTGCTGATGCTCGCAGGCGCAGGAACGGGCAAGACCGCGGCGCTGACCGCGCGGCTCGCGCACCTCGTTCGCTCGCGGCTCGCGTGGCCGAGCGAAATCCTCTGCGTGACGTTCACCAACAAGGCCGCGCGCGCGATGAAGGACCGCGTCGGCCAGCTGATCGGCCCCGCGGTCGAAGGCATGCCGTGGCTCGGCACCTTCCATGCGATCGCCGCCAAGATGCTGCGCCGCCACGCCGAGCTGGTCGGGCTCCAGGCCAACTACACGATCATCGACACCGACGATCAATTGCGGCTGCTCAAGCAACTGATCGTCGCCGAGGGGCTCGACGAGAAACGCTGGCCCGCGCGCCAACTCGCCGGGCTGGTCGATCGCTGGAAGAACAAAGGGCTCGGCCCCGGCGATCTCGACGCGCTCGAAAACGAGGCTTACGCCAACGGCAAGGGCAGGCACTTCTACGCGCTCTATCAAGCCCGCCTGCGCGCGCTCAACGCCGCCGACTTCGGCGATCTCCTGCTCCATATGCTGACGATCCTGCGCACCGAGCCCGAAGTGCTCGAGCACTATCAGCAGCGCTTCAAATACGTGATGGTCGACGAGTACCAGGACACCAACCAGGTCCAGTACTTGTGGCTGCGACTGATCGCGCAGGCCCGTCACAACATCTGTGTGGTGGGCGACGACGACCAGTCGATCTATTCATGGCGCGGCGCAGAAGTCGCCAATATCCTGCGGTTCGAAAAGGATTTTCCCGGCGCGAAAGTAATCCGACTCGAACAGAACTACCGCTCCACTCCCGACATCCTCGCCGCCGCCTCGGGACTGATCGCGGCCAATGCCGAGCGGTTAGGCAAGACGCTGTGGACCGCGGCAGACGGCGGCGACAAAGTTCGCGCGATCGGGGTCTGGGACGGTCCCGAAGAAGCGCGCCGGGTGGGCGAGGAAATCGAACGGCTCGAGCGCGAGGGCGCAAGCCTGAATTCGGTCGCAATTCTCGTCCGCGCGCAATTCCAGACGCGCGAATTCGAAGACCGCTTCATCGCCATTGGGCTCGCCTACAAGATCATCGGCGGTTTCCGGTTCTACGAACGGGCCGAAATCCGCGATGCGCTGGCGTATTTGCGGGTCATCGCGCAGCCCGCCGACGATCTGGCGTTCGAGCGTATCTACAACACCCCCAAACGCGGGCTCGGCGACAAGACGCTGGAGAAGCTGCACCGCCATGCGCGCGCCCGGCAGATGCCGCTCGCCGCCGCCGCGCTCGACATCGTCGATACCGACGAGCTGCCTGCGCGGGCGCGCAACACGCTGCTCGCGCTGATGCATGATTTCGCGCGCTGGCGCGAGACTGCCAAGACCGCGAGCCCGGCCGAGCTGGTGCGCACGCTGCTCGACGAATCGGGCTATACGGCCGGGCTACAGGCCGAGAAGAGCGCCGACGCCGCGGGCCGGCTTGAGAACTTGTCCGAGCTGGCGCGCGCGATCGAGGAATACGAAACGCTCGGCGATTTCCTCGAGCACGTCAGCCTGGTGATGGACAACGACGCCGCCAGCGACGCCGAGAAAATCACGATCATGACGATCCACGCCGCCAAGGGACTCGAATTCGATCACGTGTTCCTGCCGGGGTGGGAGGAAGGCGTATTCCCGTCGCAGCGCGCGCTTGACGAAGGCGGGCTCAAGAGCCTCGAGGAAGAGCGCCGGCTCGCTTATGTCGCGATCACCCGCGCGCGGCGGCGCTGCACGATTC
>JBBRER010000159.1:0-3914 GCA_038202745.1 Sphingomonadales bacterium
TCGAACGCGCGGCCAAGATGAACGCCGACAACGGCTCGGGATCGCTGACCGCGCTGCCGATCATCGAAACGCAGGCGGGCGACGTTTCGGCATACATCCCCACCAACGTGATCTCGATCACCGACGGGCAGATCTTCCTCGAGACCGGGCTGTTCTATCAGGGCGTCCGCCCGGCGATCAACGTCGGGCTGTCGGTCAGCCGCGTCGGCGGCGCCGCGCAGACCAAGGCGATGAAGAAGGTTTCGGGCTCGATCAAGCTGGAACTCGCGCAGTACCGCGAGATGGCGGCATTCGCGCAGTTCGGCTCGGACCTTGACGCTTCGACCCAGCGCCTGCTCAACCGCGGCGCGCGGCTGACCGAACTGCTCAAGCAGGCGCAGTTCAGCCCGCTGCCGTTCGAAGAGCAGACGCTGTCGATTTTCGCCGGGACCAACGGCTACCTCGATGCGATCCCGGCTTCGGCCGTGACCCGCTACGAGAGCGAGATGCTCGGGCACATGCGCGACAAGCACGCCGATGTGCTGACCACGATCCGCGACAGTCGCGATTTCTCCGACGACACCAAGATGGCGACCGCCGCCGCGCTCGACGCGTTCGCGAAAGTGTTTGCGTAGCCGATGGCCAATCTCAAGGAACTCAAGGGGCGGATCAACTCGGTCAAGTCGACCCAGAAGATCACCAAGGCCAAGCAGATGGTCGCCGCGGCGAAGCTGCGCAAGGCGCAGGCCGCGGCCGAAGCCGCGCGGCCTTATGCCGAGCGGCTGGCACGGGTGATGGCGAGCCTCGCAGGCAAAGTCACGGTCGACGCCGGCAGTCCCAAGCTGCTCGGCGGATCTGGCGCGGATCAGACGCATCTGCTGGTGGTCGCCAACAGCGACAAGGGTCTTGCGGGCGCGTTCAATTCGAACATCGTGCGCGCCGCGCTGGCCAAAGCGGCCGAGCTCAAGGCCGCGGGCAAGACGGTCAAGTTCTACCTGATCGGGCGCAAGGGCCGCGCCCCGATCCGCCGCGCTTGGCCGAGCGACGTGATCGCAATGTTCGACACCACCGAAGTGCGCGAAGCGGGCTTCGCCGAGGCCGAGCGGATCGGCGAGGAGCTGACCGAGCTGCTCGAGGCGGGCAAGTTCGACGTCGCCCACTTGTTCTATTCCAAGTTCCGCTCGGCGCTGGTCCAGATCCCAACCGAGCAGCAGATCATCCCCGTCCCCCCGCCCGAAAAGGCCGAGGAAAAGGGCGGCGCGATGCAGGCTGCGGTCGAGTACGAACCCGACGAGGACGAAATCCTCGCCGAATTGCTCCCGCGCTATCTGCGCGTCCAGTTGTTCGGCGCGCTGATCGAGAACACCGCGAGCGAGCAAGGCGCGTCGATGACCGCGATGGACAACGCCACGCGCAACGCCGGCGATCTGATCCAGAAGCTGACCATTCAGTACAACCGCAGCCGCCAGGCCGCGATCACCACCGAACTCATCGAGATCATCGCCGGCGCCGAAGCGCTGTGAGACATTCAAGGCAAGGAACGTAAAATGGCCACCGCTGCCAAGACCAAGAGCAAGCCCAACCTGACCACTACCGGTCGCATCAGCCAGGTCATCGGCGCCGTCGTCGATGTGACGTTCGAAGGCGAGCTGCCCGCGATCCTGACCGCGCTCGAAACCGACAACAACGGCAATCGGCTGGTGCTCGAAGTCGCGCAGCATCTGGGCGAAAACACCGTCCGCACGATCGCGATGGACGCCACCGAAGGACTCACCCGCGGGCAAGACGTCAAGAGCACTGGCGCGCAGATCACCGTCCCCGTCGGTCCCAAGACGCTCGGCCGCATCGTCAATGTCATCGGCGAGCCGATCGACGAGCGCGGCCCTGTGGGCGCCGAAAAGCGCAACCCGATCCATGCGCCCGCGCCGCTGTTCGTCGATCAGTCGACCGAAAGCGCTATCCTGGTGACGGGGATCAAGGTCATCGATCTGCTCGCGCCTTATGCGCGCGGGGGCAAGATCGGGCTATTCGGCGGCGCGGGCGTGGGCAAGACCGTGCTGATCCAGGAACTGATCAACAACATCGCTAAAGGCCACGGCGGCGTTTCGGTGTTTGCCGGTGTCGGCGAGCGCACCCGCGAGGGCAACGACCTTTACCACGAATTCCTTGATGCAGGCGTCATCGCCAAGGACGCCGACGGCAACGCCACTTCGGAGGGCTCCAAAGTGGCGCTGGTGTTCGGCCAGATGAACGAGCCCCCGGGTGCGCGCGCGCGCGTCGCGCTTTCCGGCCTGACGATGGCCGAGTACTTCCGCGACGAGGAAGGCCAGGACGTGCTGTTCTTCGTCGATAACATCTTCCGATTTACCCAAGCCGGGTCGGAAGTGTCGGCATTGCTCGGCCGCATCCCTTCGGCGGTGGGCTACCAGCCGACGCTGGCGACCGACATGGGTACGCTGCAGGAACGGATCACCTCGACCAACAAAGGCTCGATCACCTCGGTCCAGGCGATCTACGTCCCCGCGGACGATTTGACCGATCCCGCGCCCGCGACCTCGTTCGCGCACTTGGATGCGACCACCACGCTCAACCGCGCGATTTCGGAGCTGGGCATTTACCCCGCGGTCGATCCGCTCGATTCGACCAGCCGCGTGCTGACCCCGTCGGTCGTCGGGCAGGAGCACTATGACACCGCGCGGCGCGTCCAGGAAACGCTGCAGAAGTACAAGAGCCTGCAGGACATCATCGCGATCCTCGGGATGGACGAGCTCAGCGAAGAGGACAAGCTGACCGTCCAGCGCGCGCGCAAGATCCAGCGCTTTCTCAGCCAACCGTTCCACGTCGCCGAAGTGTTCACCAACATCCCGGGCAAGTTCGTCCAGGTCGAAGACACGGTGAAATCGTTCAAGGCCGTGGTCGACGGCGAATACGATCACTTGCCCGAAAGCGCGTTCTACATGGTCGGCGGGATCGAGGAAGCGGTCGCCAAGGCCAAGAAGATGGCTGAGGAAGACTGATTTGTTTCCCCTCCCGCATGCGGGAGGGGTTAGGGGTGGGCCTGTCCTGTCCCGCGAATAAGACCCACCCCCTGCCCCTCCCGCAAGCGGGAGGGGGGAGATTGAAGCGATGCCCCTCCACTTCGAACTCGTCACCCCGGCCAAGCTCGTCCGCTCAGAGGACGTCTACATGGTCGTCGTCCCCGGGACCGAGGGCGAGTTCGGCGTGCTCGAGGGGCACGCTCCTGTTATGTCGACCGTGCGCGACGGGCCTTTGCGGATATGGAAGACCGAAGGCGCCGCGCCCGAGGAAATTCGCGTCCACGGCGGCTTTGCCGAAGTCGGCGCCGACGGGCTGACCGTGCTTGCCGAGCAGGTCGACGAATAAGCCCGCCGTAATGACCGGACGGCGGATCGTCCTGCGCGACGCGGCGGTTCTGCTCGCGTTCGCGCTGGTGTTTCGCGCCGCTGCGTTCGGCGATCCCAACGTTCATCTCGACGAGGCGTTCTACTTCCTCGTCGGACAGGCGATGCACCACGGCGCGGTGCCCTACATCGATATCTGGGACCGCAAGCCGTTCGGGCTGTTCGCGATCTACTGGGCGATTGCCGCGATTTCGCGCCACGTCATCGCCTATCAGCTCGTTGCCACCGGTTTCGCCGCCGCGACCGCGCTCGTGCTCGCGCAGATCGCGCGGCGCTGGGCGGGAGGATGGGCGCCGGCAATGGCCGGAATCGGCTATCTCGCGATGCTCAACACATTGCAGGGATTGGGCGGCCAGAGCCCGGTATTCTACAATTTGCCGATCGCGGGGGCCGGGCTGCTGCTCGTGTCGGGGTGGGCCCCGGGCGAGCCCGCCAAGCTCCGCGCCCGCTATCTAGCGGCGATGGCGCTGTGCGGGCTGGCGCTGACGATCAAGCAGACCATGCTGTTCGAGG
>JBBRER010000160.1:0-3904 GCA_038202745.1 Sphingomonadales bacterium
CGGTGATCGAACGCGAAGATGGCAAAATCCTTTCACGCCGGCGTTTCTCCGCGCCAGAACTCGAAGCGGCGTTGGGCGAACTTCCGGGCGAGGTCCGCGAGCAAAGCGACAACTTGCGCCGCGCGCACGCGCCGCTCGAACTCGGCGCGCGCAGAGTCCGGATCGATCAGCCGCAAGTCGTCGGGGTGCTCAACGTCACGCCCGACAGCTTCTCCGATGGCGGCCAGTTCATGGACGACCTCGAGGTCGCGCACGCGCACGGCGCGGCGATGGTCGAAGCGGGCGCGGCGATCGTCGATGTCGGCGGCGAAAGCACCCGGCCCGGCGCGGCCGCGGTGTGGGAAGGCGACGAGCTCAAGCGCGTGATCCCCGCGATCGAGCGGCTCGCAGCGATGGGCGCGGCAGTCAGCATCGACACCCGCCGAACCGCGGTGATGGAAGCCGCGCTGACTGCAGGCGCGCACTTGCTCAATGATGTCTCGGCGCTGCGCCACGATCCGCGCAGCCTTGAATTCGCGGCCCGGTCGGGCGCTCCGGTCGTGCTGATGCACGCGCCGGGCGAGGGCGAGGACCTCCACGGCGGGGCGGACTACGGGGACGTCGTGCTGGACGTGTTCGACTGGCTCACGGCGCGGCGCGATGTCGCGCTGGCCGCGGGGATCGCGCGCGAGCACATAATTCTCGATCCCGGCATTGGCTTCGGCAAGACGCTCGCCGACAATCTGGCGCTGCTCAACGCCTTGCCGTTGTTCCACTCGCTCGGCCAGCCGCTGCTGGTCGGCGCGAGCCGCAAGCGGATGATCGGTGCGCTTTCGGGCGAAGCCGCGGCGCACAAACGGCTCGGCGGCAGCCTTGCGCTCGCGATCAAGGCAATGGACGCTGGAATTCAGCTGCTGCGCGTTCACGATGTCGCGGAGACGGTGCAGGCGCGCGATGTCTGGCGCGGGCTGCGCGACGCGGCGCTCACCGACTTTACGCAGCTGCCGAGCTAGGCGGCGTCCCCGATCCCGAGCTCGCCGAGCTTGCGGTAGAGCGTCGAGCGGCCGATTCCGAGCCGGCGCGCGACTTCGGTCATGCGACCGCGGTAATGGCCGATGGCGAGGCGGATGACGTCGGCTTCGATCTCTTCGAGCGGACGCAGATTGCCGTCGGGGGCGTAAAGCAGGACGCCGACGCCTTCCTGATGCGCCGCGCCGCTGCCGTGCGCGTCCTCGCCGAGCAGGTTCGAAAGCTGGGGGAAATCCTCGCCGGTGAGCGCGTCGCCGTCGCAGAACACCGCGGCGCGGAACAGCACCGCCTGGAGCTGGCGGACGTTGCCGGGCCAGTCGAACGCGCCGAGCAGGGCAAGCGCCCCGTCGGTGATCCCGAGCGGGCGCAGCCCCGGCTGCTCGCCGATCCGCGCGAGGAAATGCCGTGCGAGCGCGGGGAGGTCGCCCGCGCGTTCGCGCAGCGGCGGGACGTTGACCTGAACTGTCGCCAGCGCCTGGTGCAACGCGGGGAGAAAGTGCCCGGCGCCGACCATGTCGCGCAGCGGCAGGTTGCTCGCGGCGATGATCCGCACATCGACCTTGAACGAATGGCGCGCGCCGATGGGGCGGACATCGCCGCGCTCGAGCGATTCGAGCAGGCGGTCCTGCACCGCGGGCGGAAGCCTGTCGATTTCGTCGAGCGCCAGCGTGCCACCGTCGCAGTGCTGGATCGCTCCGATGAAACGGTCGAACGCGCCGGGAAATGCGCCCTTTTCGTGGCCGAACAACGCCGATTCGATCGAGTTGGCGGCAACCCCGCCGACATTGAACAGGCGGAACGGGGCCTTGGCACGCGGGCTGGCCGCATGCATCGCGCGCACCAGCATCTCCTTGCCGGTACCGCTTTCGCCTTCGATCAGCACCGGGGTGTGCCCGCGCGCTGCCTTCGCCGCCACCGCCAGTGCGGCGCGGAAGGTCGGCGCGGCGCCGATCATCGCATCGAAATTGGGGCTCGAGGGCATCTTCTCGGTCAGCGGCTGGAGTTCGTCGCGCGGGGCTTCGCGCGTGGTCGCGCTGGTCAGCGCGGCCATCAGCCGGTCGGGCGCGACCGGCTTGACCAGGTAGTCGGTCGCGCCTGCGCGCATCGCTTCGACTGCGAGCAGCGGCGAGGCGCTGGTGGTGAGCATCAGGATCGGCAGCGCGGGTCGCCGCGCCTTGAGTTCGGCGATCAGCGTGCAGGCGTCATCGCCCGGAACCCACTGGTCGAGCACGATCGCGGAAAGCTGCATCCCCTGGCGCGTGCCCAGCGTGGCGATCGCGGTTTCGGCGTCATGGACGACGAGCGTGCGCCAACCTTCGCGCCCGGCGAGCGCGGTGATCAGCCGGCATTGCGCCGGTTCATCGTCGATCAGCATCAGCAAGCGCTGTTCGGGCTCAGCCATCGGTGCGGTCGGATCCCCGTCAAAACCAGCACGTGCGATAGCGGGCGCGGGTAAAGACCCGATTAAGGCTGTGCGTCATTCGCGCTTGAGCCGGACGAGGCCCGGCGATAGACCCCGCCGGCGAACTCCAATCCGGAAGGGTACGATGGCAACCGGCAGTGACATGAAGGCGCATGGCGCGACGTACGAGGCGTTCATCGGGCTGCTCAAGTGGACGCTCCCGGTGGTCGCGGTGATCGCGGTGATCGTCGTCGTTCTGATTTCCTGACCCGGTGGCGGCAGGGTTGCGCATCGCGGTTCTGAAGGAACGCGCGGCCGGAGAAACGCGCGTCGCCGCGACTCCCGAAACCGTGAAGAAATTCATCGCGCTAGGGGCGAGCGTCGCGGTCGAGCCGGGCGCGGGCGGGGGCGCGTCGATAAGCGACGCCGATTATGCCGCTGCTGGCGCCGAAGTGGGCGCGAACACGGCCAAGGGCGCTGACGTCGTGCTTGGGGTGCAGGGACCAGATGTGGCGCAACTCGCGGGCGCAAACTCGGGCGCATGGATCGTCGCCGGGCTCGATCCGTTCGCGCAGCGCGGGCGGATCGACGCTTATGCTCAGGCCGGGTTTGAGGCGCTGGCGATGGAGTTCATGCCGCGGATTACGCGCGCGCAGTCAATGGACATCCTCTCGAGCCAGTCGAACCTCGCGGGCTACAAGGCGGTGATCGAAGCGGCAAACGCTTACGGCCGCGCGTTTCCGATGATGATGACCGCCGCGGGCACGATCAGCGCGGCCAGATGCTTCGTGATGGGCGTGGGCGTCGCGGGGCTCCAGGCGATTGCGACCGCGCGGCGGTTGGGCGCGCAAGTCAGCGCGACCGACGTGCGCTCGGCGACCAAGGAGCAAATTCAATCGCTTGGCGCGAAGCCGATCTTCGTCGAGAGCGTCGCGGGGATCGAGGGCGAGGGTAGCGGCGGCTATGCTTCTGAAATGAGCGAGGAATACCGCGCCGCGCAAGCCGATCTGGTGTCAACGCATATCGCCAAGCAGGATATCGTGATCACCACGGCACTTATCCCGGGCAGAGCGGCTCCGAAGCTCGTCACCGACGCCCAAATCGCAACGATGAAGCCGGGCAGCGTGATTTTCGACCTCGCGGTCGCGCAAGGCGGAAATGTCGAGGGCTCGAAACCCGACGAAATCGTGATCAGCCACGGCGTCAAGATCATCGGCTGGTCGAACACCCCCGCCCACCTCGCCGCTGATGCGTCGGCGCTGTTTTCGCGAAACCTCTACAACTTCCTCTCGGCGTTCTGGGACAAGGACGCGGGCAGGCCGGTGCTCGACGAGGAAATCGGCGATGCGGTGCGGCTGACGCAGGGCGGGAAGGTCGTGAACGACAGGCTGTTGGGGTAATTATGGCAAAGGTAGTTCTTCACGCAGGTGATTGGGGCAAAGGCACTGGAAGCTATGGATTCTTGGGCGTTTTTCTTTTTCCAAAGCCGGGCAG
>JBBRER010000161.1:0-3858 GCA_038202745.1 Sphingomonadales bacterium
GTGACCGTCCCGGCCGAATAGTCGCCGCTGGTCAACGCCCGGTGGAGGATGTCGTTGTCGTTGGTCGCGACGATCAGCTTGGCCACCGGCAGCCCCATCTGCGCCGCGACGTAGCCCGCGAAAACATCGCCGAAGTTGCCCGTCGGCACGCTGAACGCGACCGCGCGGCGCGGCGCGCCCAATTGCAGCGCGGCTGCGAAATAATAGACCACTTGCGCCATCAGCCGCGCCCAGTTGATCGAATTGACCGCCCCGATCGCGAACCGCCCGGTCATCGCCGGGTCGGCGAACATGCGTTTTACCATCGCCTGGCAATCGTCGAAGCTTGCGCCTTGGACCGCAATGTTGTGGACGTTGGGTGCGCGCACCGTGGTCATCTGGCGGCGCTGGACCTCGCTCACCCGGCCCTTCGGGTGGAGCATGAAGATGTCGATATTGGCGCGGCCCGCGACCGCGTCGATCGCCGCCGAGCCGGTATCGCCGCTGGTCGCACCGACAATCGTCAGGTGCTCGCCGCTGCGCCCAAGGAACTCCTCGAACAGCAGCCCGAGCAGTTGCAGCGCGACGTCCTTGAACGCCAGCGTCGGCCCGTGGAACAGCTCGAGCAGCCAGTGGCGGTGGTCGAGCTGGACCAACGGGGTAACCGCGTCGTGCGCGAACCGGGCGTAAGCCTCGCGCGTCAGCTCGAGCAGGCGTTCGGGGGCGAGGCTGTCGCCGACGAACGGCTGCATGACTTTCTGCGCGAGCTCGGGATAATCCAGCCCGGCGAGCGCTTCGATTTCCTCGAACGTAAACCGGGGCCATTCGCGCGGCAGGTAGAGCCCGCCGTCGGCCGCCAGCCCGGCGAGCGTGACGCCGGCGAAATCGAGCGCCGGAGCGCTACCGCGGGTGGAGACGTAGTCCATCGCGCGGCGGTTAACCGGGCGGCGGTGGGGCGGCAAGGCGCTTACGCAGCGCGAGCGCGTAGATGACGAGCGCGGTCGCGGCGAACAGGAACCACTGGACCGCGTAAGCCAGGTGATTGTTGGGAATGTCACCCGGATCGGGACGCGCATTCGGCTCGAGCCCGGCGACCGGCGGCGAGGCTACCAGCCGGGGCCCCGGCGCGATCGTGCCCTGGACGCGCCCGCCGCTCCACGCCGCCGGAGCGGGATCGCGCGACCAGCCGAGCACCACCCGCGCGGCCCCGCCGCCCGCCAGCGCGCAAGTCACGACATGCGCGACGCCGGGCCGATCGCGCGCGTCGCGCCCGGCAACCGAAGCGGGCTTGCTGGCGCTCAGGCAATCGAGCGTGGCGTGGCGGTAAAGCACCGCCTCGGCGGTCCTCGCATCGCGCGGCCAGGCGGCGTCGGAGTTCATCGACTCGGCCTGATGGTAGCGCGCGAGCAAGGTTTGCTTCCACTCCAGCCGCCGCAACTGCCACATCCCCAAAGCGACCATCGTCGCCACGGCCGCGAGCACGACTAGCGTTGCGAACACCGGAATGCGGCGGTTCATGGCTCAGCCCGGGTGCGATGCTCGCCTGCCCCGCGCCGGTATTCCGCACCGATCAGCAGCGCCTTGGCCGCGCGCAGCCCGATCACCACAAGCGCGGCGGTGAGCGGGATCCACAGCACGACATGAACCCAGAACGGCGGATGCGCGGCCAGCTCGAGCCAGATCGCCAGCCCGGTCACCACCGCCCCGATGATCAGCGTCAGGAATGCCGCGGGTCCGTCGCCGACGTTGAAGGCCTTGAAATCGAGCCCGCAACCGCCGCACCGGGGCGCGAACTCGACCAGCCCCGCGAACAGCGTTTCCGCCCCGCAGCGTGGGCACCGTCCCCCGACCGATCCCCTCGCCGCCGCAAGCTTCGTCAAGCGCTGCCAGCGCACCATGGATCGGGCTGCATATCTGCCGGAAGACCGGGCAGTCCGGGGACCGGATACCGTTGCTTGAACGTAAAGGCCCGTGGGCTTGGGCCAAAACGGTCGAGCAACCAGAGCCGGGAAAGACCGTCGGCAACGGTCGGGATTTCACCCGCCGAAACCCACCATAACGCCTGAAAGGCGCCTTCATAGCGCTCCAGCCATTGCCGCCGCTGCGCCATCACCGGGGTGTGCGCGCTGCGATAGACGAACGCGAACAGGCTTTCCGCGTCGGTCCAGACCGACATATTGATCAGCGTCAACGGATCGGGCGTTTCCTGGAAGCCGGACGCGTTTCCACTTTCATCCTGGAGGCGCCAAACGAACCCCGGACTGTGATCGGCAAGGGCGTTGACCCGATCGAGCTCGGCATAGAATCCCGCGACTTGCGCATCGCCTTTGGCTGCAAGCATGCGCCCGATGTTGATCTGCGCAAGATGCCAAACCTTGTGCGTCACTCCGTCGCAAACCCCCAGTTGCCCCACACGTACACCCACACGAACAGGAACAGCCAGACGACGTCGACGAAGTGCCAGTACCAAGCGGCGGCCTCGAACCCGAAGTGCTGGCGCGGCGTGAAATCGCCATTGTAGGTGCGCTTGAGGCAGACGATCAGGAAGATCGTCCCGATGATGACGTGGAAACCGTGGAAGCCGGTCGCAATGTAAAACGCCGAGCCATAAGTGTTCTTGCCGAAGCCGAACGGGGCGTGGGCATATTCGAACGCCTGGAGCGAGGTGAACATGATTCCGAGGATGATCGTCGCCCACAACCCGGTCTTGAGCCCGTCGCGGTTGCCGTGGATCAGCGCATGGTGCGCCCAGGTGACCGTCGTGCCCGAACACAGCAGGATCAGCGTATTGATCAGCGGCAGGTCGAACGCGTCGAGCACCGCGGTCAGGCTCTTGGGCGGCCAGTGTCCGCCGACAACGTCGGTCAGCGTCGATGGGAACAGCGAAAAATCGAAAAACGCCCAGAACCAGCCGACGAAGAACATCACTTCCGACGCGATGAACAGGATCATCCCGTAGCGCAGATGAAGCTGCACGACCGGGGTGTGATCGCCGGAATTGGCCTCGTGCACGACGTTCGTCCACCACGAGAAGAACGTCAGCAATATCCCCGCGATGCCGAGGGGCAAGAGGAACTTCCAGCCCGCGATGGCGTGGAAATAAAGCACCCCGCCGCTGGTCGCCGCGAGCGCCGAGAGCGCGCCGATCAACGGCCAGATGTCGGGCGGGAGGATGTGATAATCGTGGGTCTTGGTGCCGGACATCGTGTTCGCTTCCCGATCGGAAAATGGCGCGCTGGAGCGCGGATTGCCCCGCCCTTATCCTGCCGTCCGGGACTGGTCCAGAGGCTTTGCGGCCTCCTCCGGCGCCGGGTGGAAAGTGTAGCTCAGCGTGATTTGCTGAACGTCTTTGGCGTCGGGATCGTTAAGGATCGCGGGATCGACGTAATAGATCACCGGCATGTCGACCTTCTGGTGCGGCGCCAGCGTCTGCAGGGTGAAGCAGAAGCACTGGATCTTGGTGAAATACTTCCCTGCGACCTCGGGCTCGACGTTGAAGCTGGCCTGCCCGGTGATCGCGCGGGCGGACAGATTCTCCGCGCTGAACAAGGCCATTTTGCGCGCCCCGATATGGAGCGTCTGGGTGACCTGCTCGGGGCCGAAGCGCCACGGCATCCCGCGCTCGACATTGCCGTCGAAGCGCACCGAGATCGTCGCCGCGCTGACCTTGATCCTCGCCGCGTTCGCCGCATTCGCGCGCTGGGTGGTCCCGTTGAAGCCGGTCGCCTGGCAGAACCAGCGGTACAGCGGGACCGCGGCGAAGCCTAGGCCGAGCATCGCCAGCGCCAGCGCGCCCGCCATCAGCGCGACGCTGCGGTTGGCAGGCGGCGTGGGCAGCGTCGCCATCGTCAGCGCGCGCCGAACTTGACGAACGTGATC
>JBBRER010000162.1:0-3848 GCA_038202745.1 Sphingomonadales bacterium
CGACAAATTCCACGGACGGATCGGCAGCGCCGCGCGCCGCTGCGATGCGCCGGGGTGCGAAGAGACGGGCGAATTCCGCGCCCCCGGCGGGCGGACGCCGAGCTTCGACGGGCCGGGCGACTACCAGTGGTTCTGCCTCGATCACGTGCGCCAGTTCAACGCGCGCTACGATTGGTTCGCGGGAATGACCCCCGACGAAATCGTCCATGCGCAATCGCCGCTGTCGGGCTGGGGCAATGAATCGCGCGCGTTTCGCCCGACCGCGGGGTTCGACGAGCCGCCGCGCTGGGCCGATTTCCCCGATCCGCTCGATGCGATTTCGGCGCGGGCGAGGGTGCGCCGTCCGGCGCAGCGCAGCGACGGCCGCGCGGTCATGCCCGACGAGCGACGCGCGCTCGAAGTGCTCGGGCTTCCGCTCGAGGCGGACCGCCGGGCGCTGCGGATGCGCTATTCGGACCTCGTGCGACGCTACCACCCGGATCGCAACGGCGGCGACCGCAGCCACGAGGCGCGGCTCCAGCAAGTCGTCGAAGCCTACCAGTTGCTCAGGCGGGCGCAGGCGTTCGCCTGAACAGCCAGCTCATCACCAGTCCGACCAGTACGACGTGCGCGAACAGCGCCGAGGCGATTGCGGCGCCATTGGTCTGCGGGAAGGGCGAGCCGAAGCGCCACGGCAGGACGATGCCGTACATCACGAGGTAGGTGGCGAGGCCGTAAATCACGCCGATTACCGCCCAGTTGACCGCAGCAATCCGCGGCTGGCGCAGCAGCATCCCGAGCACCGCCGCCATCAGCGCCATCAGCGCGAAGTGAACCCCGAGCCCGAGCAGGCTGCCGCCCAAGCCCCAATCCTTGGCCCCATCCCCGAAGGGACCCGAAGCCACGCCGCGCCACACAGCGCCGACGTCCTTTCCTTTGGCGAGCGTCATACCGCTTGCGAAAAGCGCATCGAGCGTGCCCGAGATGAGTGTCGCCAAGGCAATGCGTGATCTAATCATCGATCCCCCCCGTGGTTGAAGTCCTGCCGGAAGCCGGCCGCCTTGATCGGGGTGAGCGCACGCGCCAGCCACACCCCCGCCGCGATGCCGCCCAGCGCGACCACCGCGCCGAAAACTTCGCCGGGAAACGCGTGGACGAGAAAACGGTATTCCAGCCAGTTGAGCGCAATCGCCACCAACCCAAGCAGCGCGGCGTAAAGCGCAATCGTCCGAACCATTCAATACCCCATCAGGCTCAGCACTTCCTTGCGGCTGCGCTCGTCGTCGAGGAAGCAGCCGAGCAGCTTGCTGGTGACCATCGTCACCCCGGGCGTGCGCACCCCGCGCGCGGTCATACAGCTGTGCGAGGCTTCGATCACCACCGCCACGCCGTTGGGCTTGAGGTTGTCCTGGATGCAATGCGCGACCTCGGCGGTCAGCCGTTCCTGGACTTGGAGCCGGCGGGCGAAGCCATGGAGCACCCGCGCCAGCTTGGAGATGCCGACGACGCGGTTGGTGGGCATGTAAGCGATCGCGGCCTTGCCGATGATCGGCGCCATATGGTGCTCGCAGTGCGACTGGAAAGGAATGTCCCTGAGCAGCACGAGCTCGTCATAGCCGCCGACTTCCTCGAACACGCGGCTGAGGTGCGTCGCCGGATCTTCGCCATAGCCGAGGCAGTATTCCTTCCACGCGCGTGCAACGCGCTTGGGCGTGTCGCGCAAGCCTTCGCGCGCCGGATCGTCGCCCGACCAGCGGATCAGCGTGCGGATCGCGTCCTGAACTTCGTCCGGCACCGGCGGCTTGCCGCGCTCGACGTCCTCGTCGGGTCCGACCAGGCTGCTCATGCGTTCACCCTCCTGTGGCGCGGGAGCCGCAGCCGCCCGCCGAACAACCCGCGCCGCAGGGCGATCGGCTCGCACAGCTCCTCGGGCCGCTCGGGATCGAGCAGCGCATTGTCGGCGACCGTCTTCTCCGTATCGGTGAGCGCGCGCAAGACGAAAGGCTCGAGCCGCTTGCCCTCACGCGGGGCCTCGTCGATCAGCCGGATCATCGAGCCGTGGGCATCGAGCGCGGCGGCGACGTCCTCGATCGGGATCGCGAGATGCTCGGCCAGCAGGCAATGGCGAAGCCCGCGGATCGCGGCGGCGGCGTGGGCGTTGCCCGGGCGCGCGGCATCGATGAACACGTCGGCCTCGGTATCGAGCCCCATCGAACGGTTGTTGAGGTTCGACGAGCCGACGCGGACCACCTCATCATCCACGATCATCGTCTTGGAATGGACGTAGATCGATTCTCCCACCGCGGTCAGCGGGATATAGATGCGAAAGCGCCCCGCATGATCGTGCTCGCCGATCGCGTGCGCGAGCTCGACGCGCGCGCCGTCCATCGCCGCCTGCTCGAGCCAGCCATGCGCGGTCTCGGGGCTGATCAGCACGAACTCGGGCGGATCGGGCTCGGCCATCCGCGCGGCGATCGCTTCGGCCACCGCGCGCGAGGCGAAGTACTGGCTTTCGGCGTAGATGAAGCGTTTCGCACGGCCGATGTGCTCGATGTAGAGCGCCTCGACCTCGTGCACCTCGCCGACCCCGCGCCACGCGGCGCGAGTGCGCGCGATGCCGATCTCGACATCGCGGAACTCGGCTTCGAGCTTGGCGGGCCAGGCGCTGCCCGCGCACGGTTTGCACGGTTCGAGCGGCGCGCCGCCGGCCTGGACCCAACGCTGGCGCCCGAGCTGGCCGAGCGCGGCGGCGGCCTCGCCCTCGACCAACATCGTCAGGTCGTGCCAGGGGCCGTACAGCTTGCGGGCGAACGGCATCCGCCGGCGGCGGTCGCGGTCGCGATGCTCGGGGGTGTCCCAGCGCTCGGAAGTCATGTCGATGCCTCCGCAGACCGCGAAAGCATCGTCGATCACGACGATTTTCTGGTGGTGGCTGCACCCGAAAGGATGCGCCGAATCGAACTTGAAATCGATGCACGGGTGCCACCACCAACGCAGTAGATCGAGCACCATCGAGCCGCGGAAAATAAACTTGAGCGCGCCGAAATTCCATTTAAGCACACGCACTTGCAGACCGTTCGAACGGTTGCACAGCCAGATCACGAACGCGCCGAGCCGCGCGGGCGCGACACGGCGGCGCGGCGCATTCCACCACCGGCGCCCGCGCCCCAGGTGAATGCGCGTATCGAAATCCCAGCCGATGAGCATGATCCGCTCGCGCGCCGAGCACATCGCCTCGTGCATCAGGTCGAAGTAAGCCGAAGCGTCGATCACCACATGCGCGCGGGTGGCGCGGACGAAACGCCAAGCGGAAGGCGTCGCCGAACTGTCGTCGATAGTTTCCAGCGCCTCGTCCATTCCGCCTCCTCGCCTCGCGCCGGGCATAGCGCTTCGCCACCCTCGCGCAATACGTCGCGCAGCCGCTTTGCGTTGCGACTGCGTCTGTGGCAGTTGACAGCGATGCCCGGCGACCGTTTCGACCCGCTGCGGTGTGTGGCGCGGCTTCTGCCGGGGGGAATGGCGGCAGGGCGCTGGCTGCGCGCGCTGCTCGATCCCGAGCTGCGCCACGTCGCACGTTTGCGCCGGCGCGACCCGGGAACTTTGCTCCAGCCATGGCCGGTGACCTGGGACGAGCGCTACCCCCAGCTGTTCGACGCGCTTGCGGAGCGGCTCGCGTACTTGCCCGCCCCGCGCATCCTCTCGTTCGGCTGCGCCAGCGGGGCCGAGGTCCGCGCGCTCCGGCGGCGTGTCCCGGATGCGCGGATCACCGGCATCGACCCCAACTCCCGCGCGATCCGCCAAGCCCGCGCCGCCGAGCCGGAGCACGCGAGCGACTACCTCGAAGGCCATCGCCCGCCGCGTGGCGAGGT
>JBBRER010000163.1:0-3772 GCA_038202745.1 Sphingomonadales bacterium
ATCGACAAGTACGCCGCCGTGCGGGGCCGCCTCGCGGGGAAGAACCTCGCCGCGATAGGCGGCGCGAGCTGCCAGCGCCGCGTCGGTCGCGGGCTCCGCCGCGGCGATCGCGTGCACGGTAGCGTCACGCTCGCGCAGCGCCTGCGCGATCACATAGCCGTCACCGCCGTTGTTCCCGGGCCCACACAGCACCGTCACCCCGTGCCCCACCGCAACGCGCCAGACCCATTCGGCGGCGCCGCGCCCGGCGCGCTGCATCAGTTCGTCGTCCGGAGTTCCGCCCGCGATCAGCGCATCTTCGGCGCCGCGCATTTGCGCCGCGGTGAGAACCTGGTCAGCGGCGCGCGGCATCGGAGAGCGGAAGCGGCAAGCGATAGCGATCCGCGCCGAGCCGGACTTCGAGGCCGCCGTCCTTACTCGTCACGGCTGCTTCCTCCGCACCATCGGCGGCGGCGACGCTCGCGCCGCCGTGAATCGGGACGAGCCGCCGGAACCCGCCGTCGGGGCGGTGAACCACGAGTACTGTGCCTTTGTCCCCGGCGGTCGCCTCAAGCATGCAGTCGCGCGCGAAATCGGCCGAGCTGTCGAGCGCGCAGTCTATCGGCGTGCCCTTGGCGGCATCTTTGCCGCCCGAACAAGCAGCAAGCGCCGCGATAAGGGCCAAGCTAAATATCCGCATAGACATGCGTTTCGGTCCTCGCCCCGGGGTGCGTCACCGCGCCATAGCACGCGGGTCCAACGTTCTTCGCATAACGCCACAACGCGCCCGAATTGTAGTCGTGCCCGCGCGGCGTCCACGCTTTGCGGCGCTCCGCCAGCACCGCCTGGGGCACGTCGAGCTCGATCGTTCCGGCGGTCGCGTCGATCGCGATCCGGTCGCCATCGGCGATCAGCGCGATCGGTCCGCCGTCGGCGGCTTCGGGCCCGACATGGCCGACGCAGAAGCCCCGGGTCGCGCCCGAAAAGCGCCCGTCGGTGATCAGCGCGACCTCTTCGCCCAGCCCTTGGCCATAGAGCGCGGCGGTGGTCGAAAGCATCTCGCGCATGCCCGGCCCGCCCTTCGGCCCTTCGTTGCGGATCACGATCACGCAGCCCGGCGCAATGTCGCGCGCCTCGACCGCGGCGAAGGCGTGCTCCTCGCACTCGAACACCCGCGCCGGACCGGCGAACTGGAGCCGGTGCATCCCCGCGACCTTGACGATTGCGCCTTCGGGCGCGAGCGAGCCCTTGAGCCCGACAACGCCGCCCGTGGGAGTGATCGGACGGCTAACGTCGTAGATGACCTTCTGGTCCGGGTTCCAGGTGATCTCGTCGATGTTCTCGCCGAGCGTCTTGCCGGTCACGGTAAGCGGTGTCGGGTCGATGTAGCCGCCTTGCAAAAGCGTCTTCATCGCCATGTACACCCCGCCGGCTTCGTGCATGTCCTTCGCGACATACCTCCCGCCGGGCTTGAGGTCGGCGATGTAAGGCGTTGATTTAAATATCTCCGCCACATCGAACAAGTTGAACTCGATCCCGCACTCGCTGGCCATCGCGGGCAAGTGGAGCGCGGCGTTGGTCGAGCCGCCGGTCGCCGCGACGACCCGCGCGGCGTTCTCGAACGCGGCGCGCGTGCAGATGTCGCGCGGACGCAGATTTCGCTCCAGCAGTGCCATTACTTGCGCTCCCGCCGCGACCGCTATTTCTTCGCGCGAACTATACGGAGCGGGCGTCATATTGCTGTTGGGCAAAGACAACCCGATTGCCTCGCCGACGCAGGCCATCGTGTTTGCGGTGAACTGCCCGCCGCATGCGCCGTGGCCGGGACAAGCGACTTTCTCGAGCGCGGTCAGCTCAGCCAGCGGGCAATTTCCGGCCGCATGCTGGCCCACCGCTTCGAACACGTCGCCCACGGTAACATCGGCGCCGTGGAACCGGCCGGGGAGGATCGAGCCGCCGTAAACGAAAATCGACGGCACGTTGAGCCGCAACATCGCCATCATCATCCCGGGCAGGCTCTTGTCGCACCCAGCGAACCCGACGAGCGCGTCGTAGCAGTGCCCGCGCACCGACAGTTCGATCGAATCGGCGATGACCTCGCGGCTGACCAGGCTAGATTTCATCCCCTGGTGGCCCATCGCGATCCCGTCGGTGACGGTGATCGTGTTGAACCGGCGCGAAGTTCCGCCGTTGTCGTCGACGCCTTTGCGGCACCAGTCGGCCTGCTGGTCGAGCGTGGTGTTGCACGGCGCGCTGTCGTTGCCCGCCGAGGCGACCGCGACGAACGGCTGCGCGATCTGCGTTTCATTCAGCCCCATCGCGTAGTAATAGCTGCGGTGCGGCGCGCGCTCGGGTCCTACCGAGACGTGGCGGCTGGGCAGGCGCGACTTGTCGAAGCGGGTGGTCACGAGGGCGTTCCTTCTGTCGCGACGCCTTTCGCGGGCGGCGGGCAAGCGGTCAAGGGAGCGCGAGCGCAACTTTGTTGCAGAGCGCGGCGAGCCGTTCGGCCCATTCGGCTTGCCCGGCGGGGTGCGATATCTGGTCCTGGCGCACTTCGACGCCGAGATATGGGCGCCCCTCGGTCTCGGCATGAAGATTCATCGTCGCGTTCAACAATTTGCCCGAATAGGGCTGCTGATCGCCGACAATCAGCCCCTCGGCGGCGAGAAGCGGGATCGCCAACCGCGCCGCGCGATCGTCGGCGTTGTAGAGCACACCGACCTGCCACGGCCGTAACTGCGCGGGATCGCTCGCCAATCGCGGAGTGAAGCTGTGGAGCGAGAGGATCAGCGCGGGCGGCGCCTGATCGAGCAACGCGGCCAAACCATCGTGATAAGTGCGCCAAAACCGCTCCATACGGAGATGACGCGCAGCCGCATCTATCTCGTTGCCCGGAATGCGATGGCCGTCGCTCGTTTCGGGGACCAAGCCCGGCGAGTTCTCCTCGCGGTTGCAGTCGCACACCAGCCGGCTGACGCCGCCCAGAAACGCCGCAATTCCAGGCCGCACCATCGCTTCAGCCACCGTCCCGACACCGATGTCCCAAGCGACATGCTCGTCGAGCAGCGCCGGATCGACGCCCAGATCGATGTCGTCCGGAACGAGGTTCGAAGCATGATCCGCCACCACCAGGATCCCCCCGAACCGCGGCGTACCGATCAGGCGGAAGGCTTCGCTCACCGCAGCCGCCCATTCATCTGCCACCAGCCGGGGTGATCCAAAGCCAGCTTTTCCGCCGCTTCGAGCATGACGTCATGACGCTCGAACAGCGCGAAACACGTCGCGCCCGACCCCGACATCCGCACCAGCCAGGCGGGCGTTTGCCGCAGCCCCGCAAGGACTTCGGCAATCCCGGCGCACAGTTTGATGGCGGGCATTTCCAGATCGTTGCGTCCGCCAAGTGCGATGGCGCGCATGTCTCCCTTGGGCAGCGGGCCGCGATCGACATCGTCCCACGCCGCGAAAACCGGCTCGGTTGCCAGCGGCGTCCGCGGATTGATCAGCAACACCGGCGTTCCGGCAAGCGTGTTGTCGGACGGCTCGAGTTCGGTCCCGATGCCGCGCCCGACGCACGGCTCGGACCGAACGCAAGCCGGCACATCAGCGCCAAGCCTTGCCGCGCGCTTCTCCCAATCGTCGGGCAAGCCCCGCTCGCGCTCGACCAGCCGGAACACCGCGCCCGCGTCGGCCGAGCCTCCGCCCAGCCCAGCGGCCACCGGCAACCGCTTGTCGAGCGTAATCGCCATCCCCTTGGCGCGGGGCAGCGCGGTCAGCGCTTTGGCGACGATATTAC
>JBBRER010000164.1:0-3745 GCA_038202745.1 Sphingomonadales bacterium
ATTGCTTGGACAGAGCCTGGGCGCGCGCTGCAAGCCGTTCGAGCGCGACGCCGTGGATCGCGGGCGAGCAGACCAGCACTCCGAAATCGCGCGGGTCGCGCTTGTTGTAACCGAGCGGTCGGCCGTAGGCGTCGGTGACCGCCGCCCCCGCCTCGCGCGCGATCAGCGCGGCGGCGGCGACATCCCATTCAAAGCCCCAGCGCAGCGTCGCGACGAGATCGGCCTCGTCCGCCGCGACCATCGCGATCCGCAGCGCGATCGAGTTGGGCTTGGCTACGACCACCAGATCGGCATCGTTTGCGGGCAGGGCGTCTGCAGGGACGCGGCTGCCCGCAAAATCGCGGCGCGTGCTGGCGCGCAGCCGCACGCCATCGCGCCACGCGCCTTGTCCGGCCTCGCCGAACCAGAACTCACCACTTCCACGCGCGGCGGCGAACAGCATCCCGATCAGCGGCCGGCCCGCGCTGATCAGTGCGGTCGACACCGCCCAGCCGTCGCGCCCGCGGATGAAGTCGCGCGTTCCGTCGATCGGATCGACCAGCCAGATCAGCCCGCCCTCGAGCCGGTCGGGCGCATCGACGGTCTCTTCCGACAGCCATCCGGCGGACGGCAGCAGGCGGGTCAGCTCGCGCTTGAGGAACGCATCGACCGCCAGGTCCGCCTCGCACACCGGATTGCCCGGCGCCTTTTCCCACGAATGGAGCGCGTGGCCCGCGCCCGGCCAGCGCGACAGCGCGATCCGGCCGGCTTCGCGGACGATGCTTTCGAGGCGCGCACGGTCGATCATCCTAACACTTTTCGGCTTTGGCGCGGGGCTTTTCAAGGGCCGTCAAAGGTGCTTTAGGCCATTCGCTCGCCGCCCGGCCGGCTTTCCTATCCGCCGCAGGACTCGCGATGAACATCCACGAATACCAGGCCAAGGAACTGCTCGCGAAGTTTGGCATCGGCATTCCCAAAGGCTATGCCGCGCTGAGCGTCGAAGAGGCGGTCGAAGCCGCCAAAAAGCTGCCCGGGCCGCTTTACGTGGTCAAAGCGCAGATCCACGCGGGCGGGCGGGGCAAAGGCAAGTTCAAGGAACTGGACGCCGAGGCCAAAGGCGGGGTGCGGCTCGCCAAATCGCTCGGCGAGGTCGAGGACGCCGCGCGCGAGATGCTCGGCAACACGCTGGTGACGATCCAGACCGGCGCGCCCGGCAAGCAGGTCAATCGGCTCTACGTCACCGACGGGGTCGACATCGCGCACGAATATTACCTGTCGATGCTGGTCGACCGCAAGACGGGTCGGATCGCGATCATCGTCTCGACCGAAGGCGGGATGGACATCGAACAAGTCGCGCATTCCACGCCCGAGAAGATCACGACGATTACCGTCGATCCGGCGCAAGGGTTCATGCCGCACCACGGCCGCGCGATCGCCTTCGCGCTAAAGCTCAAGGACAACCTTGCCAAGCAGGCGCAAGTCCTCGGACGCCAGCTTTACGATGCGTTCGTCGCGCTCGATTGCGCGATGCTCGAGATCAATCCGCTGGTAGAAACCAAGGACGCCACGCTGCTCGTGCTCGACACCAAGATGAGCTTCGATTCGAACGCGCTCTACCGCCATCCGGACATCGCCGCGCTGCGCGACGAGACCGAGGAGGATCCGATGGAGATCGAGGCCTCGAAGCACGATCTCGCCTACATCAAACTCGACGGCAACATCGGCTGCATGGTCAACGGCGCCGGGCTGGCGATGGCGACAATGGACATCATCAAATTGAACGGCGCGTTTCCCGCCAACTTCCTCGATGTCGGCGGCGGCGCCAGCAAGGAAAAGGTCACCGCGGCCTTCAAGATCATCCTTTCCGATCCCGCGGTCGAGGGCATCCTCGTCAACATTTTCGGCGGGATCATGAAATGCGACATCATCGCCGACGGGATCGTCGCGGCGGCGAAGGAAGTGAACCTCTCGGTGCCGCTGGTCGTCCGTTTGGAAGGGACCAACGTGGCCGAGGGTAAGGCGATTCTCGCGGGCTCGGGCCTGCCGATCGTCGCCGCCAACGATCTGGGCGACGCCGCGCGGAAAATTGTCGCCGAGGTGAAGAAGGTTGCCTGACCAGGTGCGCGATCCGGCGCCTCAGACGTGCGAAGGCGGTTGCCTGTGCGGCCGCGTCCGCTTCGCCTTCAGCGGGCCCGTTCTGTTTACAGCCGCGTGCCATTGCCGCGGGTGCCAAAAGATGACCGGCAGCGCATTTTCGCTTTCGACCGCGACCGCGCTGTCGCAATTCATGGTGACCCAAGGCGAACCCGTGATCGGGGCGCTTCACGGCGAGAACCCGTATCTCTTCTGCGACTGGTGCAAGAGCTGGATTTATACGTCGCTCGAAGCCATCGGTGACTTCGTCAACGTGCGTACGACGTTGCTCGACGCGCCACCCATCGATCCGCCGTTTATGGAAACATTTACCGCCGAGGCGCTGCCGTGGGTGAAAACCGGCGCGCGTCACAGCTATCCCGGCTTGCCTGAAATGACCGAGTATGCCGGTCTTATGCAGGAATTCGCCAATGCTATATAGGATTGGCGTTTCCGTAAACGTAAGGTAGTCGCGCCTCGCGCGAAGGAGAGCACCGATGAAAGCCCTGGTCTGCGTCAAGCGCGTGATCGATTACAACGTGAAGCCGCGGGTCAAATCCGATGGCACCGGGGTCGATCTCGCCAACGTCAAGATGAGCATGAACCCGTTCGACGAGATCGCGGTCGAAGAAGCGATCCGGCTGAGGGAAAAGGGCGTGGTGAGCGAGATCGTCGCGGTCTCGGTCGGCCCGGCCAGAGCCGCCGAAACACTGCGCACCGCGCTGGCGATGGGCGCGGACCGCGCGGTGCTGGTTCAGGTCGATGACGGCGTCGAGGTCGAGCCGCTGGCGGTCGCCAAGATCGTCAAAGGCGTTGCCGACGAGGAGATGCCCGGGCTGGTGATCCTCGGCAAGCAAGCGATCGACGATGATTCGAACCAGGTCGGGCAGATGCTCGCCGCGCTGATGGGCCGCCCGCAAGGGACGTTCGCGAGCAAAGTCGAAGTCGCCGGCAACACTGTCACCGTGACCCGCGAAGTCGATGGCGGATCGGAGACGGTCTCGCTCAAAACCCCCGCGATCGTCACCACCGACTTGCGCCTCAACGAGCCGCGCTACGCCTCGCTGCCCAACATCATGAAGGCCAAGAACAAGCCGATGGCGATGAAGACGCCCGCCGATTACGGCGTCGATATCGCGCCGCGGTTGAAGACGATTCGGGTGAGCGAGCCGCCGGTGCGCCAGGCCGGGATCAAGGTCGGCAGCGTCGACGAGCTTGTCGCCAAGCTCAAGGACATGGGAGTCGTCGCATGAGCGTTCTGGTTCTGGCCGAACACGGCGAAGGCAAGATCAAGGACGCGACGCTGGCGACGGTCACCGCCGCGGCCAAGCTCGGCGCGGTCCATATGCTGGTCGCGGGCGAAGGGGCGGAGGTCAAACAGGCCGCCGAGGCCGCGTCGAAAGTCGCCGGCGTCGAAAAGGTGCTGCTCGCCAGCGATCCCGCTTACGGACAGATGCTGGCGGAGAACGTCGCCGCGCTGATCGTGCCGCTGATGGCGAATTACGACGCGCTGCTGTGCAATTCGACCTCGAACGGCAAGAACGTCGCCCCGCGCGTCGCCGCGCTGCTCGACGTGATGCAAGTCTCCGATATCATGTCGGTCGAAGGCCCGAAGACCTTCACCCGCCCGATT
>JBBRER010000165.1:0-3687 GCA_038202745.1 Sphingomonadales bacterium
GCGGGAAATGCGCCGAGCCCCATCAGCGTGCTGGTCACCGGGGCGCCTGTCAGGTTCTGCAATTTGCGCAGCAATTGCGTGGCTTGCGGACCCGAGTTGATCACCCCGCCACCGGTGTAGAGCACCGGCCGCTCGGCCGCGGCCATCATCTCGACCGCCTCGGCGATTGCCTCGGCGGCGGCGCGGTTCGGCGGATTGTATCGGCTCGATGCGGGTGCGCCGTTCGACTGGTCGTCCCAGCTCGCCAAGGCGACCTGCACGTCCTTGGGAATGTCCACCAGCACCGGGCCGGGGCGGCCGCTGGAGGCGATCTGGAAAGCCTCGTCGATCGTCGCGGCAAGCTCGGCCGGGTCCTTGACCAGGTAATTGTGCTTGCAGCAGTGGCGGGTGATCCCGATCGTATCGGCTTCCTGGAACGCGTCGGAGCCGATCAGCGGGGTCGCGACTTGGCCGGTGATCACGACCAGCGGGATCGAATCCATGAAAGCGTCGGCGATCCCGGTGACCGCGTTGGTCGCGCCGGGCCCCGAGGTGACGAGCACGACCCCGGGCTTGCCGGTCGACCGGGCATAGCCTTCGGCCGCATGCGCCGCGCCGGCTTCGTGGCGAACGAGGATGTGGCGGATGCGTTTCTCGGCAAACAGTGCGTCGTAGATCGGCAGGACTGCGCCGCCGGGATAGCCGAAGACGAATTCGACTCCCTGGCGGACCAGCGTTTCGATCAGGATGTTCGCGCCGCTGCGCTCGTCTTTCACCGTTCTGTCCCTCGTTTGCATCGCTTCTAACGAGCGGACCCGGCGCAAGGGGGGTCGCGCCGGGTCACCTCTCGAGTTCGTCGGGAGCACCGCCGAAGCGGCTGAGGTAAGCCTTATGCGACCGAAAATATCGCGTCAAGCGTTAATGACGCAATAATGATGCGAATAAATCTTCAATCGAGGCGCTCCCGGTCCGCGGCCACGATGCCGGCGATTGTCGCCTGAACCACGTGTACTGCCGTTTGGCATAGTTGCGCGTGGACTGCGCGCCGCGTTCGCGCGTTTGCTCGAGAGTGGCTTCGCCGCGCAAATATGCAGCGATCTCGCGGAGGCCAATCGCGCGCATTACCGGGAGCGAGGGATCGAGATGCCGCGCGAGCAACGCCTCGACTTCCTCGACCGCGCCACCCTCAAGCATCGCCGCAAAGCGGGCCTCGCAGCGGGGGTAAAGCCATTCTCGCGGGGGCAGGAGGATCGCGGGGTGGAGCGTGACGCTCTCCACGATGCCGCCGGCGCGTTTAGCCTGCCACACAGTCAGCGAGCGTCCGGTCGAGCGCACCACTTCCAGCGCGCGCGCAATCCGCGCTGCGTCGCCGGGCGAAAGCACCGCCGCGCGCTGCGGGTCTTCTACTCGCAGCGCGGCGAAGGCCTCGGACGTGGGCAGGGCGCGCACTGCGGTACGCACCTCGGGTTCGATCGGCGGGACCGGCGCGATTCCATCGAGGAGTGTGCGTAAATAGAGCCCGCTTCCGCCGACCAGGATCGGCACGGCGTCCGCTGCGTGGGCCTCTGCGATCTCGCCGGCGGCACGCTTCGCCCAATCCGCCGCCGAGCAAGCATCGCCACCGCCCCAAGCGCCAAACAGCCGGTGCCGAACCCCGCGCATCGCGGCTTCGTCGGGCCGCGCGCTGAGAACGCGCAGGTCGGCATAGGCTTGCGCGCTGTCGGCGTTGATCACCACCGCGTCGCGGCCGCGCGCGCGCAGCGCCAACGCCAGATCGACCGCCAGATCGCTCTTGCCGCTCGCGGTGGGCCCTGCGATGAGCGCCAGCGGCGGCTTGGCCGTATCGTCTGGAGTTGCCCGCGTGCTCATCGCCCGGCTGATAGCAGAATCGGCCGGGCTGTCCGCAAATCTCGACCGTGCGACCGCGGCGATCGAGGCCGCGGGAATGCGGCTCGCTTCGGCCTCGATGCTCGATTTCTGCGGCGGCGTGCTTCAACTGGCGCTGCCCGAAGGCGATGCGGCAGGGCTGCGGGCGATCCTCGACACGCATTTCCAGCCCTCGGATTGCCTGGTTGCCGATCACGAACCTGTCGTCCCGCGCGTGTTCGTCTCGGACATGGATTCGACGATGATCGCTGCCGAATGTATCGATGAGCTGGCCGACTATGCCGGTCTCAAGCCGCAGATCGCCGCGATTACCGAGCGCGCGATGCGCGGCGAGATCGAGTTCGCCGCGGCGCTGCACGAACGGGTCGCGCTACTTGAAGGCCTCGACGAGGCCGCGATTGCGCAGTGCCTTGCCGAACGCGTCGCCATGATGCCGGGGGCGAAAACGCTGGTCGCCACGCTCAAGTCGCGCGGGTGTCACACTGTGCTGGTGACGGGAGGATTTCACCAGTTCGCCGATCCGGTGGCGGAGGAGTTGGGGTTCGATCGCGTCGTCGCCAACCGGCTCGCAATTCATGGCGGTAAGTTGACCGGCGCTCTGGTCGGCGGCGTGACCGACGCTTCGGTCAAGCGCCGCGTGCTCGACGAAGAAATGGCGCGCGTGGGCGAGGGCGCGGTCAGCCTCGCGACCGGCGACGGCGCCAACGACGTCCCCATGCTCGAAGCGGCGACTTACGGGCTGGCGTTCCGCGCCAAGCCCAAGGCGCGCGCGGCGGCCGACGGGTGGCTCGATTACGGCGATTTAACCTCTGTCCTGTCATTGCTCGGCATTCCCGAGGACGAGTGGGTCTTCGACTATTGACACTAATGTCAGTAAAGGCTATCCGACTCGCATGAACATGCTCACCGCAAAGCTCGCGCCCGCCGCCGATGTCGCCGCGCCCGCACGCCCATTCTGTGATCCGCGGCGTGAAAAGGCGCGCTTTCGTCCGCTTAAAGCCTGGCGCCATTTCCGCGTGCTGGTGAAGGACAAGGAAGCGACCAAGGAAGTCGCGGTGATCTTCGAATCGCTGCCGTGGACTGGGGTCTATGCTGCCGCCGAGAGCTTCCTTTCAAGCGAGCGCGGCCGGGCGATTCGGGCGAGCGAGCCGTCGCTGGTCGCGATCCTCGACGATCACGCGGCGTTGCGCCGGCTGCCCGAGGGCACTTTCGGTCATGCCTATTGCGACTTCATGGAGCGCGAGGGGCTGAGCGCGCAGGGCCTGGTCGACGAACTCAACACCTACCGCGAAGGTCGCATCTACGGCGACGAGATCGAGTGGTATTTCAACCGTATGCGCGACACCCACGACATGCTCCACGTGCTCACCGGCTACGGTCGCGACGCGCTCGGCGAACAGTGCGTTCTGGCGTTTACCTATAGCCAGCAGCCGTCGCTGGCGCACTTGTTCCTCGGCTACGCCGGCGCGCTCGAAATCAAGAAGCGCGTCAAGAGCGACGCGCCGGTGTTGCGCGCAGTGCGCGAGGCTCAGAACCTGGGCAAAGCCTGCCCCCGCATCGCCGAAATGCCGATCCGCGAACTGCTCGCGACCCCGCTCGAGGAATTGCGCGTGAAGCTGGGGATCACCCGGCCGGTGCATTATTGGCAAGTCCACGAGGATTGGGCCAAGATCGCGGTCAATCCGTACGACCTGCTCGGCAAGGCCGCCTAAAGGAAGCTCGCGATCTGCTCGAGCGGCTTGCGCCGAACCGCGTGAAGCGGAACCGTCGCGCCGGCGGCGGGAAGCCCGACGACCACCAACATCAGCGGCTTTTCGCCTG
>JBBRER010000166.1:0-3685 GCA_038202745.1 Sphingomonadales bacterium
GAAAGATTATAGGGGGCCAAATGACGAGGAGTGATTGCGTGTTCAAAGGCTTGAAGCCGATCTCGTACGGGGGCCGCGACGTGTGGCCGCTGGTCGAAGGCGGCAAAGGAGTCAGCGCGACCAATCACATGAGTTCGGGCGCGTGGGCCGCGGCGGGCGGGATCGGCACGGTCAGCGCGGTCAACGCCGACAGCTACGACGCCGAAGGCAAGATCGTACCGCAGATTTACGACGCGCTCACGCGGCTCGAACGCCACGAGCAGCTGGTCCGCTACGCGATCGACGGCGCGGTCGAGCAGGTCAAGCGCGCTTACGACGTCGCCAGCGGCAAAGGCGCGATCAACATCAACGTGCTGTGGGAAATGGGCGGCGCGCAGGAAGTCCTCGAAGGTGTGCTCGAACGCACCCGCGGGCTCGTCGCGGGGGTCACCTGCGGCGCCGGGATGCCTTACCGGCTGAGCGAGATCGCGCAGCGCTTCAACGTCAATTACCTGCCGATCATCAGTTCGGCGCGGGCGTTCCGCGCGCTATGGAAGCGGGCCTACCACAAAGTCGCCGAGTTGATGGCGGCGGTGGTTTACGAGGACCCGTGGCTCGCGGGCGGGCACAACGGCCTGTCCAACGCCGAAGACCCGCTCAAGCCCGAAGACCCGTACCCGCGCGTCAAGGCGCTGCGCGACACGATGCGCACCGAGGGCGTACCCGATACCGTGCCGATCATAATGGCGGGCGGGGTGTGGTTCCTGCGCGAATGGGACGGGTGGATCGACAATCCGGAGCTTGGCAGCATCGCCTTCCAGTACGGCACCCGGCCGCTGCTGACGCAGGAAAGTCCGATCCCGCAAGGGTGGAAGGACGCGCTGCGCGAGATCGAGCCGGGCGACGTGCTGCTCCATCGTTTCAGCCCGACGGGGTTCTATTCCTCGGCGGTGCGCAACACGTTCCTGCGCAGCCTCGAGGCGCGCTCGCAGCGGCAGATTCCCTACTCGAAAGTCGCGGCGGGCGAGCACACGGTCAAGCTCGACGTCGGGGTCAAAGGCAAGAACTTCTGGGTCGCCCCCGCCGATCTAGAACGCGCGCGCGGGTGGGTCGCGCAAGGTTTCGTCGACGGGCTGCGCACCCCCGACGATACGATCGTGTTCGTCGCCCCGGCCGAGCGCGGCGTGATCCAGCAGGACCAGAAGGACTGCATGGGGTGCCTGTCGCACTGCGGGTTCTCGTCGTGGAAGGATCACGACGATTACACCACCGGGCGCCTCGCCGACCCGCGCAGCTTCTGCATCCAGAAAACGCTCCAGGACATCGCCCACGGCGGCCCGCTTCAGGACAACCTGATGTTCGCCGGCCACGCCGCCTACCGCTTCAAGCAGGACCCGTTCTATTCAAACAACTTCACGCCCACGGTGAAGCAGCTGGTCGACCGGATTTTGACGGGGGATTGAGCCTCAACGGCCGCGGGGAAAGTCCGGCAGCGCGGTGATGTCGCTCGCCCACGGGAGTGCCGAATCGCGCCACACTTGCCATTGCGGCGCGAGTTCGGCGCGCTGATCGACCGAGCCGAGGCGCAAGTTGTAGTGGTCGGGGCTTTCGGCGTCGGCGGCGTAAAGCGACGAGCCGCATGTCCCGCAAAACGCCTGTGCCCGCCGCGCTCCGCTGTCCGCGACTTTGATGTACAGCTTGGGCTCACCTTCCGTGATCGCAAAGTCGTGCGCGTCCACCTGGATCGACGCGCGCCACGCCGCGCCGCTGAGCTTCTGGCAATCCAAGCAGTGGCACACCCGCGATTGCGCCGGGTCCGCTTCGGCCTCGAAGCGGACCCGGCGCAGTGGCAGCCGCCGGTGATCTTCATGTCCACCCCTCCAGCACCTGATCGGGTGGCCTATGCCCGTCGGCCCAGAAGCGGATGTTGGCGATGACTTTGTGCCCGGCGATCTCGCGCCCCTCGATCGTCGCGCTGCCCAAGTGCGGCAGCGTAATGACATTGGGCAGCGCGAGCAGCCGCGCGTCGATCTCGGGTTCGCGCGGATAGACGTCGAGCCCGGCGCCGCCGAGCCGCCCGGCTTCGAGCGCCGCGATCAGCGCGTCCATGTCGATCAGATCGCCGCGCGCGGTGTTGATCACGTAGGCGTCCGCCTTCATCGTCGCGATCCGCCGACCATCGAGCAAGTGGTGCGTCTCCGCGCCGCCGGGGCAATGCAGCGTGAGCACGTCGGCTTCGGCGACCAGCCGGTCGAGATCGGGCTCGTAACTCGCGCCGAGCATGTTCTCGAAGCTTTCGGGCAGGCGGCGGCGGTTGTGGTAGGCGATGTCCATCCCGAACGCGCGCGCACGGTGCGCGACCGCCTGCCCGATCCGCCCCATCCCGACGATGCCCAGCCGCTTGCCCCCGATGCGGTGGCCGAGCAGCGTCGAGGGCGCCCACCCGGCCCACTCGCCGCGCCGCACGATCCGCACGCCTTCGACCAGCCGCCGCGGGACCGAGAGGATCAGCGCCATCGCCGCATCGGCGGTATCGTCGGTGAACACGCCGGGGGTGTTGGTGACAATGATCCGCCGTGCCCGCGCCGCGGCGAGATCGATGTGCTCGATCCCCGCGCCGAAGTTGGCGATCAGGCCGAGCCGCTCGCCCGCCGCCTCGATCATCGCGGCGCCGATGCGGTCGGTAACCGTGGGGACGAGCACGTCGGCATCGCGCATCGCCGCGACCAGCGCATCGCGCGAAAGCGGGCGATCGTCGGGGCTGAGCGCGGTGTCGAACAGTTCGGCCATCCGCGCTTCCACGGGGTCCTGCAGCCTGCGCGTGACCACGACCCGCGGCTTGCCCGCCGGGCGCTTCGATTGCGCTGGATCGCTGACGATGGTCATCCCGAAACGGGGCTATGCCGGGCGGGGCGGGGCGGTCAAGCGGCCTTGATGCGCGGGCGGGGGCGGGTCTATCAGCCGCGCATGCCCGATCTTCGCAAGCTGCTGATTCCGCTCGCGCTGCTGGCGTCGGCCGTCCCCGCCGCGGCGAATGACGGCAAGCCGCCGTTCTGGGCCTCGATCCGCGCGAAAGAGATCAACATGCGCGTCGGGCCGGGCGAGGAATACCGGATCGCCTGGGTCTATCGACGCCCCGGCCTGCCGCTCAAAGTGCTGCGCGAAGTCGATAGCTGGTGGTTGGTCGAAGACCCCGGCGGTGCGCAAGGCTGGATGCTACTGCGCTTCCTCAACAAGAACGCGCGGACAGCGTACGTCGGCGGGCAAGGCCTGGCCGAAATGCGCGAGGGCGCGGGCGGGCGGCTGCGGTGGCGGGTAGAGCCCGGGGTCAGCGGCAAGCTAGGCAGTTGCAGCGACGCTTGGTGCAAGTTCACCGTCGGCGACCGGGCCGGCTATGTTCCGCAAGACCGGTTGTGGGGCGCGGGCACACCTTAGCTTGACAAAACGAACCATTTAGGTTATGTGCCCGCGCGTCGCTTCCTTCCGGGAATCGACAACGCGGCGGGTGCGGGAGGCGGCAGGCCTTCGTCTCTCGGCTTCCGCACGCGTGACCGGCGCGTCCCCTAGCGGAGGCGTCCGCGAACCACGATGCGAAGAGCGGCGGGCGATCTCCTGCTGCAAAAACCGGGGTATGCCCCGTGGCCGACGGATGCGACGCGAGTCCGACCCGTCACCGCTTCGCACGCAGGGCCGAGTTGATGAGCGA
>JBBRER010000167.1:0-3609 GCA_038202745.1 Sphingomonadales bacterium
ATCCACAAAGCCAGCGGGCGCAAAGTCTCGATCGTCGGGTGGAGCCTGGGCGGTGTGTTCGCGCGCGAGCTCGCCAAAATGCACCCAGAAGCGGTTCGCCAGGTGATCTCGCTCGGCAGCCCGATCCACGACGACCGCCGCTACACCAACGCCAGCCGCCTGTTCGAGCGGCTCAACGGGCGCGACCCCGAGCCGGTGCGCAGCGGACGCTTCACCGGGCTCGACAAAGCGCCGCCGGTGCCGACCACCTCGATCCTCACCAAGACGGACGGCATTGTCGCGTGGCAAGCCTCGGTCCAGCGGCCCGAAGCCGCGGCCCACGCGCAGACCGAGAACATCGAGGTGCGCGCGAGCCACTGCGGGCTCGGCGTCAATCCGTCGGTGATGGTGGCGATCGCCGACCGGCTGAGGCAGCAAGAAGGCGCGTGGAAGCCCTTCGTCGCGCCCCTCGGCCAGCGCTGGATGTTTCCGCAAGGGTAGCCTCCTGGGTCCTCCCCATTTTGCGAAGCCAAATGGGGAGGTGGCAGCGCGAAGCGCTGACGGAGAGGCCTCGATGCTCGCGGGGAGACCCCTCCGTCTGACCCTACGGGTCAGCCACCTCCCCATTTGCGCTGGCGCGAAAATGGAGAGGAACTGTGGCTAGAACTGCTTGCGGAACTCGATCCCGATCGTCCGGCCTTGCGGGTCGATCAGGTCGGGCTGGTAGCTGATCGGCGCCGCCCCGTTGCCGTCAATCACGCGCTGGCGCTGGTCGAACACGTTGTTGACGAACACCGAGAGCCGCGCTCCGCGGAAGAACGGGTGCGCTTTGGCGAGGCTGCGCTGCTGGCCGAGATCGACGAATAGCCGGGTGTTGAGCTTGAGCAGGCTGCCGAAGCGCAAGTCGGTGCTGCCCGGGAGCCCGCTCGCATCGATCCGCGTCGGCGAAGCGTAGCTGCCCGAGAGCCGCAGCCCGAAGCCCTTGTAGAAGCCCCCGGCGTCGAGTTCGACCGTGTGCCGCGCCACTCCCCCGCCGGTCAGCGCGTCGCCGCCCAACAAATTGAGCGCCGGCCCGCCCGGGCCGACCACGATCTTGTTTGTGAGCTGGATCGTGTCGGACAGCGAGACGTTCCACCGCCCCTGCCCGCCGCGTCCGCCGCCGAAGCCGCCCGGAAGGCCGCCCCCACCGCCGGGTCCGCCCGAACCACCGCGCGCTCCGCCGCCGCCGCGCCCGCCGCGCGCGCCACCGCGCGCTCCGCCCCCGCCGCCCATCCCGAACATCCCGCCCTCGCTCGGCGCCGCCTTGCCGAGACTGCCCATCAGGTTGATCCCGGCGCGAATCCGCGAGGCGTTTTGGCTGAACAGCGTGACCGGGCGCTGGTCGATCGCGGTCAGCCGGCCGCCGGCGTCGCGAGTCACCCGGCCGGGAAACGCCGCCTCGATCCCCGGGGTGAGCAACGGAAACGACGAGGTGACGTTGTTAGAGCGGTTGCGAAAGTATTCGACCAGCAAGCTGCCGTTGTTGGCGATCGGCAGCTGCCAGTTGGCCGACAGCTTGAGGTCGCGGTCGGTTTCCTTGCGCAGCGCCGGGTTGCCCCCGCTGGTCAGCGTCACCAGTGCGGTTTCGCCGCGCGAGAAGTCGAAGACCGGGACGTTGAAGGTCTGGACTTGCGGATTGCCCAGGTTGCCGAGCGACGGCGCCTGCTGGTTGGCGATGTAGCTCGCGCCGAGCGTCAGCGTCCGGGTGACGCCCCAGGTCAGTCCGGCGCTCCAGTCGAACAGCGTTCCGAAGTCCGACAAACGGTCCACCCCGGCGCTGAAATTGAGGTTGAGATCGCCCAGTCCGGCGAGCGCCAGGTTGCGGCGGCTGGCGATCGGCACGCCGATGTTGAGCCCCGCCGAGACGTCGCTGCGGTGGAGATCGGTCGGCCCCGATAACGTGCGCGTATCGCGGCTGTCGATCGCGCTGTAGGCAAAGCCCGCGCGCGCGGTCACCGCGACGTCGCCCGCCGGAAGATGGACCGGGCGGCCGATGAAGGTGGCCACGTTGGCGATCGAATCGCTGCGCGTTTCGGCGCGGTCGAAACCCGCCGAACCCAGGTTCAGCGGCGCGTTCAGCGCAAGTGACCCGTTTGCCGCGGCAACGACGAGCGCCGCCGAACTGGGGCGACGATCGATGTGGCTGACCGCCTCGGAATGCGTGCCGTCGCTCGTCACCGTAAGCTGCCAGTCGCCCAGCGGCTTATTGAGCGAAAGCCCGCCGGAGAGCGACAGCGTATCGCTCTGGCGCGCAAGCGGATCACCGAGACTGCGAACCGCGGTGGCACCGCCGGGCGCGGTCAGCAGCACCGTCGAAAGCCCCGAAAAGCCAAGCGTCCGCCCCCGCGCAATCGCCGCGTTGAGCCCCAGCGTGCCCGCGTCCGGGGCCTTGCCGAGCGCGGTGTTCCAGGTGAGGTTCGCGCCCAAGTTGGTGCTTTGCCCGATCAGCGTGCGGAAATCGGCGGGCTGCAGATCGCCCGTAACCGTAGGCACGGTCCCGGGCTGCTGGGTCACATTGCGCTCGCCCTCGGTGAGCGGGGTCGCGTGATCGACTGTCACCGTCAGGTTGGTGCGCCGCGGCCCGCTGATCGTCAGCGTGCTCAGTTCGGCGCTTTCGCTTGAATTTCCACCGCGCGTCGGCTGGCGGTAGTTGAGCTCCGCGGTGCGCGAGGCGAACTGGTCCTTGAGGATAAAGTTGATGACCCGCTGATCGGGCGGGAAGCCATAGCGCTGCGCGGTCTCCTCGGGCAGCACTTCGACGCGGCGGATCGCCTCGGGCGGGAAATTGCGCATCTCGCGAAAGCTGCCGATGCGCTGGCCGTTGACCAGAATCGCCGGAAACCCGCCGCCCCGGCCGCGCCCCGAAGACGTCTGCGGCGCAAGCGCGGCAACCAGATCGGCCAGCGACGAGACGCCGTACGACTGAATGTCGGCCTCGTTCAGCGTGACGATCGGCGGCTGCGGCGCGTCGATCTGCCCGCGCAGCCGCGTGGCGATGACGACGATCTCGCCGGCGTCGGCATCGTCGGGCGCGGTCGCTACCGGCGGCTCGGTGGCGGGCGGCGTTGTCGGCGCGGGATCGGCCGTCTCGGCACCCCAGACGGGCGCGGAAACGACGGACAGAACGAGGGCTAAGGTCAGGCGCAAGCGATAGTTTCCAGTCGTTGGGAGGCTCGCGCCCCGGCTGTTACGTCCCCGTCCGGGCTCGCCCCTGTCGCACGCTGGCGAGTAAGACAAGTCGCGGCCGGTAACAATTTGTCGCATCGCGACGTTCCCTTCGCGAGGCTTTTCTTTTGCCCGGTGCCCGGCTATGGCCCGCGCAATTCAGCCACCCGGCCGGATCACACCCAAGGAATTTGCGCGCGGATGGCGAAGGAAGAACTTCTCGAAATGCGGGGGCAAGTGGTCGAGCTGCTGCCCAACGCTATGTTCCGCGTCCGGCTCGAAAACGATCACGAAGTCCTTGGCCACACCGCCGGCAAGATGCGCAAGAACCGCATCCGCGTACTCGTCGGCGACGAAGTGCTGGTCGAACTCACCCCATACGATCTGACCAAGGGGCGGATCACGTATCGCTTCATGCCCGGGCGC
>JBBRER010000168.1:0-3580 GCA_038202745.1 Sphingomonadales bacterium
GGGTGACCAGGTCGACCGTGCGCGCGTAGTCCGGCTTGGACTCGTAGGTCATAATGCCCGGGTTGTTCTTGAACTGGTCGCGAACGTCGATCACCACGTCGCCCGCCGCGCGTCCGACGGCGGTCATGCCCATCGATCCGAACAGGTAGGGAAGCAGCGCACCGAGCAGCAGCCCGACGATTACATACGGGTTCTCGAGGCTGAAATCGACCGTCAGGTTCGGGAAGAACTCCTTGAGGTCGGTGGTATAAGCGGCGAACAGCACCAGCGCGGCGAGCCCCGCCGATCCGATCGCATAGCCCTTGGTCACCGCTTTCGTAGTGTTGCCCACCGCGTCGAGCGCGTCGGTCTTGTGCCGGACCTCATCGTCGAGACCCGCCATTTCGGCGATGCCCCCGGCGTTGTCGGTGACCGGCCCGTAGGCGTCGAGCGCCACGACCATCCCCGCCAACGCCAGCATCGCGGTCGCGGCGTAAGCAATGCCCATCAGCCCGGCGAGCTTGAAGGCGATGATGATCCCGGTCACGATCACCAGCGTCGGCAGCGCGGTCGATTCCATGCTGATCGCCAGACCCTGGATGACGTTGGTGCCGTGGCCGGTTTCCGAAGCCCTGGCGATCGATTGGACCGGGCGGTAGTTGGTCCCGGTGTAATACTCGGTGATCCAGATGATCAGCCCGGTGATCACCAGACCGACGAGCGCGCAGTAGAACAGCGTCTTGCCGGTATATGCCTGATCGCCGATGGCCGCGTTGATGTCGCCGCCGAGCGCATAGCCGATCGCCCACCAGATCGCGGGAACCGACAGCACCGCGGTGACGAGGAAGCCCTTGTACATCGCGCCCATGATGTTTTTGCCGCCACCCAGACGGACGAAATAAGTGCCGATGATCGAGGTCACGATACACACGCCGCCGATCAGCAGCGGCAGGCTCATCAGCGCCATCAGGTTGCTCGCGCCCTTGAGCAGCAGCGCGGTCAGCACCATCGTCGCGCCGATGGTGACGACGTAGGTTTCGAACAAGTCGGCCGCCATGCCCGCGCAATCGCCGACGTTGTCGCCGACGTTGTCCGCGATCACCGCGGGGTTGCGCGGATCGTCTTCGGGAATCCCGGCTTCGACTTTGCCGACCAGATCGGCGCCGACGTCCGCGGCTTTGGTGAAGATGCCGCCGCCCAGACGCGCGAAGATCGAGATCAGCGAAGCCCCGAAGGCAAGCGCGATCAGGCCATTGACCACGGTGCGATCGGTGCCGCCAACGCTATGACCCGCAGGACCCGTCAGGTACCAGAAATAGCCAGAAATCGCGAGCAGAGCGAGGCCCGCGACGAGCATGCCGGTGATCGCGCCCGCGCGGAACGCCAGCGTCAGCCCTTGCTGCAGCCCGACTTGCGCGGCGGCCGCGGTGCGGACATTGGCGCGCACCGAAATGTTCATCCCGATGAAGCCGGTCGCGCCCGAAAGCACCGCGCCGAGCAGGAAGCCGCCTGCGGAAATCGGCGTTCCCAGATGATCGAGGAAATACCACACGAGCAGCGCAACCACCGCGCCGACCATGGCGATCGTGCGGTACTGGCGCCCGAGGTAGGCTTGCGCGCCTTCCTGGATCGCCGCGGCGATGTCTTGCATCTTTTGGTTGCCCGCCGGGCTGCCCAGCACCTGGCGGCTGGTGACGAAGCCGTAGACGATGGCCAGCAGCCCCAGAACAATTGCGATCGTGATCAGATTCACGGGACCCGCTCCCCTCGTTGAGATCAAAAACAAAGCCCCGCGGGCGCGGGGTTTGCGGCGCACCTATAGCGGCAATGCCCCTTTTGCAACGCTCGCCGGGCGCTTCGCCGCGGCTTTTCCGCAACACGCTTCCCGCATTGATACGGCGCCGGATGCGAGGATTCTTGCGCGATGTAATGGTTTGTGGGAAGTTAACGGCCATGCAAGCCGCGCTCAAACATGTGTTCTACTGGATGCCGCTGCTGTTCGGCATCGGATTCATCGCGCCGCTGGTCGCGCAGACGATGGCTTATTGGCAGTGGGACGCGCCGTGGGGGCTGAGCCGTATCGGGTTCGGACTCCTGATCGGCGCGCCGTGGGGACTGTACGCGACGCTGCGGGGGCGCTGGGTATGAGCGAGGCGCTAGTGCTCGACGGTGGGCTGGCGGGGCTGCGTCCCGCCGACGCCGATGCGCGGCCGGCGATCCCGCTGGCGCGGGGAAGCGAGCTCGATAGCCACACGCGCCGCACGATGCTCCAGCAGGAGCGCGCGATCGCCAAGAAGTATTCGTCGACCACGCGCTCGATGAAGCCCTACACCGTGGTTACCCTTGGCTGCTTCGCGCTGTGGCTGGCGTTTTTCCCGCTGACGATGGCGGGCATGATGCCGCTGTGGATCGGCTTCGTCGCGAGCTGCGTGTTCGCCGCGGGCGGCTACGTCACCAGCCACGAGGCGATGCATTCGAACATCGGCCGGCCGGGCACCAGCCAGCGCTTCTGGAACGAGGCGGTCGGCCAGGTCGCGACGATCATCCTGATCTTCCCGTTCACGATGGCGCGAATGATGCACTTGCATCACCACTACTACACCAACGATCCCGACAAGGACCCCGACTACACCGACGGCGCGTCGAACGAATGGACCGCGTGGATCAAGACCTGGCTCAATCGCCAGCCTGGCGCCGACGGATCGATCCACCATTACAAGCGCATCCTCGAGCGGATCGGCACTCCCGCCGCGGCCAAGGCGCTCAAGGACACGATGCTGCTCCAGCTGTTCGCGATGGCGGTGTTCTTCGCGATGGCGTGGTCTGGCTACGCGATGGAGGCGGCGCTGCTGTGGTGGCTGCCGCGCCACATCGGGCTCAGCTACATCCGCTTCTATCTAAGCTGGGCGCCGCACCATCCGCGCGAAAGTCTGGAACGCTACGGCAACACCCGCGTCTTTCGCAGCCGGCTCGGCCATGTGATGTCGATGGGGATGCAGTACCACGTCGTGCACCACCTTTACCCCGACATCCCCAATCATCTGACCAAGTACGCGTACCGCGAGATGAAGCCGCTGCTCGAAGCGCGGGGAGTGGACTGCGCGGCGCTTTAGCCGTGCTCGTAGCCGAGCGGGCCTAAGGGCGCTCCGCCGTCAAGCATCAGCGGGGCCTCGCCCGCTTCCATCACCAGCCCGATCCGCGTTGCCGGGACGGGTAGCGGGGTGTCTTCGGGCGTGGTGAACAGCAGCTGGTAGTCCTCACCCCAGCGCAGCGCCGCGTCGCGCCGATCATCGGGCACGGCAATCGGCACCGCCGCGCTATCGATCGCGATGGTCACGCCCGAAGCACGCGCCATCCGCGTCGCGTCGAGCAGCAGCCCGTCGGAGACGTCCATCATCGCGCTGACGTGCGGGGCCAGCGCGCGCCCTTCGGCGAGCAGCGGGCGCGGCCGGCGGTAGGCCGCGCTGTCGTCGCCGGTCCGGTCGCGCAGCGCCTCGAACCCGGTCATCGCGCCGCCGACCGTCCCGGCCAGCCAGACCGCATCGCCGGCGCGGGCGCCGCTGCGCGCGGGAACCGGCACGCAGGTCGCACGGCCGAGCGC
>JBBRER010000169.1:0-3570 GCA_038202745.1 Sphingomonadales bacterium
CATCCGGTTGACGATCCGGTTGGCGAGCTTGGTCGCGACGATTTCGCGCCGCAACCGGTGGGCAAGGATGTCCTTGCGGAACTTTCTGCGCATCGGCGCGGGGAAGGCCGCGACCAGTTCATCGACCAGCCCCGCGTCGTCGGGCACCGCGCTGTCCTCGAGCGCATCCTGAAGCACGAGCTTGGCCGAGCTGAGCAGTACCGCGAGTTCGGGCCGGGTCAGCCCGTGGCCCTCGGTCGCGCGGCGCGCGAGCGTCTCGCTGTCGGCCAAGCCCTCGGTCTTGCGATCGAGCTGCCCCATCTCGGCGAGCTGATCGATCAGCTTGAGCTGCGCCGCCGTCGCGCGCGCGCCGCTCGCTTCGGCAATCGACAGCGCCAGCGCCTGGAGCCGGTTGTCCTCCAGCACGATCTCGCCGACCTCGTCGGTCATCCGCCTGAGCAGCGCGACGCGCGCCTTTTCGGTCAGCCGCCCGGCGCGCTTGGCGCCTGCCAGCGCGATCTTGATATTGACCTCGTTGTCCGAGCAATCGACCCCGGCCGAATTGTCGATGAAGTCGGTGTTGATCCGACCGCCCGCGCCATTGTTTCCCTGGAGCGCGAACTCGATCCGGCCGACTTGCGTCAAGCCCAGGTTGGCGCCCTCGCCGATCACCTTGCATCCCAGATCGGCGCCATCGACGCGCAGCGCGTCGTTGGCGGGATCGCCGACCTCGACGTTGTTCTCCGACGCGGCTTTTACATACGTACCGATGCCGCCGAACCACATCAGGTCGATCCGGCTCTTGAGGATCGCGCTAATCAGCGCGTCGGGATCGATCGTTGCCGCCTCGATCCTCAGCATTGCGCGGACTTCGGCGCTGAGCGGAATTTCCTTGAGCGTCCGTGCGAAGACGCCGCCGCCCTTGCTGATCAGCTTCGCGTTGTAATCGGCCCAGCTCGAACGCGGCAGCGCGAACATCCGCGCGCGCTCGTTCCAGCTTTTCGCGGGATCGGGCACGGGGTCGAGAAAGATATGGCGGTGATCGAATGCGGCGACGAGCTGGATCGCTTTGGACAGGAGCATGCCGTTGCCGAACACGTCGCCCGACATATCGCCGCACCCGGCGACGCGCACGGGATCGCGCTGCACGTCGATGCCCATCTCGAGGAAATGGCGCTGGACCGAGAGCCACGCGCCCTTGGCGGTGATCCCCATCGCCTTGTGGTCGTAGCCTTTGGAGCCGCCGCTGGCGAACGCATCGTCGAGCCAGAAGTCGTGCTCCTCGGCGATCGCGTTGGCGGTATCCGAGAACGTCGCGGTGCCTTTGTCGGCGGCGACGACGAAGTATGGGTCCTCGCCGTCGCGGATCACGACGCTCGCCGGATGGACCACTTTGCCGCGCACGATGTTGTCGGTCACCGACAGCAACGTGCGGATGAACGCCACGTAGCTTGCCTTGCCTTCGGTCAGCCAAGCATCGCGTTCCCGCGCAGGATCGGGCAATTGCTTGGGATAGAACCCGCCTTTGGCCCCGGTCGGCACGATCACCGCGTTCTTGACCCGCTGCGCCTTCATCAGCCCGAGCACTTCGGTGCGGAAATCGTCGCGGCGGTCCGACCATCTGAGGCCCCCGCGCGCGACCGGGCCCGCGCGCAAGTGGATGCCTTCGACCCGGCGCGAATAGACGAAAATCTCGCGCCACGGGATCGGCCGGGGCAGGCCGGGGACAAGGCTCGAATCGAGCTTGAACGCGAGCGCTTCGTTCGCTGCGGGGGCAAACGCATTGGTCCGCAGGATCGCTTCGATAAGCGCGCGGTAAAGCCGCAGCAGGCGGTCGTCGTTGATCGCCGAAACCGCGGCGAGCGCGTCGCGGATCGCGGCTTGCGCGGCGGCTTCGGAACGCGCCCGATCGCCGTGGAACGCGGGATCGTGGCGCGCGGCGAACAGCCGGATCAGCCCCTTGGTCACCGCGGGCGCGTTGTGCAGCGCATCGACCACCGTCGCCACCGCGAACCCGACCCCGGCTTGGCGCAAATAGCGGAACCACGCGCGCAGCCAGTTGGCCTCGGTCGCGGACAGCGCGGTCCCGGTGATCAGACGGTTGAACGGATCGTCCTCGGCGGCGCCGTTGAGCACGGCGGCGAGCGCGGCCTCGATAGCCTCGCTGCGATCGAGCAGCGCCACTGCGGAATCGCCCGGGGGGACCGCGAGCAGGAAATCGTGAATCGTCCCCAGCCGGCCTTCGCCGTCTGCCTTCGCGTCCAATGCCGTGGGCTGGTCCTCGATCACCCGGAAACCGAAATTCTCGAGCGCGGGCACGACGTCAGACAGCGCCAGCGCGCCGTGCCGCTGGTAGAGCTTGAGCCGTAACGTCGCGTCGGTGTCGTTCGCCAGGCGGTGCAGGCGCACGCCGCGCCGCGGACCCGGATCGCCCTCGCCCGCGGCGAGGCGTCGCAGCCGCGAAATGTCGATCGCCGCTTCGGCCGCGCCGTACAGCGTGCGGTAGGCAAGCGGAAACGCCTCGGCATGGCGCGCCGCGATCGCCGCAGCGCGCGAAGGCTCCTCGCTGGCCGCGATTTCGCTCTCGACCGCCTCGTTCCAACCGCGCAGCATCGCCTGGAGCTGGGCATCGAGTTCGGCTTCGTCGGGCAGCTTGGCGACCGCGGGCAAGTCCATCACGAACCGCAGCAGCGCCAGCGAGCCATCGACCTCGAGGCTCCAGTCGAGCACCGGCGCGCCGCAAGCCTCGACCAGCATCGCGCGAATCTGCAGCCGGGTGCCGGTCGACATGATCTCGCGCGGCAGCCACACGAACGCGAACAAATGGCGCATCAGCGCCGACGGGACGAGCGCGAGCTTGGGCCGCGGACGATCCGCAAGGCTCATCATCGTGGTCGCGATGCGTTCGAGGTCGTCTGCGGCGAAGCCGATCAGCAGATCGTGCGGCAGCGCGGTCAGCGCATGGACCAAGGCCTTGCCCGCATGGCTCTGCGGGGCGAAGCCGAACCCATCCATCAACCGGGTGAGCTGCGCGCGCATCCGCGGAATTTTCGTCGGCGGCGCGGCCAGCGCTGCGCTCGTCCACAGCCCGGCATGGACCGACAGCGCGGCGACCCGTTTGGAATTATTTGGGCCGTGCTCGACCACGGGCACGATAAACAAGTCGAGCGGAGTGCGGCGGTGGACGTTGCTGGCGGTGTTACACTTGGCGACCAGCGGCGCGCGCTCGGGCTTCAGTCCATCCTTGCGATCGAACCAGGCGAACGCGCGTTCGTAGGATATCGGCCCGAGCAGCGTCTTGGCCGAGCGCTTGCAGATGCCGAGCGGGTCCGACTGAGCCCCGTCGCGATGGCGCACGACATGGCCAAGCTGGGTCAGCATCCCGTCCTTGAACCAGTGCAGCAGCGCCGCGCCTTCGCTGTCGCCCAGAGTCGCCGCGTCATCCGCCATCGCTTGCTGGAGCCTGGGCCAATCGGCGACCGCGATGCGCACATCGCCGAGCGTCGCGCGCAGCGCCGCCTCTAGCGCGCGGCGCTGGCGCGCATCAGCGCGCGGAGTTTCGAGATAGATCAGCGATTCGCGCCGATCGGC
>JBBRER010000170.1:0-3443 GCA_038202745.1 Sphingomonadales bacterium
GTCGACCAGCGTCATCCCGCCGCGGTTGAGCCCGAGCTTCGCAATCAGCGCCTCGTCGCACGGCGCCATGACATCGACGATGGCGTTGCCGATGGCGGTCACGTCGTAACGGGTTTCGGGCATGGCGCGCTTTCGTCGAGCGGAGAGAACAGCGGGGCCGGGTAGCGTTGACAGCCCGGCGGCGCAAGGCGATGTCAGGGAGCGATGCTCGCCGCCCTGTTCCTCGCGCTCGGCGACCTCACCACCCGCCCGGTCCTGCGCGTGTTCGGCAAAAGCTTGGCGGTGACGCTGGTCGTCTTCGCCGTTCTCGGCGGGGCCGCGTGGTACGGCTTGCGCGAAGCGATCATGCAATCGCTTGCGCTCGACACCGGCGCATCGGGCGTGGTCGCCTTCGTCGCCGCGCTGGTCGCGCTCTACATGCTGTGGACCGCGATCGCGTTCGGGGTGATCCAACTGTTCGCCGACGAAGTCGTCGCCGCGGTCGAGGCGCGGCACTATCCCGCCGCGCTCGCCACCGCCAAGCCGCTCGGGATGACAGGCGAGGCGCTGATCGGCTTGCGCGCCGCAGGGTTCTCGCTGCTCGTCAACGCCGTCGCGCTGCCGGTCGCGCTGGTGCTGCTGATCACCGGGGTCGGCACGGTGCTCGTGTTCTGGCTGGCCAACACGATCGTGCTCGGACGCGAGTTGATGCAGATCGCGTGGCTGCGCCACCGCCGGGATCGGCGCGAGCCGCCCCCGCTCGGGCGCGGCGAGCGCTTCGGGCTGGGCGGGATCGCCGCGGCGCTGCTGCTCATCCCGTTCGCCAACCTCCTCGCCCCGGTTTTGGGCGCCGCGATGGCGACGCATATGGTTCAACGCAAGGCGCAGAGGGCATGATCCGCGCGGGCTTAGTCGCGGTGCTGTCGCTGGCGCTGGCCGGGTGCGGCGGGGCGACCAGCGGCGGCAGGGTCGCGAGCGCGTCGGCGCGGATCGTTCCGACAACCGCGGCGACCACGCGAGTCCGTCGACCGCTGCGCTCTGTCCCGCAATCCGCGCAAGTCCAGACGGTTCCCGGGCTCGAAGGCGTGATCGGGGCGACGTCGGAGCAACTCGTGCGCAACTTCGGCACAGCGCGGCTCGACGTGATCGAGGGCGATGCGCGCAAGCTGCAGTTCTCGGGCATTGCTTGCGTGCTCGACGTCTATCTCTACCCGTCCGCGGCCGGGCGGGAACCGCAGGCGACGTACATCGACGCGCGCCGCCCGAGCGACGGCCGCGATGTCGATCGCGCGGCTTGCGTCGCGGCGCTGCGCCGCCCGTAACCGCAATTTAACCGCATCGCGCCATAATCGCTCGCGCAACCGCGGGGACGGCTGACGATGACGATGCAGTTTCACGACCTGGCGGCGCGCGCCGCCACCGACGGCCGGATCGAGCCCGACGAAATCCTCGCGCTGCGCCGCGCGGGGTGGGGCGACGGCGCGATCGACGAAGCCGAAGCCGAAGCGCTGATCGAAGCCAACGCCGCCCTGACCGAGCGCAGCGAGGAATGGTGCGCGTTCTTCGTCGAGGCGCTCGCCGAATTCGTCGTCAACGGCGAGGAGCCGCGCGGATACGTGTCCGACGCGCGCGCCGGGTGGCTGATCCGCGCGCTCGATGCGGACGGCCGACTGGAATCGCAAGCCGAGCTCGAATTGCTGGTCGAAGTGGTCGAGCGCGCGCTCGACACGCCCGCCGCGCTTAAGCGCTACGCCATGAGCCAGATCGAAAACGCGGTGCTCGAAGGCGACGGGCCGACCCGCGAAGCCGGGCCCGCGCATGCCGTCACCGAGCACGAATGCGCGCTGCTGCGGCGGTTGATCTTCGCGCCGGGCGGCGACGCCCCGCTCCACGTCAGCAAGGCCGAAGCCGAAATGCTGTTCCGCTTGAAGGACGCGACGCTTTACGAAGCCAACGCGCCCGAATGGGAGCAGCTGTTCGTCCAAGGCATCGCCAACTACTTGCTCGGCTTCGACGGCCACGAGCCGCTGACCCGCGAGCGGGCCGCCGAGCTCGAAACGTTCATGGCCAGCGAATGCGCCGGGATCGGCGGCTTCCTCGGCCGAATGGCCTCGGGCGAAGCGGTCAGGGAAGGGTTCGGCAGCCTGCTCGAGATCAGTCCGCCGGTCGGCGGCGAGGCCGCGGCGGGCGACGAGGACGAGGACGATTACCCGCACCTCGACGCGGAGGAAACGAGTTGGCTCCACGATCAGCTCGAAGCCGACGAGGACCTCGACCCGTTGGAGAAATCGCTCGTGGCGTTCATCGCCAAAGAAACCGGGATGGAGTTCGCGCCAGCCGCTTGAGTCAGCGCGTGGCCTTCGACAGGCTCAGGCTGAGCGGGTCTGGTCAAAACGTCCGCTCATGCTGAGCCTGTCGAAGCACGCGCGCAACGCTGCACCTAGACCGTAAAGCTCTCCCCGCAGCCGCACGCGCCTTTGGCGTTGGGGTTCTCGAACACGAACCCGGCGGTGAAATCATCCTCGACCCAGTCCATCGTGCTGCCGACGAGGTAGAGCACCGACGCGCCGTCGATGAAGAACACGCCGCCCGGGGTCTCGATGCGTTCGTCGAATGCCTCGGCCGCTGTCACGTAATCGACCGAATATGCCAGACCCGAGCACCCGCGGCGCGGGGTCGAGAGCTTGACCCCGGTCGCGTCCGCGGGCGCCTTGGCCATCAGCTCGGCGACCCGCGCCTCGGCGGCGGAGGTCAGGATGACAGCAGCGGGTCGTTGTCGCGTGAGCGTGGTTTGGGTCATGGCGATGTCCGATATGGGGAGGGCATCACAGCATTCCCAGCTCGAGCCGGGCTTCGTCGGTCATCTTGGCCGGGTCCCACGGCGGATCCCACACCAGGTTGACCTCGGCGTCGCGCACCCCCGGCACCGCGCTGACCCGCAGCTCGACTTCGGCGGGCATCGATTCGGCGACCGGGCAATGCGGGGTGGTCAGCGTCATCGTCACCACCGCCGCGCCGCCCTCCGTCACTTCGACCCCGTAGATCAGTCCCAGATCGTAGATGTTCACCGGGATTTCGGGGTCGAAGATGTCCTTGAGCGCGGCGACCACGTTTTCGTAAAGCTCGCCCCCGGGTTCCCCCGGGGCGAGGCCTTCGGGCTGCGCCTTGAGAAACCCGTCGAGGTAGTCGCGCTTGCGCGCCAGTTTCGTAGCCGGAGCTTCCGCATCCTCGACGGCGGCGCGCGGCGGCGCGGGCACGCTCTCTACGGTCTCGATCTTGATCGAATCACTCACCACACACCTCGTCATGCTGAACTTGTTTCAGCATCCATCGCGCCTCCGGGAGAGGAGACGCGTGGGGCAAAATGGACCCTGAAACAAGTTCAGGGTGACGATAAAGGGGGGGTCGTCCCATCACCCGAAAATCCTTTTCGTGCGATTGATCCCGCGGATCAGCGCGGTCAC
>JBBRER010000171.1:0-3419 GCA_038202745.1 Sphingomonadales bacterium
GGCCAGCGGTCCCGGGTCAAGCCCAGGATGATGGGCTTACTCGGCTTCGCTCGCCGGCTCGACCTCGGCCTCGGCCGCGGTCGCGTCCTCGGGGTCGCCGTCCTCGCTCTTGAGCGCGGATGGGGCGACGATCGTGGCGATGGTGAAGTCGCGGTCGGTGATCGCGCTGACCGAGCCTTCGGGCAGCGTAACGTGGCTGATGTGGATCGAATCGCCGATGTCGAGCCCGGTGACGTCGATGGTGATGTCGTCGGGCAGCTTGTCGGATTCGCACACCAGTTCCAGATCGTGACGGACCATGTTGAGCACGCCGCCACGCTTCAGCCCGGGCGAGGCGTCCTCGTTGATGAACACCACGGGCACGTTGACGGTGACTTTGGCGTCCTTGCTCAGGCGCAGGAAATCGACGTGGAGCGGGCGCGCGCTGACCGGGTGGAAGGCGACGTCCTTGGGCAGCGTGCGCAGCATCTTGCCGCCGACCGCGACCTCGACAATCGAGTTGAAGAAGTGCCCGGTGCCAAGCTGGCGGCGCAGTTCCTTCTCTTCGATGTGGATCGCCAACGGGTCTTCCTTGCCGCCATAGACGACAGCGGGGACGCGGCCTTCGCGACGCAGAGCGCGGGAGGCTCCCTTGCCTGCCCGCTCGCGCGTCTCGGCCGGCAGGTTAAGCGAATCGCTCATGATACGTGCCTTTCGAATGCGTGGATTGCATGTGCATTTCCGCGGGACGCCTCCAGGGATGACCACCCACGCGGAAGCGCGCGCCCCTAGCGGGTGAGGGGTGCGATTGCAAGGCTACTGGACCCGCCGCACCGTGAAGCCCCGTGCGGCGAGCAGCGCGGGGAGCCCGCGAGCGCCCGCCATGTGTGCGCCGCCTCCCGCGACGAACGGATGCGCGCCCGATTTGAGCAGCGCCGCAACTTTGTCCGCCCACGCCCGGTTGCGCCCGTCGAGCAAGGCTTCGTGCAATTCCGGGTCGGCGAGCAGCCCCTTGTGCGTTTCGCGCTCGATCGCGGCCATGTCGCCTTTGGCCCAGGCGTCCACCAAATTCCGATCATCCTGAGCCTGTCGAAGAGCGCCGTCTTCGCGAACCGTGGCGTTCAGCAGGTCGCGCTGGTCGGCTTCGGGCAGCTGGTCGAACAACGCGAACTGCGCGGCGGTGCCTTCGAGCTCGGCCATCGGCTTGCCCGGTGCGGCGGCGAGCAGCGCGCGGTCGAGCCCGAAGGCGCTGTCTTGCCGCGGTGATGCGGCGCGCGCCAGTGTCAGCGCCGCGGCCCAGGTCTCGGTGTTGGCGAACTGGTCGTCGCGGGTGCCGATGCGCCGCAGCAGCCGCGCGAGCGCGGGCCGCAACGAGGGTTCGATCCGGGCAGACAGTGGCAGCTGGGCGGGGGTCTCCGCGACCCGTTCGAACTCGCGCGCGATCGCCGCCGGGTCGGCAACGTCGCGCGTCTCGACCACGATTTCGTCGGCGTCTCTAAGCGCGGCGTTCATCGCGGGAGTGCGCCACGCGGCCGCATGAGGCAGCGCATGGATCGTGCCGAACAACCACCCGCGCTCGCCGCTCGGGCCGGTGACTTCCCACAGCGCCGGGTGCACCGGCTCGGGCGGCTTGGCGCAAGCCGCCAGCGCCAGCAGCAACACGGCCCCGGCGCGCTTCACTGGACGCGCGTGGTTGCCACACCGGCGACGGCAAGATCGTTCTGGACGCTGCCCTTGCCCGCAAGATGCCCCGCGCCGACCGCGACAAACACCGTTCCCGGCGACGCGAGCCGCGCCTTGATCCACGCCGCCCAGTTGCGGTTGCGCTCGGCGACGAGCGCCCTGGTCATCGCCGGATCGCTGGCCTCATCGTTGAGCAGTTCGGCGAGCCGCGCGGCGTGGCCTTGGCCCCACTCGCTGACCAGCGTCGCAAGCTCGTCGGCGACGGTCTTGCTTTCGTCGATCACCCCCATCAGGAACTTGCGCTGGCTCGCCGCGGGCAGGGTGTCGAAGATGCCGAGCTGATAGTCGAACGTCTCGAGCCCGGTGCGCGGCACCGCGTGCGCCTTGGCCCGGGCGGCAAGCCGGTCCTCGACCCCCTCGGCGGTGCCGTAGCCGCTGTTGGCGATCGGCAGCGACCCGAGCACCACCGCGGCATACCACGGCTTGTAGCGATCGAACGCGCTCACCGGCAGCCCGGCGGATTTGAGCGCGGCTTCTAACCTGGCGCGCTCCTTGGGCCTGAGTTTGGGCCGCAAGGTTTGCCCCGCGGGAAGCATCCCGCGCCGCAGCACCACCGTTTGCACCGCGACCGGATCGAGTTCGGGAATTTCGGTCACCAGCTGCTGCGACCCGTCGAGCGCCTGAGCAATCGGCCCGTCGAGCCAGTCGAGCCCTTTGGGCAGCGCGTGGATCGTCCCGAACAGATAGATCGTGGTGTCGGCATCGGCGACTTTCCACAGCGCGGGGTGGAGCGTTTCGGGGGCGGGGACGAGCACCGCTGGCTGCGGGGTCGGGTGATGCTGCTGCGCCTGCGCGCCCGCGCTCCAGCCCAACGCTAGCGGGGAGAGCAGGGCAAGAAGGCGGCGGATAAGCGCAATCATGCGCCGGGCTATAACGCACGGACATCGCACGTCGATGAACCAAATGGCGCACGCTTGACCGTCTCCGCCCGCCGCGCCAAAGCCCCGCCATGGCCGAAACCGCGCGCCCGCCCAGTTTCCAGGACATGATCCTGACGCTCCACGCGTTCTGGGCGGAGCAGGGCTGCGTGATCCTTCAGCCGTACGACATGCGGATGGGCGCGGGCACGTTTCACCCCGCGACGACGCTCCGCGCGCTCGGTCCCGAACCCTGGAACGCCGCGTTCGTCCAGCCCTGCCGCCGGCCTACCGACGGCCGCTATGGCGAGAACCCCAACCGGCTCCAGCATTACTACCAGTACCAGGTGATCCTCAAGCCGAGCCCGGCGAACTTGCAGGAGCTCTACCTCGCCAGCCTGACCGCGATCGGCATCGACCCGCTGCTCCACGACATCCGCTTCGTCGAGGACGACTGGGAAAGCCCGACATTGGGCGCGTGGGGGCTGGGCTGGGAGGTGTGGTGCGACGGGATGGAAATCACCCAGTTCACCTACTTCCAGCAGATGGGCGGGTTCGACTGCAAGCCCGTCGCGGGCGAGCTGACGTACGGGCTCGAGCGGCTGGCGATGTACATTCAGGGCGTGGACAGCGTTTACGATCTCGATTTCAATGGAAAAGGCGTCACTTACGGCGATGTCTTCCTGGAAAACGAGAAGCAGATGTCGAAGTGGAACTTCGAGGTCGCCGATACGCCTGCGCTTTTCGACCTGTTCGCCAAGGCCGAGGCGGAATGCCGCAACGCGCTCGAACACGGCGTCCCCATCGCCGCGTACGAGCAGGCGGTCGAGGCCAGCCACG
>JBBRER010000172.1:0-3376 GCA_038202745.1 Sphingomonadales bacterium
CATTGCTGGATCAGGCTTTCGCCCATTGTCCAATATTCCCCACTGCTGCCTCCCGTAGGAGTCTGGGCCGTGTCTCAGTCCCAGTGTGGCTGATCATCCTCTCAGACCAGCTAAGGATCGTCGCCTTGGTGAGCTTTTACCCCACCAACTAGCTAATCCTACGCGGGCTCATCCCTTGCCGATAAATCTTTGGACTTGCGTCATCATCCGGTATTAGCAGTCATTTCTAACTGTTATTCCGAAGCAAAGGGCAGATTCCCACGCGTTACGCACCCGTGCGCCACTAACCCCGAAGGGTTCGTTCGACTTGCATGTGTTAGGCATGCCGCCAGCGTTCGTTCTGAGCCAGGATCAAACTCTCAAGTTTGTGTCACGATACAAACAGGCACGGTTCGAAAACCGCTAACCTGCAAGACCGAGCTTCAAGGAGCCGATACCTGCACTTGTCAAACGTAATGGTTACGAAGGACATGTGTAGTGGTAACGGCTTGTATTGATCGGTATCCGGAGCCTTAAAACCCCCGGACCGACTGCCGTCGCCCACATGTCCCTTCATCTAAACCGACAATGTCAAAGAGCCACGCAACAAAAGCGGCGGACAACATGGCACCCCGACATGATACCGGGGGACTGCTGTCCGACTTTGCTGGCGGCCGAAGCGGCGAAGCCACCTTTCCAGGGGCGGAACCGCGTCGGTGAGCGGCCATATATGGGGGTGGCTTGAGTCGGTCAACGCCTTTCTGAAATTTTATTTCAAAGCTCGCGCCGGCCCCGGAAAACCGCGGTTTTTGGAGGCCGTTTGGGACGAGAATCCGTGGCTCCAGTGCGAATTCAGGTAACCTTTGACGGCGAGCCGTGCGCGTAAGGCGATAGTTAACGCCGCCTCGCTATGCCGCGCGCATGGTTTCCGCCGTTTCCGCCCGCCCCCGCGTTGCCGTGATCGTCCCGGCGTACGGCGTCGCGCACTTGCTCGGCGAAGCGCTGGGCTCGCTCCAGGCGCAGACGATGCCCGAGTGGCAAGCGGTGGTCATCGACGACGGCGCGCCCGACGACGTCGCGGGCGCGGTCGCGCCGTTCCTCGCCGATCCGCGCATCCGTTTCCTCGCCACCGAGAACCACGGCGTCTCGGCCGCGCGCAATACCGCGATCGCCGCGACGAACGCCCCATTGATCGCGTTGCTCGATGGCGACGATCGCTACCGTCCCGGATACCTCGCGGCGACGGTGTCCCTGCTCGAGGGCGACCCCGCCGCGCGGCTGGTGACGGTCAACGCCCGTATCTTCGGCGCGGTACCTAGCGAGTACGCGTGCTTCACCGGCCGCCACGCCGACGAGACACACGGAACGCTTGCCGATGTTCTCGACCGCAGCTTCGCGGTCTATATCGGCACGACCTTCCGCCGCGCCGACTTCGATGCCGTCGGCGGTTTCGACCCGGCGATGAAGCACGCCGAGGACTTCGACTTATGGGTCCGCCTGATGACGCTCGGCGGCAAGGCGCGCTATGTCGGGGAGATGCTCGGCGATTACCGGGTGCGCGCCAACTCGGCCTCCGCGCAAGGCCAGCGGATGCTGCTCGGCAATATCCGCGTTTACGACAAGGCCCGGGCTGCGCTTCCGGCGGGAGCGCCCGAGCAGGCGCTGCTCTCGCGTCTGATCGCCCAGACCCGCGCCCGGCTGGACTTCGAGCAGGCGATCGACCGCGTCATCGACGGCGACACCCAGCGCGGGCTGGCCGACTTGCGCGCTGCCGACAGCCAGGTCGAGGGGCCGGTCTGGCGGTTCTCGTTCGCACTGTGGCGAATGCTTCCCACACTCGCCCGGCCGATGCTGGCATGGCGCCGGCGCACGCATAGCCGTGGGTACGAGCCGGCGGTGCTGCGCGCGCTGATCGCCCGCGCATGACCACCGAATCCCTACCCGCCCGGCCGACCGCCGCGAGCCTGCGCGATTCCGTGCGCAGCGCGGTGATCTGGCGCTCGGGCTCGCAGGTCTTCGCGCAAGTCCTTGCCTGGGCCGCGACGTTCCTCGTCATCCGCATCCTCGCTCCGGCCGACTATGGGCTGTACGCGATGGCGGCGGCGGTGATGACGCTGCTCAATCTGTTCAACGGCTACGGCTTCGCCAACGCGGCGATTCAGGCCAAGGACGGGGGCGAGCGGGTGCTGCGTCAGCTGTTCGGCATCCTGATCCTGGTCAACGCCGCGCTTGCCGCGTTGCAGCTTGCCGCTGCGCCGCTGGTCGCGGCGTATTACCGCAACCCGATGGTCGCCGAGTTGCTGCGCGTCCAGGCGCTGGTGTACCTGACCAATCCGTTCCTCGCGCTCGGCTACGCGGTGCTCGCGCGGCAGATGGATTTCCGCCGCCAAGCGCGGGTCAACGTCGCCGCGGCGATGCTGAGCGCGCTGACCGCGCTCGTGGGCGCGTACTCGGGATGGGGGGTGTGGACGCTCGTCGCGGCGCCGCTGGTCGGCTTTACCGCGCGCGCGTTCGGGATGGCCGCGGCGGCGCGGGCGTGGATGTGGCCGAGCTTCGATTTGCGCGGGATGGGCGGGATCGCCAGCTTCGGCGGGGCGATCATGGCCGGGCAGATTTTCTGGTTCGCGCAGAGCCAGGCCGACATCGTCATCGCCGGGCGCGTGTTCCACGCCGCGCAGCTCGGTTATTACACGACCGCGCTGTTCCTCGCGCAGATCTTCGTCACCAAGATCGTCCCACCGCTCAACGAAGTGGCGTTCTCCGCTTATTCGCGCATCCAGGATCGCCCCGAGGAACTCGCGGCGGGGTTTCTCAAGGCGGTGCGGCTGGTGATGCTTGCCGGAATGCCGTTTTGCCTCGGTCTCGCCGCGGTCGCTCCCGATGCGGTGACGGTTGCGCTGGGGCCGCGCTGGGCGCCGTCCGCGCCGCTCGTCCGGCTGCTCGCGCTGGCGATGCCGTTCATGACGCTCCAGGTGCTGTTCTCCCCCGCCGCTACCGCACGCGGCCGCCCGGGGATCGCCACGCGCGCCTCGATGCTCGGCGCGGTGCTGATGCCGGCGTCGTACCTTGTCGGGGTGCGCTTCGGCGCTGCCGGCCTCGCTGCGGCGTGGCTGGTCGCCTACCCGCTGCTCACCGCCTGCACCGCCGCCTGGACGCTGCCGGTGATCGGAGTGCGCTGGCGCGAGTGGATCGAGGCGTGCCGCGCGCCCGTGCTCGCCGGAGCCGCGATGGCGCTGGCGGTGGTCATTGCGCGCAGCGGACTGGATGGCGTTCGCCCCGTGCCCCGGCTGCTGCTTCTGTCCGCGCTCGGCGGCGGCGTTTATCTGGGCTGGTTGCACACTTTCGCCCGTGCGCGCCTGAACGAAGCGATCGGGCTCGCCCGGCGCGGATAGGCGCC
>JBBRER010000173.1:0-3260 GCA_038202745.1 Sphingomonadales bacterium
CGGCGCGAGCCAGTTTCTTCCCCCTGCCGCGCTCGATGAAAGCGTCATCGCGGCCTCCGCGATCCTCTACCTCGAAGGCTATCTGTGGGACCCTGAAGAGCCGCGCCGCGCGATGCGCCGGGCGATCGAGGTTGCGCGCGGGGCAGGACGCAAGGTCGCCTTCGCGGGCAGCGCGAGCTTCGTAATCGACCGCCACGGCGCCGATTTTCGCGCGCTGATCGCAGCCGGGTTGATCGACATCCTGTTCGTCAACGAAGATGAGCTGGCCTCACTGACCGGCGAGAGCGACTTCGAGGCGGGCGTCGCCAAGCTCGCCGGAGCAGTTTCCGTGCTCGTCGCCACGCGCGGGGCCGCTGGCGCAGTCGCTATCGCCGATGGCGCGCGCGCCGAAGTCGCCGCCGAGCCGGTCGAGCGCGTCATCGACACCACCGGCGCGGGCGACCTGTTCGCCGCGGGCTTTCTCACCGGCCACGTCAAGGGCGAAAGCCTCGGGCGGTGCCTGACGATGGGCGCGATCTGCGCCGCCGAAGTGATCGGGCACTACGGGGCGAGGCCTGAGGCAGATTTGCAGGCGCTGGTCCACGCGAGGTTCGAGCGCGGCCCCGATTGAACCGAGCGGCCGATCGCCGCTCGGTTCATCGTCGGCCGCGCCGCTGTCAGCGGCTGGCGGAGGCGAGCCCGACCCGCGCGCGCGCGATGGCCGCGTCGCGTGGGATGTCGACTTCGGCCTGCTTGGCCGCGCGGCATGTCCGCGCCGCCGCGGCGGCGATCAACGCCAGATCCGATCGATCCACGTCGCACGCGGAGTCGATAGCCCGGGCCAGACGAAGGTCGAGTGTGGCGACGCCCTTACGCGAGGCAAGGTTGAGATCGTCGTAGGGAACTCGCACCGCGGTGTGGCGTTCGGCCGCGGAGGCGTGGGCGGCAGTGACGGGGAATGCGCCGGCGAGAAGTGCAAGGGGCAAGAAAACCTTTAACATGGCTTGTCCTTTCATACGTGTGGTGTTCGTCAGAAATGACCGACGCCGGGCCAGATTACCAACAAAACGCTGGACCTGATCTACAAGGTCAGCTTATATTGCCTGACGATGCCGAAACTTCCTCCGCTTGCCGCCGTCCGCGTGTTCGAGGCCGCCGCGCGGCAGGAAAATTTCACCCGCGCGGCCGAAGAGCTGGCGATGACCCAGGCCGGGGTCAGCTATCAGATCAAGCTGCTCGAAGATCGGCTTGGGACGCGGCTGTTCGCGCGGCGGGGACGGGGCATGGAGTTGACCGCGCTCGGCCGGCGCATCGCCCCGCGCGTCAGCGACGCGTTCGCGATGCTCGAGCGCGCTTTCGCGGCCGCGCGCAGCGAGAACGAGACGGTTCTCAGCGTGACCACCTCGCGCAGCTTCGCGACCTGCTGGCTTTCGGGCCGGCTCGGCGCATTTCAGTTGCGCCACCCCGACCTTGCGGTTCGGCTCGACGTCGCCGACCAGCTGGTCGATCTTGAGGCGGACGAGTTCGACGTCGCTATCCGCGGGGTGGCAGTCCCTCCCCCAGGCGCTACCAGCCACTTCCTGATGCGTCAGGTCTTCACCCCGATGGCGAGTCCCGAATTCCTTGCGCGGCATCCAATCTCCCATCCCGACGATCTTGCTGATTTACCTCGCATATCGCCGCAGGACATTTGGTGGCCGCTATGGTTGGAGCGGGTGCACCAAGCCGCCCACACCGAGCCTCCGCGCGGGGGGGTGCGGTTCGATTCGCAGGCGTTCGACGGGCAAGCCGCGCTCGCGGGACACGGTGTGGCGATGCTCAGTCCGGCGATGTTCGCGCGCGACATCGAATCCGGACGACTGGTCGCGCCGCTGGCCGAAATGGCTGAAGAACCCCGCGCGTTCTGGCTTTGCTACGCATCGCACAAGGCGCGGCTGGCCAAAGTCCGAGCGTTTCGCGACTGGCTGCTCGACGAAGTGCGCGAAGCCGCGGGCGACGACCCCTACGGCGTATTGCGCGCGCCTGGGCCGGGCTGACCCGCTTAGCCCGGCGAGGCCTCGCGGCTCGCTTCACGCCAGCCGATGTCGTTGCGGCAGAACAGGTCTGTCGCTTCGATCGTGTCGATTGCGGCATAAGCGCCCGCTTGTGCTTCACGCACCGACTTGCCGAGCGCCGTGACGGCGAGCACGCGGCCCCCATTGGCGACCAGCGCACCGCCCTCCAGCGCGGCACCCGCCTGGAACACGAAGGCGCCGGTCGCTTCGGCCAACTCGATCCCATCGATCCGTCCGCCCTTGCGCGACTTTCCCGGATACCCCCTCGCCGCCATCACCACCGTTAGCGCGGTTTGGGCCGAAAACCTTGGCGGTTCGCACGCGGCGAGACGATCGTTCGCGCACGCGTCGAGCAGTTCGACCAGATCGCTTGTCAGCCGCGGCATCAGCACCTGGCATTCGGGATCGCCGAAGCGGCAGTTGTATTCGATCAGCTTGGGCCCCCCGGCGGTCAGCATCAGCCCGGCGAACCGCACGCCCGAGTACGGCGTCCCCGCGTCGGCCAGCGCCTTGACCGTCGGCGCGACGATTTGCGCGTAAGCCGCGCCTTCGAGTTCGGGGGTGAGCACGCGCGCCGGGCTGTAGGCGCCCATCCCGCCGGTCATCGCCCCGGTGTCGCCCTCGCCGACGCGCTTGTGGTCTTGCGCGCTCCCGAACGGGACGATCGTGTGGCCGTCGGTCAGCGCGAACAGGCTGACTTCCTCGCCTTCGAGGAACTCCTCGATCACCGCTTGCCCGCCGGGGCCGGCGAAGATCGCACGAATCGCGGCTTCGGCTTCGGCCAACGTCGCGGCGACGGTCACGCCTTTGCCCGCCGCTAGCCCGTCGGCCTTGATCACCACCGGCGCGCCGAACCGGCGGGCTGCGGCGAGCGCAGCGGCTTCGTCGCCTACCCGCTCGTAAGCCGCCGTCGGGATGCCGGCGCGCGCGCACAAGTCTTTGGTGAAGCCTTTGCTGCCCTCGAGCTGTGCCGCAGCCTTGTTCGGGCCGAACACCGCGATTCCTGCGGCGCGCAAGCTATCCGCGAGCCCATCGACCAGCGGTGCCTCGGGACCGACCACGACGAGCCCGATCCGCTCCGCCTCGCAGAACGCCGCGACCGCGCCGTGGTCGATGGCGTCGAGCGCGACCAGCTCGGCGTGCCGCGCGATTCCCGGATTGCCCGGGGCCGCGAACAGCCTATCGCAGCGCGGCGATTGCACGAGCTTCCACGCCAGCGCATGTTCG
>JBBRER010000174.1:0-3225 GCA_038202745.1 Sphingomonadales bacterium
ATCCATCCGCATCCGGATCAGCGACGGCCCGTTCATCGTCCGCTCGATCCGCCCTGCGATGCGCGGCAAGCCCGGTCCGCCTGTCGAGAAACTGCCCGTGAGCCGCGGCGGCGCGTCGCCCGCGCCGGCATACTGCAATCCCCGCACGTCAAGCAGCGTCGCGCCGCCGCCCCCGGTCAGCGTCGCGGATGGAATCACCGCGCTGGTCACCGCTCCGGTGCGGCGCACGACGTAGCTTGCCGCGAGACGGCTGCCCGGCGCCTCGCGCGCCAGCGCGGCGCGCATCTGTGTCAGCAGCGGCGCGATCGGCGTGCCCTCGCCCGCCGCCTGTCCCTGGCGCAGCGTGCCATCGACCGCCCCGCCGAGCCGCACCCCGGTGCCCGCCAGACTGCCCTCGGCGTCGATCCGGCGGTACGAGTCGCGCGTCCGCAGCGTCCCGTCGAGCCCGAGCCCGGCCGCGCCGATCTCGCCTCCCGACACCCCGCCCGCGCCCAGCCGATAAGTCGCGGTGACGTCGCCCCCGCGCCAGGTCAGGCGCGTGTCGCCGGTGAGCCGCCGCGCCGAGGTTCCCGCAAAGGAGAAGGCATCGGTGCGCACGGCCGCCCGGCCGTCGGCCCCGCTGAGCGGCTTGTCGAACAGCACCGCGAGCTGGAGCGCGGCGCCGCGCAGCGCCAGCCTCCGGCGCGGGCAACCGAGTGCGGCGACGCGCAGCGGCCCGCTGAACGCGGGGCGCTCGGCGGTGACGTTGATCGCGCCATAGACGCTCGCGCCCCGGGCGAGGCAATCCGAGCGGCCGAACCGCGGCGCGGCCACCGCGACGATGCCTGCGAACCCGTCGCGCAGCTTGCCCTCCCCTTCGACCTTGACGCCCACAGGCCCGTAAGCAGTATCGATCCGCGCGCGCCCGTCATGCACCGCCAGGTCGAGCGGGGGCAGCCGAAATGCGCGCTTGGGGCCGGAGAACAGCACTCTGTCGAGGGTGCCGAAGCTCGGCTTCTCGCCGCGCCACGTGCCGTAAAGCCGCGCCTGCTCGACCACCAACTTCCCCACCGTGGGCACGCCGAGCCGCGGGTTGAGCGTGACTGTCAGCCGCGCGATCGTCAGGTCCGGGTGGCGCGGATCGCCGAGCACGACGTCGGTCAACACCTCGCGGCGCGGGCCGATCCGCGCGATCTTGTAGGTCGCGGGGATGCCGTACGATTTGAGCTGCCCCGCGATCACCCGGTCGGCGAGGTCCTTGCGCACCAGCCACAGCGCCAGCAGCACTGCCGCGACAATCCCGAGCGCGACATACAGCACGATCCGCCAACGCGTGCGCCGCGCAGAAGGAGCCGTGTCCACCAGGATGTCTTGGTCGCGCTCGGCCATCGCCCCTACACTTGCGCACCGCCGCGCACGGAGGCAATGCTAGGCCACGAAACGCACGAGCGGGGAGGTGGTTGCCGGTGGCGGACGCGGAGCTTGCGCTGGGCGATGCGCGCGGCGCCAAGGCGGGCGCCAACCAGGGCCACCGCTCCCGCCTGCGCGCGCGGCTGCTCTCAGGCGGCGAAAGCGCGCTCGCCGATCACGAGCTCGTCGAATACCTGCTGATGACCGCGATCCCGCGCAAGGACGTCAAGCCGCTCGCCAAAAGCCTGCTGGCGCGCTTCGGCGGGCTCGCGGGGCTGCTCGGAGCGGACGCGCGTGCGCTCGCCAAGCACCCCGGAATGGGCGAGACCAGCGCGGCCGCGCTCAAAATCGTCGCTTTCGCCACACGCCGCCTCGCCCGCGCCGGCGTGCAGGAAATGCCCGTGCTCGGCAGCTGGCAGGCGCTGCTCGATTACCTGACGATCGACATGGCGCACCTCGCGCACGAGCGCGTCCGCATCCTCTTCCTCAACACCCAGAACCGCCTGATCGCCGACGAACTGATGAGCGAAGGCTCGATCGACGAAGCCGCGATCCACCCCCGCGAAGTAATCCGCCGCGCGCTGGATTTGGGGGCAAGCGCGCTGATCCTCGTCCACAATCACCCGAGCGGCAGCCCCGAGCCGAGCCGCGCGGACATTCAGATCACCGGGCGGATCGCCGAAGCCGGCCGGCTGCTAGGGATCGTGGTCCACGATCACGTAATCGTGGGACGGCAGGGGCATGTCAGCCTGAAGGCGAAGGGGCTGATTTAGGGCCATCAGCGAGATCGCTCGCCGCGTCAGTGGTTCGGTGCATCACGGTCGAGCGAGTCGATCCGACTGATCGTCAAGTAGCCCACCAAGACCACGATGACGACGAGGAAAGCCGCGCTTACCGTCATCGTCGCCAGGCCAAGTCCGCCATCCTTGGGAGCTTGAGTGAGGAAATCGCCCATCGACGCGCCGAGCGGACGCGTCAGGACGTAAGCCGCCCAGAACGCCAGCACCGCGCCCAACGCGCGGGCGTAGTATCCGATGGTAATCAGCACGATCAGCCCACCGAAAATCGCGCCTGAGATCGCGTAGCCAAGGCCGAGCTGTTCGGACACCAGATCGCCCGCCGCGGTGCCGAGCGCAAACGTAAACAGAATCGCCAGCCAGTAATAGCGCTCGCGCGCGGGCGTGGTGATCGCATGGATCGACAGCGTACCCTCGGCGCGGTGCCAAAGCACGAATGTCGCCGCGAGACAGACTGCGAAAACCGCGGTCGAGACATAAAGACTGACGCCCAGATTGTCGCTCAGGTTGTCGGTGATCAGCGTCCCGACGATGCTCAGGAACACGACCGTGATCCAGTAAGCCCACGGCACGTAACGGGTCTGGCGCAGCTGCAGCCACAAGAAGCCGGCGAGGACCAACGCCGATAGCAACGAAGTTACCGCCAGCCCGAACTTGAGGTTGAAGTTGAGGAAGTCGGCACCGGTTTCGCCCACCGTGGTCGCGAGAACCTTGATGATCCAGAACGCAAGCGTGACCAGCGGAACCTTGTTGGCCATCGTGCGGTCGGTGGCGATCATGGGGCGGTCCTGTGCGGGAGGAGTAAGCGGAGCAAGTCTGGTGGGTAGCAATTGTTCCGGGGCGAACCGCTTGACGATTTTGCGCATGTCAATGGCTCGATCGACGAAGCCGCGATCCACCCCCGCGAAGTCATCCGCCGCGCGCTGGATCTAGGCGCGAGCGCGCTGATCCTCGTCCACAATCACCCCAGCGGCAGCCCCGAGCCGAGTCGCGCCGATATCCAGATAACCGGGCGGATCGCAGAAGCGGGGCGGCTATT
>JBBRER010000175.1:0-3137 GCA_038202745.1 Sphingomonadales bacterium
GATGATCGTGTCGCCCGCCGCGAGCACGCCCGCCAGCTCGTCGACCACGCTTTGGGTGATCTTGCCCGCGGGCACCATGATCCACACCGTGCGCGGCCCTTGGAGGCCGGCGCCGAGCGCGGCCAGGCTGTCCGCGGGGACCGACCCGGTTTCCTCGGCGAGCGCGGCGACCTCCTTGGGATCGGCCGAAAAGACGTGGCAGTGATGCCCGGCGCGGGTCAGCCGCCGAACCATGTTGCCACCCATCTTGCCGAGGCCGACGAATCCGATGTCCATGCGCTACGCTCCTGCCAGTCCGATGCGGGCGGGCCTTGTCGCGCAACGCAAGAGCGATGAAAAGGGTTCGTCATGTGCAACGAAGCCTACCGCCGCACCCAGATCGACAAGATCCTGCGCGGGTGGGAGAACATCCGCCTGCCGCTTCGCTTTCCCGAAGGCGTGCCCAACTTCGCCCCGCTCGACAGCATCCGCATCACCGACCGGATCGAGATCGTCCGCGCGGCGAGCGATGGCGATGGCGCCGAAATGGTCACGCGGCGGTGGAGCTGGCCGGCGCCGGGGGGCAAGCCGGTTTACAACTTCCGCTCCGACGGGCGCGAGTTTGCCAACACCGCGGTCAGCGGGCGCTGCCTGATCCCGGTCGAGGGCTTCTACGAGTTCACCGACCCGCCCGCGCCGGGCGAGGCCGCGCCGAAAAAGAAGCCGCCCAAGTCGAAATGGGCGTTCACCGTGCGCGGGCTCGAATGGTTCTGCATCGCCGGGCTGTGGCGCACCGACCCCGCGGTTGGCGAGGCGTGGACGATGCTGACGTGCGCGCCCGGGCCCGACATGGCGCCGTATCATCACCGCCAGATCGTGGTGCTGACCCCCGGGGATTACGCCGGCTGGCTGAGCGGAGAAGTCCCCGCGCCGCAGCTATGCCGCCCGCTCCCGGCGGGGACGCTCAGCGTCGAACAAGTGCGCTGAGCGCGGGTCAGGCGGCGACGGTATCGGCCTCCGCTTTCGCGCGCTGCCCGTCGTAAACAAACTCCGGCCCGTCCAAGTCGATCGCGGGGAACGCGTCCTTTTCCGCCCAGTAGTCCTGGTTGTGGCGCCATTCGGGGCGGTCGCCGCGGCGCGGCATCGCATCGAGCCCGCGCACCAGATAGCCTGGATTGAAGTTGTCCGCCTCGATCCACGGCAGGATCGCCATTCCGGAAATGTCGTCGGGGATCGCGACCTCGGCCTGCTTCGCGCCGGTGGCGTCCATGTGATTGAGCAGGTTGCAGACGAAGTCGGCCATCATATCGACCCGCAACGTCCAGCTGGCGCGGAAGTAACCCATCACCCAGGCGAGGTTGGGCACCCCGGTCATCATCATCCCGCGGAAGGTGACGGTTTCGCCCCACTCGACCGCGTTGCCATCGACGCTGAACGGGATCCCGCCCATGACCTTGAGATTGAACCCGGTCGCAGCGACGACGATGTCGGCGGGGATTTCCTGGCCCGATTTGGTCACGATGCCGCTTTGGGTAAACCGCTCGATCTCATCGGTCACGACGCTCGCCTTGCCCGCCGCTACCGCCTGGAACAGATCGCCGTCGGGGACGAACGCGAGCCGCTGCTGCCACACCCGGTAGCGCGGGGTGAAATGTTCGGCAAAGTCGAAGTCGGCGCCCGCGTAGCCGCGGATCAGCTCCTTCAATTCCTCGAACACCGCGTCGGGCTCGCTCTGGCAACGCTGCGTCAGCTCGTTCTGGTCGTGCATCACCTGCTGGCGCACGACGCGGTGGACGGTCGGCTCGTCGACCCCGACTTGACGCAGCCGGTCGGCGAGTTCGTTGACGTTGGGCGCGCAGAAGAAATAGGTCGGCGAGCGCTGGAGCATCGTGACGTGCGCCGCCTGTTGCGCGAGCGCCGGGATCACCGTCGCCGCGGTCGCGCCCGATCCGATCACCACCACGCGTTTGCCCGCGTAGTCGGTGCCCTCGTCCCACAGCTGCGCGTGGACCAGCGTTCCGCCGAAATCCCGCATTCCAGGCCATTCGGGCAGGTAAGGCTGCTCGTGATCGTAATAGCCTTGGCACATCCACAGGAAGCCTGCGGTGAAAGTGCGCGCCGCGCCGTCCTTGGTCGTGGCTTCGACCGTCCACAGCGCCGAAGCGCTGTCCCACGCCGCCGAGACGATCCGGTGGCCGTAGCGGATGTTCTCGCCCAGCGCGTTTTCCTCGATCACTTCGCCGAGGTATTTGAGAATCTCGGCGCGGCTGGCGATCGGCGCGCCGATCCACGGCTTGAACCGGTAGCCGAAGGTGTAGAGGTCTGAATCCGAACGCGTTCCGGGATACTTGTGCGTCTCCCACGTCCCGCCGAAACTGCCCTTCATCTCGAGGATCAGCCACGATTTGCCCGGGCACTGCTCCTGCAAGTGGTGCGCCGATCCGATCCCCGAAATCCCCGCGCCGACGATCACCACATCGACATGCGTGGCGTTGGCGGTCTGCGGCTGGGTCACGGCGTTCATCGACACTCTCCCTCGCGCGGGAGAATGTCACCGATCGAGGCGAGTCGAAAGCCCCTTTAAGCGTCCGGTTAAAACGTAAACCCGATCCCCGCGCCGATCGTCCACTGATCGCGCGAGCCGCGGATGCGCACGATCGGCGAGTTCTTGGCGTCGCCGAGGATGCGGCCGTAGCCGCCGAGCGCAAACACCGCGAGCCCGCCGTTGGTCAGATCGCCGTCGAGATCGACCCCGACGAACAAGTTGGCGTCGGCGCTGACCCAGCCGCTGCGCGCGGTGTAGGTCGGCAGTCCCGTGACGAAGCTGCCCCCACGCGTAACCGAATAGTAATAGTCGTTGAACTGGTCGTCGCCGTGCTGCGCCGAAAGCGAGAGCACCGCGGCGATTCCGCGGCTCAGCGGGGTAAAATAGCTCACTGACGGGGTGATCGTGACCCCGCGGTGCGCGCTGGCGACATCCTTCTGGACGTCGACTGTCGCGGTGAGCTTGTCGTAAGGGTTGAGCACTCTGGGGAAGCCGAGGCCGACGGTGCCGCCGAGCTCGAGCGCCCGGTCGAGCTTGCCCAGCCGCTCGACCACCGGATCCTTGATCTTGGACGAGCGATCGAGCCTGAGCGTCGCCACCGGGCCGAGGATGA
>JBBRER010000176.1:0-3101 GCA_038202745.1 Sphingomonadales bacterium
CGCTGTTCCGGCATCATGGCTGTTAGAGCGCTGCGAATTCGATTGCGATTTTCGAGCATCCGTTTGCGCGCGTCTGTAGTTTCATCGTCTGCAAGATCAGCTTCTCCGCCTTCCTGAATGGTTTTTCGAAAGAACTCTGCATCGCGTGGTCGAACCGTCAGCCGCGGTACATCCTTTGTGCCTAGATTGGGATTGCCGCGCTGGCGCAGAAAGATGTCAATATTCGCTCTCTCTCCTTCGCTGTCTGCCAACTCTTTAAGGACACTTATGAGGATTGTCATCGTTGTAAGGCGTTGCTGTCCGTCCACTACATCAGCAATTGGGGAATCAGGACGCTTGATGAGTACAATACTACCCAGAAAGTAGGGAGGACGATCAATCGGGGCTACTTGGCCTGTTGCCCACACTAAGTCATCTAGTAACTCATCCACCTGCTCCGCGCCCCAGCTATAAGGTCGCTGATAGGGAGGAATATGGAAAACGTATTTGTCGCAAAACACATCGCCGAGCGCTTTCTCGGACGCTTTAATTGATTCCATGATTCGTCCCCAAAGCACTTCGGGTCAGGTCGATGATACGGTGACAGTGCACCTATTTCCTCACCCTGCAAACCCCAGCACCAGCAACAACCGGTTCTTGCAGGCGAGCCATGTCTTCATCGGACACTGCTCCGATCCGCCTGCCGAACTTGATGCGCGCGGTCTTGGCGCCTTCCGCGGGGAGCGTCTGGTCGTGGTATTGCTCGGCGGTGTCGGGGTCGAGGCTGAGATTGAACTGGTCGCGCCAGTGAAATTCGGGCCTGCGTGGTCCGCGCTTCCGACTACCGTTGATCGACAACCCCCAACCCCCTGAGGGGTGAAGCCGCAGGCCGACACGGTCTGCGCGCCTTGCGAGCAGTCCGTCTGAACGATCAGTCCAGGGTGCGGACGCCTTCCTTGGCCCAATCCCGATCGACGTCGACTCCTTGCTCGGCCCATTCGTCGCGAGTCCAGCACTTGATCTGCTCGATACGGCTGCCGGTGAGCGCATCGATATGCATGCAATATTTCGTATCGGACGTTCCGGCAGGTGCTGCGGCCGAAAGCGGCGCGGTGAGCGCGATCGCGCTGAGCGCCAGAGCAATGGTCCTGAGAGCCATGTCGATTCTCCTTGGTGTCAACGGCGGCGGATTAGCACCTTGATCGACCGGGCGCGATGGCGCCCTTCATTTGCACGCCCTAGTCGTGCTCACGCCCGCCCGCGCCCATGTAGAGCTCGGAGCCGGTTTCACGGAACTTCTCGCTCATCTCGGCCATGCCGGCTTCGGCATCGGCGACAGACCCACCCCCGACCCCTCCCGCAAGCGGGAGGGGAGAAGCGGCGATGAAATTGTGCACCCCCGCATTCTGCTTTGCCGCGAAGTCGCGCACCTCTTGCGTGATCTTCATGCTGCAGAACTTGGGCCCGCACATGCTGCAGAAGTGCGCGGTTTTCGCGCCTTCGGCGGGGAGCGTCTGATCGTGGTATTGCTCCGCCGTGTCGGGGTCGAGGCTCAGGTTGAACTGGTCGCGCCAGCGGAATTCGAAGCGGCTGCGGCTGAGCGCGTCGTCGCGCAGTTTCGCGGCGGGGTGGCCTTTGGCGAGGTCGGCGGCGTGGGCGGCGAGCTTGTAGGTGACGACGCCGACTTTGACGTCGTCGCGGTCGGGCAGGCCGAGGTGCTCTTTGGGCGTGACGTAGCAAAGCATCGCGGTGCCGAACCAGCCGATCATCGCCGCGCCGATGCCCGAGGTAATGTGATCGTAGCCGGGCGCGATATCGGTCACCAATGGCCCGAGGGTATAGAACGGCGCTTCGCCGCAGGCGGCTAGCTGCTTGTCCATGTTCTCCTTGATCTTGTGCATCGGGACGTGCCCCGGCCCCTCGATCATCACCTGGACGTCCTGCGCCCAGGCGCGCTTGGTCAGCTCGCCCAGCGTGTAGAGCTCGGCGAACTGGGCTTCGTCGTTGGCGTCGGCGACGCTGCCCGGGCGCAGCCCGTCGCCCAATGAATAGGCGATGTCGTAAGCCTTCATGATCTCGGTGATCTCGTCGAAGCGTTCGTAGAGGAACGATTCCTTGTGGTGGCTGAGGCACCATTTGGCCATGATCGAGCCGCCGCGGCTGACGATCCCGGTGACGCGCTTGGCGGTCATCGGGATGTACGGCAGGCGCACCCCGGCGTGGATCGTGAAGTAATCGACGCCCTGCTCGGCCTGCTCGATCAGCGTGTCGCGGTAGATTTCCCAGGTCAGGTCCTCGGCGACGCCGCCGACCTTTTCGAGCGCCTGGTAGATGGGGACGGTGCCGATCGGGACGGGGCTGTTGCGGATGATCCATTCGCGGGTGTCGTGGATGTTGCGCCCGGTGCTGAGGTCCATCACCGTGTCCGCGCCCCAGCGGATCGACCAGACCATCTTATCGACTTCGGAGGCGACGTCGCTGGCGACCGCGCTGTTGCCGATATTGGCGTTGATCTTGACGAGGAAGTTGCGGCCGATCGCCATCGGCTCGGCCTCGGGGTGGTTGACGTTGCTGGGGATGATCGCGCGGCCGCGCGCCACTTCGTCGCGGACGAATTCGGGGGTGACGTGGTCGGGGATGCTCGCGCCCCAGTCCTGTCCGTCGCGGACATGATCGCGCAGCATTTCGCGCCCGATGTTTTCGCGGATCGCGACGTATTCCATCTCGGCGGTGATTATTCCGCGCCGCGCGTAGTGCATCTGGCTGATGTTGCCGCCGGCTTTGGCGCGCAAGGGGCGGCGCAGCGCGGTCGGGAAGGCCGGGACGCCGCCCGAGCGGTCGGGGCCGAGCTGGCCGTTGTCTTCCGGGCGGATGTCCCGGGGGGCGTATTCCTCGACATCGCCGCGCGCGAGCTGCCAGTCGCGGCGCAGCGGGACGAGCCCGGCGGCGATGTCGATCGTCACCGCCGGGTCGGTGTAGGGGCCGGAGGTGTCGTAAACGTTGAGCGGCGGCTCGCCCGACGACGGTTCGAGATCGATCGCGCGCATGGCGACGCCCAGCGGCCCAACGTGGACTTTGCGGCTGCCGCGGATCGGCCCGGTGGTCACGCCTATTTCGAGCTT
>JBBRER010000177.1:0-3061 GCA_038202745.1 Sphingomonadales bacterium
CAGCTTCGCCCGCCGGACGGCTCACCCTTGCGCCGCGCGACGATTTCCGCCATGTTGAGGATCGTCCCCGAGCTGCCGTACATCACATCGAAGCCGCGCTCGCGGGCGCGCTGGCGGTCCATCTCGTCGCGGCGATAACGCTCGTTCATGGCAATTCTCCTGGGGGGCGCCCGGAAGCGGCGCCGATATTGCTTTCAACGCCTTGCCGGCGAGGAAGCTGCCACCGGCGGTCGCGTCTCTGCCGCACCCCGGCGCACGAAATAGCGCCGGCACGGACTTTAAGGCCGGCATGCTGGCGCAAACGTCGCGCTCGTGCATTGATGGCGGCGATGGCTGACGGCGTCCCTCCCGAACTCGGCGGCTGGTTCGCTGCGCGCGGGTGGCGGGTGCGCTCGCACCAGCAGGACATGCTCGCGGCCGACGATGCCGGGCGCTCGGCGCTGCTCGTCGCGGATACCGGGGCGGGCAAGACGCTCGCCGGGTTCATGCCGACGCTGGCGGCGTTTTGCCCGTCGCGGCTGGGGGATGCGCCGCCGCCCGAGGGCCTGCACACGCTTTACGTTTCGCCGCTCAAGGCGCTGGCGTACGACGTCCAGCGCAACCTGCTGACCCCGGTCGAGGACCTCGGGCTGCCGCTGAGGATCGAGACACGCAGCGGCGACACCCCGTCGGACCGCAAGGCGCGTCAGCGGGCGCGGCCGCCGCATGTCCTGCTGACCACGCCCGAATCGCTCTCGCTGCTGCTCAGCTACCCCGAAAGTGCGACGCTGTTCGCAGGCCTCCAGCGGGTGGTGATCGACGAGGTCCACGCTTTCGTCACGGGCAAGCGCGGCTATCTGCTCGCGCTCGCGTTGACCCGGCTCGAGGCGCTCGCGCCGGACCTGCGCCGCGCCGCGCTGTCGGCGACGGTCGCCGATCCCGAAGCGTTTCGTGCCTGGCTCGCGCCGTGGGGTGAGATCGATGCGGTCGAGCTGGTCGAGGGGGAGCCGGGGGCGCCCGCCGAAGTCGAAATCCTGGTCCCGTTCGATGCTCGCGTGCCGTGGGGCGGGCACGCCGCGGGGTGGGCGATTCCCCAGCTTTACGAGGAGATTCGCGCTAACCGAACCACGCTGATCTTCACCAACACGCGGTTCCTCGCCGAATACACCTTCCAGCTGCTGTGGGACGTCAACGAGGACACGCTGCCGATCGGCATTCACCACGGCTCGCTGTCGAAGGAGGCGCGGCGCAAGGTCGAGGGCGCGATGGCGCGGGGCGAGCTGCGCGCGCTGGTCGCGACCGCGAGCCTCGATTTGGGGGTCGACTGGGGCGATATCGATCTGGTCGTCCAGATGGGCGCGCCCAAAGGCTCGTCGCGGCTGCTCCAGCGGATCGGGCGCGCCAACCACCGGCTCGACTGCCCAAGCCGCGCGCTGATCGCTCCGGGTAACCGCTTCGAATTTCTCGAGGCGACCGCGGCCAAGGACGCGGTCGACCAAGGCCAGCGCGACGGCGAGGACTTCCGACCTGGCGGGCTCGACGTGCTCGCGCAGCATGTGATGGGCCGCGCTTGCGCCGGGCCGTTCGACGAAGCCGGACTGCTAAGCGAAGTGCGCTCGTCGCTCGCCTATGCCTGGGTCGACGAGACGGTGTGGAGCCGAGTGCTGAGCTTCGTTGCGACCGGAGGCTATGCTCTGCGGGCGTACGACCGTTTCAAACGGATCGTGAAAGACAAGGACGGCCTCTGGCGATTGGCGCACCCCGAGCACGCCGCGCGCTACCGGCTCAACGCCGGGATTATCGTCGATAACGAGATGATCGAGATTCGCTTCCGCAACGGCCGCGCGCTCGGCAAAGTCGAGGAACAGTTCGCCGCGAGCCTGCGCACCGGCGATACGTTTCGCTTTGCGGGGATGGACCTCGAAGTCGAAGCGTTGCGCGATCTCGAACTGACCGTGCGCGCGGCCAAAAGCTCGGCGACGATCCCGAGCTATATGGGCTTGCGCCTGCCGCTGACCACGCACCTTGCAGACCGGGTCCGGGCGATGATGGTCGACCGCGCGAGCTGGGCCCGGTTCCCCGACGACGTCCGCGAATGGCTCGAGGTCCAGGCGTGGCGCAGCCGCCTCCCCGGGCCGGGCGAACTGCTGGTCGAAAGCTTCCCCCACGGGCGGCGCGAGTACACGCTCTATTATACGTTCGAGGGGTGGAACGCGAACCAGTCGCTGGGGATGCTGATCACCCGGCGGATGGAGGAGCGCGGGCTCGGGCCGCTGGGGTTCGTCGCCAACGATTATTCGCTCGGGGTGTGGGGATTGAAGCCGGTCGACGATCCGGCGGCCATGCTGTCGCCCGACATTCTGACCGACGAGTTCGTCGAATGGGTGCAGAATTCGCACCTCCTGCGCCGTGCCTTCCGCGAGGTCGCGGTGATCGGCGGGCTGGTCGAGCGCCAGCAGCCGGGCAAGCGCAAAACGGGCAAGCAGGTCACCTTCTCGACCGACCTGATCTACGACGTGCTGCGCAAGTACGAACCCGGGCACGTCCTGCTCGAAGCCGCGTGGGCCGATGCGCGCACGCGGATGACCGACGTCGGGCGGCTCGGCGATCTGCTCGACCGGGCGGCGAGCCAGCTCGTTCACGTCAGGCTCGACCGGGTGAGCCCGATGGCGGTCCCGGTGATGGTGATGATCGGGCGCGAGAACCTGCCGCAAGGGCTGGCTGACGACGAACTGCTGCTCGAGGCCGAAAGCCTGGCCGCGGCGGCGATGCGGGTCGAGGGGGAGGAGGCGGTCGAGGGGGATTAGGCGGTTGAGCCGGCGTCGGCGCGTGGCCTTCGACAGGCTCAGGCTGAGCGGGTCTTGGTAGAAGGTCCGCTCATGCGGAGCTTGTCGGACTCGAAGAGGGCGCGAAGCGCCAACCGCTCGTAAGACGTTTGCCCACACCCCATCCCCCGCCGGCTAACGCGGGATAACGCCTGGGAAGAACACGCGGACGGTGTGACCGGCGCGGGTAAGCCTGGACCGGACCGCCGCGGCCGGCTCACACCGCGGCTTGGCTGGCGCGCCGTCATGCTGACGGC
>JBBRER010000178.1:0-3010 GCA_038202745.1 Sphingomonadales bacterium
TCGCGACGATGCGCCACTGGCGCCGCCAGCGCTTCGCTCTGACGGTCGATGGTGAAGGTAGGCCCGTAAAGACCCCGCTGCTGTTCATCGGCAACAATCCCTATTCGCTCGACGCGGGCCGCGTGGGGGAACGCGATTCGATGTCAGACGGGGTGCTGTCGCTTTACGCGGTGTCCGCCCGCACCCCGTGGGAGCTCGCCAAGTTTGCCGCGCGCGCGCTGGTCGGACGCGCCGACGCGGAAGCCGATTTCGAGGAATTGCTCGACGCCAAGCTGGTCGAGGTCGGGGGCTCGGGACGGATCGACGTCGGGCTCGACGGTGAGGTGGTCAAGCTGGCGCTGCCGCTGAAATTTCGCATCCTCCCCGCCGCGCTCAGCGTGGTCGTGCCGGACACGCGCTAACTCTAATCGGTCGAGCGCGCTTGTTCCGCGGTTCGCCGTCGATTATCGGCGGCACCATGCAATCGACCAACGACATCCGCCGGTCCTTCCTCGATTACTTCGGCTCGAACGGGCACGCGGTCGTGCCGTCGGCGCCGCTGGTCCCCTACAACGATCCGACGCTGATGTTCGTCAACGCCGGGATGGTGCCGTTCAAAAACGTGTTCACGGGGCTTGAGACGCCGCGCAGCCCGCGCGCGACCTCCTCGCAAAAGTGCGTGCGCGCGGGCGGCAAGCACAACGATCTCGACAATGTCGGCTACACCGCGCGGCACCTGACGTTCTTCGAGATGATGGGCAATTTCTCGTTCGGCGATTACTTCAAGGAAGACGCGATCGCGCACGCGTGGACGCTGCTGACCAACGAATGGGGGCTTCCCGCCGAGCGCTTGACCGCGACGGTCTATCACACTGACGACGAAGCACACGCGCTGTGGAAGAAGATCGCCGGCCTGCCCGACGAGCGGCTGATCCGGATCGCGACCAAGGATAACTTCTGGTCGATGGGCGACGATGGCCCGTGTGGCCCGTGCTCGGAAATTTTCTTCGATCATGGCCCGCGCATCCCCGGCGGCCCGCCCGGCAGTCCCGAAGAGGACGGTGACCGGTACGTCGAGGTGTGGAACCTCGTCTTCATGCAATACGAGCAGGCAGGCGGCGAGATCGTCCGCGATCTGCCCAAGCCTTCGATCGACACCGGAATGGGTCTCGAGCGCGTCTCGACCGTGCTCCAGGGCGTCCACACCGTGTTCGAGACGACCACGATGCGCGCGCTGATCGAGGCGTCGGCGGAACTCACCGGCACGGATGCGGCGAGCGCCAGCCACAAGGTGATCGCCGATCATCTGCGTTCGACTTCGTTCTTGCTCGCCGACGGCGTGCTGCCCTCGAACGAAGGGCGCGGCTACGTGCTGCGGCGGATCATGCGCCGCGCGATGCGCCATGCGCACCTGCTCGGTGCGAAAGAGCCGTTGATGCACCGGCTGGTGCCCGCGCTGGTCGCGGAGATGGGACAGGCTTACCCCGAGCTCGGCCGCGCGCAGCCGCTGATTGAGGAAACGCTGGCGCGCGAGGAAGCGCAGTTCCGCCGCACGCTGGCAAACGGGCTGCGGCTGCTTGATGAGGAGACCGGCGGTCTGGGCGAGGGCGGCGAGCTGCCCGGCGAAACCGCGTTCAAGCTCTACGACACGTTCGGCTTCCCTTACGACCTCACAGAGGACGCCCTTCGGCCGCGCGGGATCGCCGTCGATCGCGCCGGCTTCGACGCGGCGATGGCGCGGCAGAAGGCGGCGGCCCGCGCCGCGTGGAAAGGCTCGGGCGACGCGGCCGATGGCGAGATTTGGTACGACATCGCCGAGCGCGAAGGCGCAACCGAGTTCACCGGCTACACCGCGACCGTCGGCGAAGCGCAAGTCGTCGCGCTGGTCCGCGGTGGCGCCGAAGTCGCATCCGCGGGCGCGGGCGACGACGTCACCGTCCTCACCAATCAGACGCCGTTCTACGGCGAAAGCGGCGGGCAGACCGGCGACGCGGGGACGATGACCACCGCGAGCGGCGGCGCGCTGACCGTGCGCGACACCGCTAAGCCGCTCGGGCGGCTCCACGCCCATCTCGCGCACGTCGACCAAGGCGAAATCAAGCGCGGGGACATCGTCGGCCTCCACGTCGATGCGGAACGCCGCGACGCGATCCGCGCCAACCATTCGGCGACGCACCTCGTCCATGCGGCGCTGCGCCGCCGGCTCGGCGATCACGTTACGCAGAAGGGTTCGCTCGTCGCCGCCGAACGCTTCCGTTTCGATTTCTCGCACACCAAGCCGCTCACGGGCGAGGACATCGCCGCGGTCGAGGCCGAGGTGAACGCCGAAATCCGCGCCAACGAGGCGGTCTCGACCCGGCTGATGAGCCCCGACGAAGCGATCGAAGCTGGCGCAATGGCACTGTTCGGCGAGAAATACGGCGACGAGGTCCGCGTGCTCAGCATGGGCCGGATGAGCGACAAGCACTTCTCGGTCGAACTGTGCGGCGGCACCCACGTCACCGCCACCGGCGACATCGGGATATTCCGGATCGTTTCCGAAAGCGCGGTCAGCGCGGGCGTGCGGCGGATCGAGGCGCTGACCGGCGAGGCCGCGCGGCTGTGGCTGGCGCGCCGTGAGGACACGCTCAAGAGCGCCGCCGGCCTGCTCCGCGCCGCGCCCGAAGACGTCGAAGCGCGCGTGGCCGCGCTGCTCGACGAGCGCAAGCGGCTCGAGCGCGAGCTGGCCGAGGCAAAGAAGGCGCTGGCGCTGGGCGGCGACGGGGCGAAGGTGCAAGCGGCGGACGAGGACATTGGCGGGGTCAAATTCTCGGGCCAGGTGCTCGACGGGCTCGATGCCAAGGAATTGCGCGGGTTGCTCGATGCCGCCAAGACGCGGCTGGGCTCGGGCGTGGCGGCGATCATCGCGGTGAGCGGCGGCCGCGCGACCATCGCCGCCGCGGTGACCGACGATCTGACGGGCCGCTTCAATGCAGTCGATCTGGTGCGCGCGGGGGTCGAGGCGCTCGGCGGAAAAGGCGGCGGCGGGCGG
>JBBRER010000179.1:0-2965 GCA_038202745.1 Sphingomonadales bacterium
CCGAACTTGACGAACGTGATCGCGTAGAACAGCGCGACGAAGCCCAGCAGCATCAGCGCCAGCATGCGGTTGCGCGCCTTTATGATGCGGCGGCGCTCGGCCTCGCGCGCGGGGTCTTCCATCGGTGTCATCCCAGGATCAGGCGGTCCGCCACGAGCGCGGCGAACAGCGCGAAAAGATAGAGTATCGAGAACGCGAACAGCCGTTTTTCGGGCTTCATCGCATCGCCGGGCAAGCTGGCGCGCAGCCCGACCGGGAGCGCCAGCGCGATGAAAGTTCCCGTCAGCAGGATCGCCGACCAGCCGTAGATGCCGCTCGTTCCGCCGATTTTCCAGGGCAGCAACGCCACCGGCAACAGCAGCGCGGCGTAGAACAGGATCTGGCGGCGCGTCGCCTTCTGGCCCGCCACCACCGGCATCATCGGAATTCCGGCCGCCGCGTAGTCGGTCTCGACGAACAGCGCGAGCGCCCAGAAATGCGGCGGGGTCCAGAAGAAGATGATCGCGAACAGCAGGATGGGCATCAGCGTCACATGGCCCGTCGCCGCGACCCACCCGATCAACGGCGGAAACGCCCCCGCCCCGCCCCCGATGACGATGTTCTGAGGCGTGCGCGGCTTGAGCCAGATCGTGTAGACCACCGCGTAATAGACGATCGACACCGCCAGCAGCGCCGCCGCGAGCACGCCGATCGCCAGCCCCATGATCAGCACCGAAGCGACCGACAGCGCCACCCCGAAATCGCGCGCGGCGGTTCGGTCCATCCGCCCAGCCGGAAGCGGGCGCTTGGCCGTGCGCTTCATCTTGGCGTCGAGATCGGCTTCCCACCACTGGTTGAGCGCCGCCGCGCCGCCTGCGCCGAGCGCGATGCACAGGATCGCGGTGAAGCCGAGGACCGGATTGATCCGCTGGGGCGCCGCGAGCAGCCCGCAAAGCCCGGTAAAGATCACCAGGCTCATCACGCGCGGCTTGGTCAGGGCGAAGAAATCGCGCCAGTCGGCAGGCAGCGGCACGAGCATGGGAGACGCGGTGGCGGTCATGGAACTGGCGCGGCCTATAGGCGGCGGAGCGTGGACACGCAAAGCCTAGTCGCGTTGGCGCCCCAGCCAATCCACCAGCAGCGCGTTGACCTGAGTCGGGCGCTCCTGCTGGGTCCAATGGCCGCAACCGTCGAGCACATGGCCTTCGACCCCGGGCGCGAAGTGGAGCATCATTGCGACGGGGTCGGGGACGGTACCGAACAGCGTCGTCGCCGGGTCCCGGTCGCCGCCGATGAACAGGCACGGCTGGTCGAGCGTCTTGCCCGCCCACGCTTTGAGCCATTCGTAGTCGGCTTCGTGATTGCGGTAACGGTTGAGCGGCCCGCGCAGCCCCGAACGTTCGAACTCGCCGGCGTAGTAGTCGAGGTCGGCCTCGCTCAGCCAGCCGGGCAGGTGCTCGGGCTCGGGCATCCCGTCGAGGAACCTGGCGTCGACGCCTTTCGCCGGCCAAGCGCCCGCCGGGGCATCGCCGCTGGTCGCGTAAAGCATCGTGCTCAGGAATTTGCGCACATCGGGCTCGAACTCGGCCTCGGCTTTGCCCGGTTGCTGGAAGTACTCCTGGTAGAAGAACAAGCCTTTGGCGGTGAACAGTTCGCGGAAAATCTCGGTAAACGGGCGGCTGGGCGCGCCGGTGAACGGCACCGACAGTCCGGCCACAGCGCGGAACCGCTCGGGGTGCGTGAACGCGGAATTCCACACGATCGGCGCGCCCCAGTCGTGGCCGATAAGGATCGCCGGGGCATCGGGCTGGAGCGAGCGGGCGAGCCCGACCACATCGCCGACGATCCGCTCCATCGCGTAAGCCTCGACCGCCTGAGGCTTGTCCGATCCGCCATAGCCGCGCACGTCGATCGCGCACGCGGTGAACCCGGCGTGCGCGATCGGGGCGAGCTGGTGCCGCCACGAATACCAGCTTTCGGGAAACCCGTGGACGAGGATCACCAAGGGGCCGCTGCCTTCGATCGCGCAGCGCAGCGACAGCTCGTCGACGTCGATCATGCGGAATTCGGGCATTTAATCCTCCCCAAGCTTGCTTGGGGAGGGGGACCGTCCGCAGGACGGTGGAAAGGTTTCCTCCACCCGCGAGTTACCCCTCCACCATGCTCTGCATGGTCCCCCTCCCCATCAAGATGGGGCGGATCGGGAAATCAATTGTGGTGATGGTCCTCGATCACCGGGAGCGTCTCGAACTGGTGGTAAGGCGGCGGGCTCGACAGCGTCCATTCGAGCGTCGTCGCGCCATCGCCCCAGTAGTTGTCGGGCGCCTTTTTGCCCGCGACGAACGCGTAGATCATGTTGGCGAAGAAGATCACCATCCCCGCGGCCATGACCAGGTAACCGAGCGAGGAGATGTGGTTCCAGTATGCGAACGCCGGGGCGTAGTCCGGCAAGCGGCGCGGCATCCCGTTCATCCCCAGGAAGTGCTGCGGGAAGAAGATGATGTTCACGCCGATGAAGAACACCCAGAAGTGCGCATGGGCGAAGAATTCGCTGTGCATGCGCCCGCTCATCTTCGGGAACCAGTAGTAGAACGCCGCGAACAGCGAGAACACCGCGCCCAGCGACAGCACGTAGTGGAAGTGCGCCACCACGTAGTAGGTGTCCTGCAGGTTATCGTCGATGCCGCCGTTGGCGAGCACGACGCCGGTCACCCCGCCGACGGTGAACAGGAAGATGAAGCCGATCGCCCAGACCAGCGGGCTCTTGAACTCCAGGCTGCCGCCCCACATCGTGGCGATCCAGCTGAAGATCTTGATGCCGGTCGGCACCGCGATCACCATCGTCGCGGCGACGAAGTACGCCTTGACGTCCACCCCCATGCCGACCGTGAACATGTGGTGGGCCCAGACGACGAAGCCGACCACGCCGATCGCGACCATGGAATAGGCCATGCCGAGATAGCCGAACACCGGCTTGCGGCTGAAG
>JBBRER010000180.1:0-2938 GCA_038202745.1 Sphingomonadales bacterium
AAGTCGACGCTGGCTTATGTGCTCGGCGGGCGGCCGGGATATGCGGTGACCGGGGGTTCGGTCACGCTCGACGGTCAGGATCTGCTCGCGCTCGAACCGCACGAGCGCGCGGCGACCGGGCTGTTCCTCGGCTTCCAGTACCCGGTCGAGATCCCCGGGGTGTCGTTCGTCCAGTTCCTGCGCGAATCGCTCAATGCCCAGCGCCGCGCGCGGGGCGAGGCGCCGCTTTCGGGGGGCGAGTTCCTGAGGCTGGCGCGCGAGCAGGCGGCGCTGCTCAAGATGGACATGGAGATGCTCAAGCGCCCGGTGAACGTCGGCTTTTCCGGCGGCGAGAAGAAGCGCGCCGAGATGGTTCAGATGGGCATTCTCGATCCCACGCTGGCGGTGCTCGACGAGACCGACAGTGGCCTCGACATCGATGCGCTGCGCGTGGTCGGCGAGGGCATCAACACAATCATGCGCCAGCCCGACAAGGCGGTGCTGCTGATCACGCATTACCAGCGGCTGCTCGACACAGTGCGGCCCGATTTCGTCCACATCCTCTCGGCGGGGCGGATCGTGAAGACCGGCGGGGCCGAGCTTGCCGTGCAGCTCGAGGCCGAAGGTTACGAGGCGGTCGCGGCGTGACCGCGCTTGCCGTCCCCACCCGGCGCGAGGAGGCGTTCCGCTACGCCGATCTGGACGCGCTCGCGCCGCTGTGGCCGGTGCGCGCCGAGCGGATCGTGCTTCGCGCGGGCGAAGCCGCCGGGCAGGCGATCGTGCTCGACGCGCCGAACGACGTCGCGCGCGGCCTGGCGATCGAACTGGGCGAGGGCGCAAGCTACGACTTGCGCCTGCTCAACGCGGGGGGCGCTTACGGGCGGTTCGACCTTGCGGTAACGCTCGGCGAAGGCGCGCGGTTCGATTTCGGCGCGGCGCAATTGGGCGGCGGCGCGCAGACGCTCGAGATCGTCACCACGGTCGCCCACGCCGCACCCGATGGGGTCAGCCGCCAGACCGTGCGCTCGGTCGCGGGCGGGCAGGCGACGGTCACGTATCTCGGCAAAGTCGCGGTGGCGCGCGGTGCGAACGGGACCGACGCGGCGCAATCGGTGCGCGCGATGCTGCTCGACCGGACCGCGACCGCGAACGCCAAGCCGGAGCTCGAGATTTTCGCCGACGACGTCAAATGCGCGCACGGCTGCGCGGTCGGCGAGCTTGACGCGGCCGCGCTGTTCTACCTCGCCTCGCGCGGGCTGCCGCCCGCCGAAGCCAAGCGGCTGATGCTCCAGGCGTTCGTCGCCGAAGCATTTGTCGGCGCGGCGGACGAGGACGCGCTGAACGCAAAAGCGCTCGCGGCGCTGGAGGCTTTGCTGTGAGCGATTTCGGAAATATCCTCCCCGGCACGGGGAGGGGGACCGCCGCAGGCGGTGGTGGGGGCTCGCCGCTAGACGCAGTCTCTCGCCCGGAGGCCAGCCCCCTCCACCATCCTGCGGATGGTCCCCCTCCCTGGTTCGGGGAGGATTTTAGGCGCGACTTCCCCAGCCTCGCAAACGGCTGGCACTATCTCGATTCGGCCGCGACCGCGCTCAAGCCGCAAGCGGTGATCGATGCGACGGTGCGCGCGATGGGGGTCGATTATGCGACCGTCCATCGCGGGGTTTACGCGCGCTCGGCGCAGATGACGCTGGCTTACGAGGCGGCGCGGCGTTCGGTCGCAAGTTTCGTCGGCGGGGCGGAGAACGAGCTGGTGTTCACCCGCGGCGCGACCGAGGCGATCAACCTCGTCGCGCAGTCGTGGGGGGCGCGGCTCACGCCGAACGACCGCATCCTGATCTCGCTGCTCGAGCACCATTCGAACATCGTCCCGTGGCAGTTGTTGCGCGATCGCACCGGGGTGCAGATCGATGTTTGTCCGCTCACCGCCGACGGGCGGATCGACCTCGACGCGGCGGCGGCGATGCTCACCCCGGCACACAAGCTGGTCGCGTTCGCGCATGTCTCGAACGTGCTCGGCAGCGTACTCGACGCGCGCCGCGCCGCCGATCTCGCGCACGGCGTGGGCGCGCGGCTGCTGCTCGACGGGTGCCAGGCGGTGCCGCGGATGCGGGTCGATGTCTCCGCGCTCGGCTGCGACTTCTACGCCTTTTCGGCGCACAAATTGTACGGGCCGACCGGGATCGGCGCGCTGTGGGCGAAAGCCGATATCCTCCGCGAGATGCCGCCGTGGCAGGGCGGCGGATCGATGATCGACCGGGTGACGTTCGAGCGCACGACATACGCTGCGGCGCCCGCGCGGTTCGAGGCGGGGACGCCCGCGATCGTCGAGGCGATCGGCTTCGCCGCGGCGGTCGACTATGTCTCGGCGATCGGGCTCGACGCGATCCACGCGCACGAAGCCGCGCTGGTCACCGCGCTGCGCGACGAACTCTCGCGAATGAACGACGTCACGCTGTTCGGGCCCGACGACGGCGCGGGAATCGTCAGCTTCGCCTTGGACGGGGTCCATCCGCACGATCTCGCGACGATCTGCGACGAGGAAGGCGTGGCGATCCGCGCCGGGCACCATTGCGCGCAGCCGCTGATGGACCATCTTGGGGTTCCGGCGACTGCGCGCGCCAGCTTCGGGCTCTACAGCGAGCCCGCCGACGTGACCGCGCTGATCCGCGGGATCGACCGCACGAAGAGGATTTTCGGGTGAACGAGCAAACCAAGTTCGAAGTCGAGGCCGTCGAAAGCGTGGACGCGCCTCCCCGCGCCGCGGTCGAGGATGCCGAAGCGCCCGCCGAAATGCTGGCGCGCAAGCGCGACTATCTCGACGGGTTCCTCAAGACGCAGCCCGAAGGCCTCGCTCCCGGCGAGCCGGGGGGCGAGCTCTACGAAAACGTGATCGCGGCGCTGAAAGACATCTTCGACCCCGAAATTCCGGTCAACATCTACGATCTCGGGCTGATCTACG
>JBBRER010000181.1:0-2910 GCA_038202745.1 Sphingomonadales bacterium
CCTAAACCTAGAAAAAATCTATGCCATAATTACCTATTACTTGGCTCGACATCGTTGATGAAATGAAGTCGAGCTATCTCGATTACGCGATGAGCGTGATCGTCAGCCGCGCGCTGCCCGACGTGCGCGACGGGCTCAAGCCCGTGCACCGGCGGATTCTGTTCGCCGCGCAGGAAGGTGGGATGGTCGCGGGGCGGCCGTACCGCAAATGCGCGAAGATCGTCGGCGACGTGATGGGCAACTATCACCCGCATGGCGATCTTGCGATCTACATGGCGCTGGTCCGGATGGCGCAGGACTGGTCGATGCGCGTGCCGCTGGTCGATGGCCAGGGCAACTTCGGCTCGATGGACCCCGACGATCCCGCGTCGATGCGGTATACAGAGGCGCGGCTGGCGCGGGTGGCGAACTCGCTGCTTGAGGATCTCGACAAGGACACGGTCGATTTTCAGCCCAACTACGACGGGTCGCGGGCCGAACCGCAAGTTCTCCCCGCGCGCTTTCCCAACCTGCTGGTCAACGGCGCGGGCGGGATCGCGGTCGGGATGGCGACGAACATTCCGCCGCACAATCTGGGCGAAGTGATCGACGGCTGCCTGGCGTTCATTGACGATCCGGCGATCACTACCGAGCAACTCAACGAGATTATTCCGGCGCCAGATTTCCCCACCGCGCCGCTGATTCTCGGCACCGCGGGAGCGCGCTCGGCGTATCACACCGGGCGCGGATCGATCATCCAGCGCTGCCGCCACGAGATCGAGGAAGGGCGCGGGGATCGGCGCTCGATCGTCCTCACCAGCATTCCTTATCAGGTCGGCAAGAACGGCTTGGTCGAGAAGGTCGCCGAGGCCGCCAAGGACAAACGGATCGAGGGTATTTCCGATATCCGCGACGAGTCGAACCGCTTGGGCATGCGCGTGGTCATCGACCTCAAGCGCGACGCCACCGTCGAAGTCGTGCTCAACCAGCTGTGGCGCAACACCCCCGCGCAATCGAGCTTTCCCGCCAACATGCTGGCAATCCGCGGCGGACGGCCTGAAACGCTGGCGCTGCGCGACATAATCCAGGCGTTCATCGCATTCCGCGAAGAGGTCATTACCCGCCGCACCAAGTTCGAGCTCAACAAGGCGCGCGACCGCGCGCATATCTTGCTCGGGTTGGTCATCGCGGTCACCAACCTCGACGAGGTGGTGCGGATCATCCGTTCCTCCCCCAATCCAGCCCGGGCACGCGAGGCTTTGGTCACGCGCGAGTGGCCGATCGGCGAAATCGCGCAGTACATCGCGTTGATCGAGGCGATCGAGCCCAACGCCGAGCAGACCGGCGGCACCTACAAGCTGTCCGAAGCGCAAGTGAAGGCGATCCTCGACTTGCGCCTCCACCGCCTCACCGCGCTCGGCCGCGACGAGATCGGCGGCGAGCTCAAGGAACTGGCAAGCGCGATCGAGGAGTTCCTCGCGATCCTCGCCGACCGCGTCCGGCTCTACGGGGTGATGCGCGACGAGCTGGCGGCAATTCGCGCCGCCTATGCGACCCCGCGGCTGTCCGAAATCGTCGCCGCCGCCGACGGGATCGAGGACGAGGACCTGATCGAGCGCGAGGACATGGTCGTGACCGTGACGCTCGACGGCTACATCAAGCGCACCCCGCTCGCCACGTTCCGGACCCAAGCCCGCAAAGGCAAAGGTCGGTCGTCGATGGCGACCAAGGAAGAAGATGCGGTAGCGACGATGTTCGTCACTTCGACGCATAATCCGGTGCTGTTCTTCTCGACCGCGGGCAAAGTCTATCGACTCAAAGTCTGGCGGCTTCCCGAAGGGGGACCGGCGACCAAAGGGCGGCCGATCGTCAATCTACTGCCCGCGCTCGACCAGGGTGAGACGATCCAGACCGTGCTGCCGCTGCCCGAAGACGAGGACAGCTGGGGCGCGCTCAACGTGGTGTTCGCGACCGCCAAAGGGAGAACGCGCCGTAACTCGATGGATGCATTCGCCAACGTGCCTTCGAACGGCAAATACGCGATGCGCTTCGAGGACGGGTCGGACGACTGCCTGATCGGCGTCGCGCTGCTGGAGCCGGGCGACGACGTGCTGCTCGCGAGCAAGTGCGGCAAGGCGATCCGCTTCTCGGGCGAAGATGTCCGCGAGTTCCAGAGCCGGACCTCGACCGGGGTGCGCGGAATGGCGCTCAAGGGCGAGGACGAGGTGATTTCGCTGTCGATCCTCCACAAAGTCGGGATGCGCGATCAGGAAGAGCGCGACGATTATCTGCGTCACGCGCCGTGGAAACCCGACAAGGAAACCGAAGCGGCGATGTCGGCCGAGCGCTTCGCCGAACTCGCGGAGAAGGAACAGTTCATCCTCACCGTCTGCGCCAACGGCTATGGCAAGCTCTCTTCGGCTTACGAATACAGGCGCACCGGGCGCGGCGGCCAGGGCATCACCAACATCGACCAGATCGAGCGCAACGGTGAGGTCGTCGCGAGCTTCCCCGCGACCCGCGCCGATCAGCTCATGCTGGTCACCGATCAGGCCAAGCTGATCCGCCTGCCCTTGGAATCGCTCCGCGTGATCGGCCGAAACAGCGCGGGTGTTAAGCTTTTCGACGTTGCGAACCAAGAGCACGTGGTCAGCGCGGTTAGGTTGCTCGATGATGGCGACGAGGACGCGGACGAGGCCGAAGCCGAGGACGGCGGCGAGGAATGACGCTGCGGGTTGAACCCTCGGGCGGCGTGTGTGGTGCGCGCGTCATCGGTATCGACCTCGCCGCGCCGCTAAGTGCCGATCTGGTGGCGGAAATCCGCGCAGCGTGGCTCGAGTATCTGGTGCTCGCTTTTCCCGACCAACGCATCGACGACGACGCGCTCGAGCGCTTTACCGTCGCGATGGGCGGGTTCGGGACCGACCCGTT
>JBBRER010000182.1:0-2878 GCA_038202745.1 Sphingomonadales bacterium
CGATCTGGCCGACGCGGCCGACCGCGTCGCGCAGTTCGTCCTCGAGCCGCGTCACCGCTTGCCGCCAGGCGCCGAGCGCCGAATTTTCGCCGTCGCGCAGCGTTCGACCGATCGCCGCGCCTTCGTCGCGCACCGCGCTCAGCCGCGCGCGCAGCGAGGTCAGGCTCTCTTCTTCGTCGCGGTCGAGCAATCCGCGGGTTTGCGCCAATTCCTCGGCCATCGCCGAAGCGCGCGTGCGGATCGCTGCGAGCGCGGTAACCTCGTGCCCGTCGAGCTCGCCGCGAAACGCCTCACCGCGCTCGGCCAGCGCCGCGAACCGCGCGCCCGCAATCTCGTCGAGCTGCGCCGCCTGGCGGGCGAACTCGGCGAGCGCGCCGTCGACCATTTCGCGCAAACTTCCGATCTGGCGTTCGCTCGCCTGGCCGAACTGATTGAGCTTGTTGAAGCCCTCGATCATGTCCTCGAGCTGGGCATGCGCGGTGCGGCCGGCGTTGCCGATGTTGTTGGTGACGTCCTTGGCCGAGCTGGCGATCACCGGCAGCTGTCCGCGCAGCTTTTCCATGTTGTCGAGCGCGGTGGTGCTGACCGTGCCGATCGTTTCGACCCGCGCGCCATTGTCGCGGATCAGCCCCTGGAGCCGGTCGGCGTGCTCGCTGAGCCGCTCGGCGGCGACCCGGCCGAGCGATTCGAGATCGCGCGACTGCGCGGCGATGAATTCGCGCGCCAGGCTGAGTTCGCGGTTGACCGTCAGCAGCCGCGTCTCGAGCCGCGCCGATTCGTCGCTGAGCATTCGCGCCGCATCGCCGAAGCGCGCGGCCTCGCGGCGGCTGGTGCGCAGCGCGATAAGCCACAGCACCCCGATCAGGATGACGGGCAAAGACCAGTCGCGGACCAGTGCGATCCACGTCTGCGGAGCCTGCGGGGTGAGCACGACCGAGCGGTTGGCCCAGCCGAAGAACCCCGTCCAAGCCGCGATCCCGAGCAGCGCGAGCGAGGGCGCGATCCACCCGCGCCAGCGCGTCGGGGCGGGGGACCAATCCTCCTCCTCCTCCTCCCACGCGTTTTCGACCGCATCGGCCGGAGCCTCCTCGGTCAGTTCGATGATGTCGTCCACCGCGGGCTCGTGCCCCTCGGTCCCGACCGCGACGATGTGTCTACCCCCAGCCATGGCGGAAACGTATCACGGATCGTGCGAAACGATAAACCCCGCTTTAACCACCTGCGCTTACTGCGGTTTTCATGGCCTACGAAGCTGGAGCCCTGGACGCCACGCTCGCCGCCGCCGCGGGCGAGGATTTGGCGCTGCTCGCCGAACTGCGCACCGCGTTCGTCGAGAGCCTCGCGCGCCAGGTCGATTTGCTGCGTCGTGCGCGCTGCGACGGCAACTGGCACGTCGCGGCGATGCGGCTGCGCGGGCTTGCCGCCAGCTTTCATGCCGAACAACTGATCGTGCTGGCCGACGATGCGCTCGAATGCGCGCCGGGCGAACCCGGCGTAGTCCGTCGCCTTCAGGCCTTTTTGGACGACTTCGCCGCCGTCTGAACTCCCGGTGCTTGGCACTCGCACGATGCTCGCCTAAGCTTGCGGCGGGAGACGGACGTTGCGGGTCGCATTGCTGACGATGCTCGAGCCGGCCGCGGACAGCGGCGGGCAGCCGCGCGCGTTCCTGCGCGTGGCGGGGCTCTCGGTTGCGCGCCAGCAGCTCGCGCTGGCGCTGGCGCTCGAATGCGAGCGCGTGATCTGCCTGTCACGAGAGCTTGCCCCGCCGCTGGTCGCGCTGCAGCACGAAGCCGAACGCGCCGGGGTGCGCTTCAACGCGGTTTCGGGCGCGCGCACTCTCGCCGGGCTGGTGACCTCGGCGGACGAGGTAATGGTGCTCGCCGACGGGCTGTTCGCTTCGACGGGCGAGGCGGCGACGCTGCTCGGTAAAGGCTCGGTCGTGCTGGTTCAGCCGATCGATCAGGGGCTGGCCGCGGGGTTCGAGCGGATCGACCTTGCCCACGCGGCAGCGGGCGCGATGCGGCTGCCCGGCCGGCTGTTCGAGCGGCTCACCGAACTGCCCGGCGATTGCGACGTCGCCTCCGCGCTCCAGCGGATTGCGCTGCAAGCAGGAGTGACGGCCCGGCCGATCCCGGCGCCGGGCACCAACGGGCTGTTCTGGACTCTGGTGCGCAGCGATACCGAAGCCCACGCAATCGAGCCGCAATGGATTCGCCGCCGCACGCTCCATGCCGCGGTGCCGGGGCCGTCGCGGGCGCTCGCGCTCGCGGGTGTGCGCGGTTTTGGAGCGGCGCTGCTCCATGGCGGTTCGGGTTCGGTCATGCTCGGCGCGGGAACCGCGGTGCTGATCGCCTTCGCGCTCGGCGCGGCGTGGCTCGGGTACTTCCTGCCCGCGCTCGGATTTCTGGCGGTAGCGGCGATTTTGGGCGAGACTTTGGCGCTGCTTGGACAAGTCGAGCGCGGGCCATCGCCGGCTGGAATCCGCCCCGATTGGCGCACTTTCGCGTTTTCCGTGCTGTTCGATGTCGTGTTGGTCGTTGTGCTTGCGCTCGCCACACCGGGATTTGCCGGCGCGCCAGTGTGGTTGCGCGCGTTTCCACCGCTGGTGCTGGTCGCGGTTGTAAGGTTGCTGGGCCAAGTGCTGCCGGGGCGTTGGGCCGGCTTGCTCGACGACCGCGCGCTGCTGGCGCTGCTTGCGGCGCTGGCGATTGCGGCGGGAAATCCCGACGCCTCGATTCGCGCCGCATGCATCGTTCTGCTCGCCGCGGGAATCGTGCTTTCTGCCCGCGATTCGCGGCTAACGCGCCCTTAACCAGCTGGGATTAGGACGGGCGCATGACCGACGGAGCCGAACCGGCAGCCGGCCTCGGAATCGAGG
>JBBRER010000183.1:0-2840 GCA_038202745.1 Sphingomonadales bacterium
ACGTTGAAGCCTTCGGTGCTGAGCATCAGCTCGATCGCCTTGGCGGTCGTCGGTTCGTCTTCGATAAGCAGTACGCGCATCTCGTATCCCCTGAATCCCCCGGCGACCCCAAGCCCCCGGTCCGCGAGTGCGAAGGCACCCATGCCGCCGTAGAGGTGGTTGAGGAACATTTCCTTGGTCAGCGTGGTGCCCTTGCGGAGCGAAAGCAGCTCCAGCATCGCGTATTCCTTGCCGGTCAGATGGACCCGCGCGGTATCGACTTCGACCGTCTTGGCGTCGAGATTGACCGCCAGCTTGCCGGTGCGGATGACCGACTGCGAATGGCCCTTCGAGCGGCGCACCACCGCGTGGATGCGCGCGACCAGCTCTTCGCGGTGGAACGGCTTGGTGACATAGTCGTCGGCGCCGAAGCCGAAGCTGCGGACTTTAGAATCCATCTCGGCGATGCCCGAGAGGATCAGCACCGGGGTCTGCACTTTGGCGACGCGCAGCTTCTTGAGCACGTCGTACCCGTGCATGTCGGGCAGGTTGAGATCAAGCAGGATGATGTCGTAATCGTAGAGCTTGCCGAGGTCCAAACCCTCTTCGCCCAGATCGGTCGAATAGACATTGAAGCCTTCGGTCGTCAGCATGAGTTCGATGGCCCGCGCCGTGGTCGGCTCGTCCTCGATCAACAGCACACGCATCGTGCATCCCCCCTTTTGATTTTTGCCCCGCCCGATCGGCGTAAACCCAATCGCAACGATTATTGCCCGCCATTAACCACACGACCAATGAAGAGAAAAGGTTAATTCTCCGTAAACGGCGGAATCAGGCGAGTCGTTGTTGGTCGAGTGCGCTCAAGACATCCGTCTTGAGCTTGGCAACACCGGCCCACTCCCCCTGCCCGACCACCCACAGGGTATCCTTATCGGGCGGTCGGGCAGGGGGAGTGGGCCGGTGTTGCGAGGGACGGCGGATGCAGGCCCGCACCGCCGTCAGGCGGACAGGGAATCCCGGCCCGACAAACTCATCCCCTACCCCTCGATCACCCGCGTCTCGGGGTGGTGCTTGTCCAGGTGCCGCTGGACGATCTTGAGGTTGCGGCGGTTCGAGCGGAACAGAAAATCGAACGCGTCGCCCGCGATCGGCACCGCACCGACCGCGCTATCGACCGCGACGTTGCCGATCATCCGCCACAGCTTCCACTTCGGCAGGCCGAGGTTCTTGGCTTCCCATACCAGATACAGGCCCAGTCCCGCGGTAATCAGGTCGCCCGCCACCGGGATCAGCCCGACGATCGCGTCGAGCCCGACCGTCTGGCGCGTGCCGGGGATTGTGAACATGCCTTCGAGCAGCTTCTCGAGCGCTTCGATGCGCTGCCGCACCGCTTGGGGATGGCTGCCCAGCGAAAGCTGGGGACGCATCGGACGGGGTTGCTGCGCGGGTTCCATGACCTGCTATTTGGGGACCGTGGCGAACGCCATCAAGGGATGGACGCCCCAGCGGTTGGGCGCGAAGCCGGTGACACTGCCGCCGACCAGCGACCAGCGCAGCGGCGCGGCGAGCGGGACGAAGGTGTTGGCGCGCGTCAACGCGGCTTCGGCTTCGGCCAGCCGGTCGGCGCGCCGCGCCGGGTCGGGATCGGCGAGAGCGCGCGCTGCGAGCGCGTCGCTCGCCGAATCGCACAAGCCGCGCACCGCGGCGCAGGACAACTGGTCGAGGAACCACGTCGTGCGCGGATAGCGCGCGGCGATATCGGTCAGCCGCAAGTCGGCGGGCGCATCGGCGCCGACTTTCTGCGCGGCGAGGCCGATCGTCGCCAGATCGGCCGAGACCAGCGCGAACAGCCGATCCGCGCCGGGCCCTGTCGGGAGCGCGATGCGCAGCGGCGCGACGGCACGCGCGGCGCGCCACTTGGCGATCCGCCGCGCGGCTTCGGCGCGGCGCTGGTCGAGCGTCTGCCCGCCCCAGCGCTCGCCCACCGTGCCGGTGTCGCCCTCGAGCCCCGGGGTGACCAGCCGAGTGGTCGCGGTCCACCCGCCGACGTTGAAGGCCTTGAGAATCGCTTCACGGTCGATCGCCATCGCGATCGCCTCGCGGTTGGCGGGATCGCGAAGGAAGCCGTCGTTGTGCTGGAACAGCAGCCCGAACAGTCCCGCGACCGGGTCGAGCCGGATGCCCCCCCGCGAAAAGCCGCCGACATCGAGCCGCGGCAAATCCTCGAACCGCCCGCCGAGCACCGCTTCGACCTCGCCCTCGTCGAACGCGGCGAGCGCGCGCGCGGCGCTCATCGTGTGGAGATGCAGCGGGCGATGACGCGCGTCCCAGCCGTCCTCGTCGGGAAGCCCGCGCGGCCTCGGCTGAAGCGGCGCCAACGCGACGTAACCCGCGCTGCGCCGCGCGCGCATCGGCCCGTCGCCGCGGCCTTTGCGCGCGAGGCCCAGTTCGGGCAACGCCAGCAGTTGCAGCATTTCGGGCATCGGGCGGATCAGGCGGATTTCGACCACCCGCCCGGCCATCGTCCGGACTTCGCCGATCGCGTCGAGATCGAGTCCGAGCGCCGAGCCCCGCAAGCCGGCGATGGCTTGGAGCAACGCCGCGCGCGCGCTGTCGCCGGTCAGCGGCGCGCCGTCGAGCCAGGTCCCGTCGCGCAACCGGAAGATGTAGCTCTGCCCGTCGTCGGTGACGATCCAGCGGTCGGCCAGCGCGGGGATCACGCGTCCCTCCTGGTCGAACGCGACGAGGCCTTCGGTGGTCGCGGCGCGGACCAGCTGGGCGGGCGAATTGAGCCGTGGACTGGCGCGAAACGGATCGCCGGGATCGCCGATCGCCGCGATTTCGACCACCCGGTCACCGCC
>JBBRER010000184.1:0-2722 GCA_038202745.1 Sphingomonadales bacterium
AGCCCGGTGGTTTCGGTATCGAAAATTATTTCGCGCATTGCGTTCGATATCTGCCTGCAGGAGGCCGCTGACAAGGGGTCGGCGCGACTATTTCCGGGTTAGCGTCGCAACTAGCGCGGCGACCTGGCGGCGCGTTTTCGCAAGCGTGGTGCCGGTGTTGATCACGTAGTCGGCGCGCGCGCGCTTTTCGGCGTCGGGCACCTGGAGCGCGAGGATTTTCGCGAACTTCTCCGCGCTCATTCCGGATCGGCCGAGTACGCGTTCGTGCTGCACATCCGGCGGCGCGGACACGACCGCCACCGCATCGACTGCGGCATTGCCGCGCTTCTCGAACAGCAGCGGAATGTCGAACACGATCAGCGGCGCGGCGGCATTGGCGGCAAGGAACGCGGCGCGCGCCTCACCCACCGCCGGGTGGACGATCGCCTCGAGCCGGGCCAACTCCGCACCATTGCCGAACACCGCCGCGCCCAGCTTCGCACGATCGACGCCTTGCGGGCCGACGGTGCCGGGGAAGGCCGCTTCGATTGCCGAGAGCAGCGCGCCGCCCGGACCCTGCAGCCGGTGCACTTCGGCATCGGCATCGAACACCGGCATGCCAAGGTCCGCGAACATCGCCGCAACCGCCGACTTGCCCATCCCGATCGAGCCGGTCAGGCCAAGGATGAAAGGCTTGGTCATGCGGTGAGCAACGCGCGCAGTTCCGCGTCGTGCTCACGTGGGGCTGGCTGTCCGAAGAATTTCTCGAAAGCGACGGCCGCTTGGCCGATCAGCATTTCGAAGCCATCGATCGTGCGCAATCCCTCGCTTTTCGCTTTTCGCACCAGAGCCGTATCCGCCGGAGACGTGACGATGTCATAGACGATCACATTTTCGGCCAGCCGTCTGAAATCGACCTCGACCGGGCCACGCCCCTCCATTCCCAGCGGACTGGCATTCACGAGCAGGTCGATGCGGTCGGCATCCGATCGGATGGGTCCATGTCCACCTGAATCGGACAGCAGCGCCAGTGGGAGAATGAGATCCTTGTCCCAAATGTATGTCCCGATATTCTGATCGGTCTTGGCTGGATCACGGCTATAGGAAATAAGGGTGAATTTGGCTTCATCCAAGGCATTCGCGATAGCTCGAGCCGCTCCGCCCGCTCCCACCAGACTCGCAAATCTGTAAGTCTGAGCCGACAGCAAAGAGTGCAACGGCTCCATGAAGCCTGCGCCATCCGTGTTGTCGCCAACAAAGTAACGATCGGCCATCGTAACCGTATTGACCGCACCGATCTTCTCGGCCCGTGGCTCAAATCGGTCGAGATACGGCATGACCGCCTGTTTATGCGGCATTGTGACGTTGCACCCGCGCCAATCGTCATCAGCGTTTCGCTCGCGAAAGTACTCGCCAAGTTGTTCTGTGCGCACATGGCAGGCGCGATATTCGGCATCGATGCCGAGCTTCTCGAGCCAGAAGTTGTGAATGATCGGCGACTTCGATTGCGCGATCGGGTCGCCGATCACTTCGGCATAGGTGCGGCTCACTGCTCAAGCTCCCCGACCTGGCGTAGCGCGCCGAGCACCGCGAGCAACGGCATCCCGAGCACGGTGAAGTGATCGCCCTCGACCCGTTCGAACAGCTGCACCCCGCGCGCCTCGATCCGGAACACCCCGACACAGCCGGCGACCGCGGGCCATTCGGCATTGAGATACGACTCGATGAACGCCTCCGACAACGCACGGACGTGGAGCGTCGCGCGCTCGGCGTGCGACCAGTGAAGCGCGCCGTCGCGGGCCAGCGCGGCGGCGCTGAACAGTTCCATCGGCTTGCCCGAGAATGCGCGCAGATGCTGGGCGGCTTCGTCGCGTGAGCCGGGCTTGGCAAAGCGCCGTCCGGCAACTTCGACCAGCGAGTCCGAGCCCAACACCCACGCGCCCGGCGCAGATATGGCCTGCGCTTTAGCCGCTGCCAGTGCCAGCGCGACTTCGCTTCCCGATGCGTCCGTCAGCTCCGCTTCGATTGCGCGCTCGTCGATATCCGCCGCCCGCGCGGTGAACGGCACGCCCGCCGCGCTCAGCATCACCGCGCGCGACGCGCTTTGGCTGGCAAGGATCAGCACCGCCTCACGCCCCCGCCTCGGCCGGCTCGCGCGCATTCATCAGCGCGATGATCGCGGCGGCGGTCTCCTCGATCGAGCGGCGGGTGACGTCGATCACCGGCCAGGCGTTGTCGGCGAACATCCGCCGTGCGTACTGGACCTCGCGCGCGACTTTGTCTTCGTCGACATAGGCGGTCTCGGGCGCTTGGCCGAGCGACAGCAGCCGGTTGCGGCGGACCTGGATCAACCGGTCGGGCGCGGTGGTCAACCCGACCACGAGCGGGTGCTTCAGTCCGAACAACGTCGGCGGCGGCGGGCTTTCGACCACGATCGGGATGTTGGCGACGCGGTAGCCGCGGTTGGCGAGGTAGATGCTGGTCGGGGTCTTCGAGGTGCGCGAGACGCCGGCGAGGACAATGTCGGCCGCCTCCCAGTTGTCGCAGGCCACCCCGTCGTCGTGTGCGATCGTGAACTGGATCGCCTCGACCCGCGCGAAATAAGCCTCGTCCATCGCGTGCTGGCGGCCGGGGCGGGCATGCGCGGTGCGCCCGAGCTGGCCGGCGAGCGCATCGGTCACCGCATCGAGCGCCGCCACCGTCGGAAGCGCCAGCGCGGCGCAGCGCTCCTCGAGCCGGCGGC
>JBBRER010000185.1:0-2702 GCA_038202745.1 Sphingomonadales bacterium
CACTCGGGGCTGCTGCTCGGCGGGCAGAAGGCGGTCGCCGGATCGGGTGTCGGCGGGATCGCGCAGACGCAGGAAATGCTCGAGCTGTGCGCGGCAAAGAACATCCTCCCCGAAACCGAGCTGGTGGCGATGGCCGACATCAACGCGGCGTTCGAACGGATGGAAAAAGGCGACGTCAAATATCGCTTCGTGATCGATATGGGGACGCTCCAAGCATGACGCACACGGTCGATCTCTACTGGTCGTTCCGTTCGCCTTATTCGTATTTCGTCACGCAGCGGCTGGCCGAGCTCGAGCGCGAGTGGGACACCGCGGTCAACGTCAAGGTGGTGCGACCGATCGCGGTGCGCCAGCCGGATTTCTTCACCAGCAACGATCCGCTGTGGGTCTCCTACTTCATGCGCGACTGCCACCGCACCGCCGAGTTCTTGGGGCTGCCATTCCGCTGGGCGCGGCCCGATCCGGTGGTGATGGACCCGGCGACACGCAGCTACCCGGCCGAGCAGCCATATATTCACCGTCTCTCGCGGCTCGGTCAGCTCGCCGCCGAGCGCGGGCAGGGTCTCGCGTTCCTGCGCGCGGTCAGCCACCTGATCTGGTCGGGCGAAGTCGCGGGCTGGAACGAGGGCGAGCATCTTGCCCGCGCCAGCACCGAAGCCGGGCTCGATCTGTCGGAGATGGACGCCGCGCAAGCCGCCGACGCCGATCGGCTCGACGCCGCGCTGCTCGCCAACGAGGCCGATCAGCGCGCCGCCGGTCACTACGGTGTGCCGCTGATGGCTTACGATGGCGAACCGTTCTTCGGGCAGGACCGCTTCGACCAGCTGGTGTGGCGGATGAGGGCGAAGGGGATGGCGGCGCGAGCGTAGCGCGTGTGCTTCGACAAGCTCAGCATGAGCGGACCTTTTGCCAAGACCCGCTCAGCCTGAGCCTGTCGAAGGCCACGCACTAAAGCCTGCGCCTGGGCGCTTTCGTAAAGCTCCACCCCTCGGCCAACGGCCTCGCCACCAGCTCCCCTAGCGATGCCGCCTGCCCCGCTGTCAGCGCATCGAACACGCGCGCCACCGCTCCGCCGCGGGGCGCTTCGCCGAGTTCCGCCGCGACCCGCGTCAGAACCCTGAGCGCCACCGCGCGCGGCGCGTGCGGGCGATAAACGTACCCCAGCCCCGAACGCTCGACGCATTCGGCCCACTCGCGCCGCGCGGCCCACTCGAGCGCGGCATCGGCGTCGGCAAGATGCGCCGCGCTTTGCCCCAGCGCGGGCACGTCGAGCCAGTCCGTTCCGGCCAGTGCCTTGCGCAACCGCGCGCGGTCGAAGCGATCGTCGGCGTTCGACGGATCGTCGACCGGCTCGAGTCCGGCCTCCGCCACGATCGCCGCCAGCTCGGTGCGGCGCCATGCGAGCAACGGCCGCAGCAGCGGCAGATCGGTTCCCGGCACGCGGGCCAGCGCCCGTACGCCCGCCAGCCCCGCGACGCCGCTCGCGCGGTTCAGCCGCATCAGCAGCGTCTCGGCCTGATCGTCGGCGTGGTGCGCGGTGAGGATCGCGGTTAGCTCCTCGCGCTCAGTCCACTGAGCGAGCGCGGCGTAGCGCGCGGCGCGCGCCTCGGTCTGGAGATTGCCCGCACCGACTTCGACCTCGAGCACGGTGTGGGGCACGCCGAGCCACTGGCAAACCTCGCCCACGAAAGCAGCCTCGGCAGCGCTTTCCGCGCGCAAACCATGATCCACCGTCGCAACCGCGATGTTCGACGGTTGCAGCTCGGTTGCAAGCAACAGCAGCGCCAGGCTGTCCGCGCCGCCCGATACCGCCACCCCAAGCCGTCCGTCCGCGAACCCGCAGGCCGCGAGATCGGCGGAAAATCGCTCGATCAGTGGGGGCGGCGGCGCGCTATCAATTGCACTTCACCGCTTTGCGCGCGGCGTCATACTGCGCCTTGAGCCGCCCGGCCGCCTCGCTCGGGTAATCATCGACGAACTGCGCGAACGCGATGCACGCCCGCGATGTATCCTTCATCCGGGTCATCGCTTCGCCGAGCCCGAGCAGGCTGTCGGGCGCGCGCGCGCCGGTCTTGCCCGCCTGGTAGTTCTGGAGGAACCAGCTCGCCGCCTCGCGCGGATTGCCCTCGTCGAGATAGGCCTTGCCGAGCAGATTGCGCGCCTTGCTGAGGTCCGTGTGCCTGGGATATTTCTGGAGGAACAGCTTCAGCTGCTGCTCGGCTTCGGGGTACAGCTTGGCGTCGTAAAGGCGGAAACCATAGCTGTAGGCATCGTCGCCGGCATCGGCGGTCTGGGGCCGCTCGACCGCCGCGACCGCCGCGACCCGCTGCGGCGAGGGCGCAGCGGGCTTGGCGGGCGCAGGTCGGACCGCCGCCGGCGAGGTGGCGGCGGGAACCGGTTTGGCCGAGGCGCCCCCGGTCATCGCCGCGAGATTGGCTGCGGTGCTCGCGCTGTCGGCGGTCGGCGCGGCGGAAACCGGCGCTTCGACACGCGCCTGAAGTTGCGCGAGCTTGTTCGCGGCTTCCTCGTTTTGCGCGGTCAGCCGGGCGAGCTGCGCCTCGAGCGCATCGACGCGGGTGAGCAGGTCGGTCACCGGGCTGGTCGCCGGGGTTCCGGCAGGAACGGTGGCGGCCTGCCCGGGCTGGACTTGCGGGGGAAAGAACTTGCCGTCGGTGCCGGGAAAGACCTGGCGCTGGAGCGCC
>JBBRER010000186.1:0-2701 GCA_038202745.1 Sphingomonadales bacterium
GCCGCAATGGGTCGGCGCGCCAATTACCAGTTCGGCACAGGGCTGACCCCGGGTCCGCAAGGCCAGATGGGCAGCGGAATCGGGATGGGCGTCGCGGCGGGCGAGATCACGCTGATCGCGCCCACCGACACAATTTCGCGCACCGGCGAGAAGCGCACCATCGACGGGGTGCCGATGGAGTTCCAGATCGTTTCGGGAAGCGAAGCGCCGTCCGAAATGAACGTCTATCTGCCGGGCGCGAAAGTGTTCCTCTCGGCCGAGATGTCGACCTGCTCGCTCCACAACATCCTCACCCCGCGCGGAGCCAAAGTGCGCGACACCCACGCCTGGGCGGGTTTCCTCGATGAAGCGCTGCGGCTGTATGGCGGGCGCACCGACGCGATCATATCCTCGCACTGCTGGCCGCGCTTCGGCCAGGCCGAAGTCGCGAACATGCTGGCGACCCAGCGCGACAACTACCGCTATCTCCACGACCAGACCGTCCGGCGGATGAACCGCGGCGAGACCATGACCGAAATCGCCGAAGACGTGGCGCAGCCGCCGAGCCTCGCCGGGCAATGGTACGATCGCGGGTACTACGGGACGTACAGCCACAATTCGAAGGCGATCTACCAGTTTTATCTCGGGTGGTACGACGCGGTGCCCGCCAATCTCGATCCGTGGCCGCCGGAAGAGCGCGCCAAGCGTAGCGTCGCCGCGATGGGCGGTGCGGGCAAAGTCCTTGCGCTCGCGAGACAGGCGATGGCCGGGGGCGATTATCGGTGGTCGTCGGACCTGCTCAATCAGCTGGTGTTCGCCGATCCCGCCAACGCCGCGGGGCGGGCGCTGCTCGCCGACAGCTACGAGCAGCAGGGCTACCAGGCCGAAAGCGCGATCTGGCGCAATCAGTTCCTCTCCGCCGCGCGCGACTTGCGCGTGGGCTACCATTCCGCCGCCGCCTCGATCCAGAGCCAGGACTTGATCGCGGCGGTGCCGACCCAGCTGCTGCTTGATTCAGCCGCGACGCGGTTCGATCCCGCGAAGCTCGGCGGGCGAACGGTCGCGGTCAATCTCGTCATGCCCGAGCGCAAGGAGACCGCGGGCGTCGAGGCGGGCACGGTGATGGTCGCGCGGATGACGGCGCTGGCCGCGCCGCAAGCCACGCTGACCGCGCCGCGTCGATTGCTCCTCGGCGCGCTGTTCCTCAAGCTTCCGCTCGAGCAGCTCGAGTTCGCGGGACTGAAGGTCACCGGCGATCGCGCCGCGGCGCAAGCCTGGCTCGATGCGCTCGACCCGTTGGCAAGCGGGTTCGATATCGCCGAGCCTTGAGTCTCCGCGCAGGCGGGGACCTCATTCGTCTTGGTGAGCGATCGCGTTGGGCCTGAGGTCCCCGCCTGCGCGAGGACTCGGCAGTGATTTCAAATCTCCCCCCGCGCCCGGCGGATCGCGAACCATTTGGCAACGTTGGCGTTGTGCTGCTCGAGCGTGCTCGCGAAGACATGCCCGCCCGTTCCGTCCGCTACCATGTAGAGCGCGTCGGTCCGTGCCGGGTTGAGCACCGCGGCGATGCTCGCCCTTCCGGGATTGGTGATCGGACCTTTGGGCAAGCCTTGCATCGTATAAGTGTTGTAGTCGTTGATCGCCTGGATTTCGGACTGGTTGATCCGCCGTCCGAGCGGTTTGCCTTTGGTGATCGGGTAGATGATCGTAGGGTCCGCCTGGAGCGGGATCCCGGCGCGCAGACGGTTTTCGTAAAGCCCCGCGACGATCGTGCGTTCGGCGGGTTTGCCGGTTTCCTTCTCGACGATCGCGGCGAGGCTGAGCGCTTGCTGCGGGGTCGTTATGGGCAGGTTTTGGGCACGTTTTGCCCACAGTTCGGACAGCGTGCGCTGCATCGCCGCCTGCATCCGCAACACCACCGCTTGGCGCGGCTCGCCTTTCGAGATTTCATAAGTGTCGGGGAGGATCGAGCCTTCGGCGGGGATTTGGACGCTGCCGATAAGCCCCGGGTGTGCGATCAAGCGCTCATAGACCATCACCGAGGGCATTCCTTCGGGGATCGTGACGAAGCGGCGAAGCACTTCGTCGCCCTCTATCATGGCCAGCACCCGCGACTGGCTCGCGCCTTTGGGGAGGAGGAACTCGCCCGCCTTGATCGAGCCACCCGCGCCGAATATCCGCGCGCGCAGGCGGAAGCCGTCGGCCGAGGAAATTGCGCCTTCCTTGGCCAGCTTGGCCGCAACCGCGCTCAGGTTCGCTCCGTCGGGGACTATGAACGCGGTGTCGCGCTTGAGCGGTCCCGAAGCGGTCCAGCCGGCGATCGTCCAGCCCAGCGCGACGAGCGCGATCAGTCCGGCGATCAGCGCCGCGAGGCACCCGCGCCTGAGCAGCATGGCCTCAGTCCTCGACCTTCTTGACGATCAGGACCGCGTTGGTCCCGCCGAAGCCGAACGAGTTGTTCAGCACCGCCTTGACCCCGCGCCGCTTGGCGGTGTGCGGCACGAGATCGACACCCTGCGCGGCCTCTACGGGGTTGTCGAGGTTGAGCGTGGGGGGCACGATCTGGTCGCGAATCGAAAGGATGCAGAAGATCGTCTCGACCGCGCCCGCGCCACCGAGCAAGTGCCCGATGGCCGACTTGGTGCTGCTCATCGAAACATTGGCGATTTCGTTGCCGAACAGCCGCCGCACCGCGCCCAACTCGATCGTGTCGGCCATCGTC
>JBBRER010000187.1:0-2616 GCA_038202745.1 Sphingomonadales bacterium
GTGGGTGACTTCGGACGACTATCCGACGAGCGACCTGCGGCTCGGCCATATCGGCGTCACTCGCGTCGCGCTGAGCGTCGGGGTGAGCGGCCGGGTCGAGAATTGCGCGGTGACCGGATCGAGCGGGTTCGCCTCGCTCGACGCGGCGGCTTGCGCGAAAATCGCCCAGCGCGCGCGGTTCAAGCCCGCGAACGACGCCGCCGGCGCGCTGTCCGCGGGGCGATACGCAACCTCGGTCAAATGGGAGATCCCGGAGTAACGCCGCTCAGCGGTGGGCCAAAGCCTCGCCCCGGCGTTCGGGGCCGAGGTTCGCCCAGATTGCCAGCAACACCGCGGCGATCCCCGCGAACAGCGCCAGCGCAAAAGCGTAATCGTTGCCGCGGCTTTCTGCGATGCCCGTTTGGACGACGACATTGTACGACGAGATCAGGTTGCCGAGTTGGTAAACGAAGCCCGGGAACAGCGCCCGCGCTGCTGGGGGGGCCAGCTCATTGAGGTGCGCGGGGACCATCGCCCAGGCGCCCTGCACGCCCGCCTGCATCGCGAATGCGCCCACCCCGAGCAGCAGCGGCGTCGGCGCCCACACCCACAGCGGCAGCGCGAGCAGCGCCGCCGTGCAGCCGAGCGCGATCGTCCGCCGCCGGCCCAGTCTCTCCGAATAAATCCCGCAAATCATCGCGCCGGTAATCGCGCCCAGGTTCATCACGATCGCGATCAGCCCGGTGAGCTGCGTGCCATAGCCGCGCTGCTTCTGGAGGAAGGTCGGATAAAGGTCCTGCGTGCCGTGGCTGAACGAGTTGAACAGCGTCATCAGCACGATCAGGTAGAGCGCGACTTTCCAGTGACCCGCGACCGCGCGGAGCGGATGCTCGACCTTCTGCCCCTGGCGCGCGACGAACATCGGACTTTCCTCGACGTGGAGCCGCACGAACAGCACGAACAGCGCCGGGATCAGCCCGAGGAAGAACATCCCCCGCCAGCCGATATGATCGAAGAACAGTGCGAACGCCGCGCTTGCCAGCAGGAACCCCGACGGATAACCCGACTGGATCAGCCCCGAAACCGGGCCGCGCAGCCGTGGCGGGATCGTCTCCATCGCCAGGCTCGCACCGATCCCCCATTCGCCGCCCATCGCCAGCCCGAACAGCGCGCGGATCGCGAGCAACTGGCCCAGCGTCTGCGCCAGCCCCGACAGCGCCGACAGCGCGGAGAACGACAGCACCACGATCACCAGCACCGGACGCCGCCCGACGCGCTCGGCCAGCCAGCCGAACGCCAGCGCGCCCACCGGGCGCATCGCCAGCGTGTAGAACAATGCCTCGGACACCGATTTAACCGGCGCCCCGAACGCCTCGGCGATCGCTTTGAGGCAAAACACCATCAGGAAGAAATCGAACGCGTCGAGCGTCCAGCCCAGATACGCCGCCCACACCGCGGTGCGCTGCGGTTTCGACAGTCCGCGCCATTCAGCAATCAGGCTCATGCATCGTCTCCCGGGACAGGCTTAGAATACCCCGCGGCGTTTGCAAAACGGACGTGGAACCGGCGCGGCGCGGGGCCGTTGTGCGTTCGACTCCCGAACCGAAGGAATCTAGCGATGTCGATGTTCGATACAATCAAGTCCGTCGCGGGCAGCGGCGCGCTCCAGCAGATCGCCGCGCGTACCGGATTATCGGCCGGACAGCTCGAATCGGTGATCGGCGCGCTTGCCCCGATGGTCTTGCCCAAAATCGAGCACGAAGTCGCTCAAGGGAACTTGGCCGTGCCCGCGAGCGATGCCGCGCTCCCCGAAGCCGGCACCGACGCGGCCGAGGATCATGGCAACTCGGTGCTGGGATCGATTTTCGGGTCGAAGGACGTCAGCCGCTCGGTCGCTCAACAGACCTCGGGCTCGACCGGGGTGGGCGTGGACGCGATCAAGAAAGTGTTGCCGCAAATCGCTTCGATCGCGCTCGGCGCGCTGGTCGCGGGCAAGATCGGCGGCATCGGCCGCCGCTGACACGTCAGTCTTCGGTCAGGAACGCCACTAGCGCCTTGACCTTTTTCTGCCGCCACTGCGGTGTGGGCGCGACCAGCCAGTAGCCGAAGCGGCACGGTTCGGGCGCCGCAAGTTCGCTCACCAGGCCGTGGCCCTGCCAGCTTTGCGCTAGCAGGCTAGGCACCCTCGCGCGGCCAAGACCGGCGGCGGCGGCGGCGAACGCCTGCCCGGCGTCGCCTACCGTGATCGGCGCGGTGTCCTCGCCCTCCGCCGCGGGCAACGCGTCGCCCGGCCAGGCGATCCACGCGCCTTTCCCGACGGTGACGAACCCCGCCTCGCCCAGCGCGACACCTTCGAGGTCGCCCGGCCCTTCGGCCCAGCGCACCGCGAGATCGAGATTGGCCTCGGTGAAATCGGCGGTTTCGCCATCGACCAGCGCGAAGCGCACTTCGGGCCTCGCCTCGCGGAACTTCGCCAACCGCGGCGCGAGCCACGCGGCGAAGAAATCGCGCGGGGCGGCGATCGTATAGACGTGGCTCGATTGCCCGGCCTGCATCGCCTGGACCGCGTCCTCGAAATGGAGGAAGCCCGCGCGCAGCGCGTCGAGTCCGGCAGCGGCCTCGTCGGTCAGCTCGAGC
>JBBRER010000188.1:0-2518 GCA_038202745.1 Sphingomonadales bacterium
AGCGGTTCACCATGGCACTGGGCGGGTTTGGAACCGACCCCTTCTTCGCCCCGATCCCCGGTCGCCAGCACATCGCCGCGATCCTGCGCGAGGCCGACGAGCGCACGCCGTTGTTCGCCGAGAACTGGCACAGCGACTGGAGCTTCCAAGCCCGCCCGCCCGCGGGCACTTGCCTGCTCGCGATCGATATCCCGCCAAGCGGTGGCGACACGCTGTTCGCCAACCAGCAGGCGGCATGGGAGGCGCTGCCGCCCGGGCGCCAGGCCGAACTAGCCGACCTCGTTGCGGTTCATTCGGCGCGGTATGCTTATGCGCCCGACGGCACCTACGGCGCGCGCGACAAAGGCCGCTCGATGGACATCCTGCCAAGCGCGGAGGCAATGGCGACGCAGCGCCACCCGCTGATTATTGCGCATCCCGAAACCGGGCGACGCGGGTTCTACAGCACGCTCGGCTATATCATCGGAATCGCGGACATGCCCGACGAAGAGGCGCTGCCGCTGCTGCGCGAACTCGCCGCGTGGCAGGGCGACGAGCGCTTCGTCCACCGCCAGCGGTGGGAGCCGGACATGCTGGTGATGTGGGACAACCGCGCGCTGCTCCACAAGGCGAGCGGCGGCTATGAGGGCCACCGGCGCGAGCTCCACCGCACGACGATCGCCGCCTGGAACGGTTGAGCGACGGCAATGGGACACGACGTCCACATCATCGGCGGCGGGCTCGCCGGGAGCGAGGCGGCGTGGCAGCTCGCGCGCCGCGGGGTCAAAGTGAGGCTGTCGGAAATGCGCGGCGGCGGCGACACCACCCCCGCGCATCAGGGCGCCGGGCTGGCCGAGCTGGTGTGTTCGAACTCGTTTCGCTCGGACGATCACGAGAACAACGCGGTCGGGCTGCTCCACCACGAGATGCGGCGGCTCGATTCGCTGGTCATGGTCGCCGCCGCCCAGGCGCAAGTCCCCGCGGGATCGGCGCTGGCGGTCGATCGCGACGTGTTCAGCGCCGCGATCGAGCAGGCGCTGGCCGCGCAGCCGACGCTCGAGGTCGTCCGCGAGCGGATCGACACGCTACCGGCTGCGGGCCTGACCATCGTCGCCACCGGCCCGCTTACGGCCGCATCGCTCGCCGCCAGCATCGGCGCGGCGACCGGCGCCGAGAGCCTCGCGTTCTTCGACGCGATTGCGCCGATCGTCCAGCACGAGAGCATCGACATGGACGTCGCGTGGATGGCCGCGCGGTGGGATAAGGGCGGCAAGGACTACGTCAATTGCCCGATGGACCGCGAGCAATACCTCGCGTTTCGCGAAGAGCTGCTCGCCGGCGACAAGACCGAGTTCCGCGAATGGGAAGCGAGCACGCCCTATTTCGAGGGCTGCATGCCGGTCGAGGTGATGGCGGCGCGCGGGGTGGACACGCTGCGCTTCGGCCCGATGAAGCCGGTTGGGCTCGACAACCCGCGCGATTCTTCGCCGGAGTTTCCCAATGGGCGCTGGCCGCATGCGGTGGTTCAGCTGCGCCAGGACAACAAGCTCGGCACGCTGTGGAACATGGTCGGCTTCCAGACCAAGCTCAGATACGGCGAGCAGCAGCGCATCTTCCGCACCATTCCCGGGCTCGAGAATGCCGAGTTCGCGCGGCTCGGGGGGCTGCACCGCAATACGTTCATCAACTCGCCCGCGCTGCTCGACCGGCAATTGCGGCTCAAGACCGCGCCGCACGTGCGCTTCGCCGGGCAGATCACGGGGTGCGAAGGCTATGTCGAAAGCGCCGCGATCGGGCTGATGGCGGGGATGATGGCGGCGGCCGAACTCGCGGGCCAGACATGGTGTGAGCCGCCGCGCACCACCGCGCTCGGCGCGCTGCTCGCGCACGTCACCGGCGATGCCGAGGTCGAGACCTATCAGCCGATGAACGTCAACTTCGGACTGTTCCTGCCGGTCGATGAAGCGGTGAGGAAAAAGCAGCGCAAGGCCGCCTACACCGATCGGGCCAAGTCCGATCTTGGGGCGTGGCTAGCCTAGCACTTGCACCCCGGATGTTTGGGCTGCTTGGGCTTGGTCGTCGCGAATTCCTCGCGGGTCAGCGCGCCGTCCCCGTTATGATCGGCGCCCTTGAAGCGGTTCTCGGTGACCGTGGACCACTCCTCGAAGCTGAGCAGGTTGTTGTGATCGGCGTCGAGCTTGCGGAACGCGGCGACGCGCATCGCGAGCATCTCGTTGCGGGTGATTCGCCCGTCGCGGTCGCGGTCGAGCCGGTCGAAGCGCTTCTGCTCGCGCGTCACCGGGTCGACCGACGGCAGCGCCGCGCCGCGCAGCCCGCTGCCGTCCTCGTCGGGGATGTCATCTTCGGGCGGCGTGCCGCTGGCGAGTTCGGGCGGCGCGAGCGCGGGCGCCGAACGCTCGGTCTCGGCCCGGCCCTGCCACCAGAACAGACCCGCCGCGACCAGCAGCAACGCCGATACCGCGCCCAGCACCAGCCGGTTCATCCTGTCGCTCCTGACGCCATCGCTGCGAACAATACC
>JBBRER010000189.1:0-2394 GCA_038202745.1 Sphingomonadales bacterium
ACCGCCCGCCCGATCTTGGCGAGCGGCGGATCGTGGTCGACGAGCCAGTGGTTTCGCGGCTCGTCGGGCGGTTCGTCGACAGCTTCCACCGCCCGCCCTCCCCGGACGAGGTGGACGGGATGATCCGCGGCTACGTCGCGGACGAAGTCTATTACCGCGAGGCGCTGCGGCTCGGGCTCGACAAGGACGACGAAGTCGTGGTGCGGCGGATGCGGCGCAAGCTTGAGGGGCTCGCTTCCGCAGATGCCGACGCTGCGGTGCCGAGCGATGCCGAACTGCAGGCGCTGCTCGACCGCGATACCGCGCGCTACGTCAGCGACCCGCGCTTCAGCTTCGACCAGGTCTATCTCGGCGCGGACACGCCCGAAGCGCGTATCCTTGCGGCGGATGCGCTGGGGCGGGCGCGGCGCGGCGAGCGCGTGGCGGGCACCCCCTCGCCGCTTCCGGCGCACATCGATCGTGCCGCGAGCGATGCGGTCGCCGGGCGGTTCGGCGACGCTTTCGCGACCGCGCTCCCCGACTTGCCGCCCGGACAATGGAGCGGTCCGGTGGGATCGGGATTGGGGCTCCATCTCGTCCGCGTCACCGCGCGCGAGGCGCCGGTCAAGCCCAGCCTGGCAAGCGTTCGTCAGCAACTAGAGAACGATTGGCGCGCGGCCTTGGTCGGGCACGCACAGGACGCAGCGTTCAAGCGGATGCTCGCCGGATACGATGTCGTGATTGCCAAGCCGCGATGATCCGACTTCTGCTGGCGTCGATCATCCTGGCCGCGCTGGTGTCGCCCGCGCGTGCCGACGAATTGCGCCCTGGCTACCTCGAACTGACCCAGCGTGACGCCGCGCACTGGGGCATGGTGTGGAAGGCTCCCGTCCTCGGCGGGCTGGCGACGCACACCCGCCCCGCCCTGCCCGCGTTCTGCCGCGAAAGCGCGCCGGTCGCGCGGCTCGAAGGTCCGGCGCTCGTGCTAAGCTCGCAGGTCAAGTGCGCGCACGATCTTGCCGGTGCGGAGGTCGGAATTGCGGGAATGGACGCCGCGTTCACCGATGCGCTGGTGCGGATCGCGCCGCTCGGACGGCCCGTCCAGGCCGCGCGGCTGACCGCGACTCATCCGCGCGTCACCGTCGCGACGGTGCCGGATCGCTGGGAGGTCGCGCGCAGCTATTTTATGCTCGGCATCGAGCATATCCTGACCGGTTACGATCACCTGCTGTTCGTGGTCTCGCTGGTGCTGCTGCTCGGGCGCCTGGGACCGGTCGTCCGCGCCGCGACCGCGTTCACCGTAGCGCATTCGCTGACGCTGGCTGGAACCACGCTCGGGCTGATCGGGCTGGCGCAAGCGCCGGTCGAGGCGCTGATCGCGCTGTCGATCGTGTTTCTCGCGGTCGAGATCGTCAAACGCCGCCCCGGCGCGCCGCGCCTGTCGGAGCGTATCCCGTGGCTGGTCGCGTTCTTCTTCGGGTTGATCCACGGCTTCGGCTTTGCCGGCGCGCTGCGCGAGATCGGGCTGCCTTCGGGAGACGTTCCCGCCGCGCTGGTAACGTTCAACCTGGGGGTCGAAGCGGGGCAGCTGCTCATCGTCGCGGTGGCGCTCATGCTGATCGCCGGGGTGCGCCGGGACTCTCCGCAATCGCTTGCTCCCGCGACCCGCTTTGCCGCTTATGGCATCGGGATCACCGCGAGCTATTGGTTCGTCGACCGGATGATCGGCTGACAAGCGTCGCGCGCTCGCATATGCGACGCCAACCAGACAGGAGATGCGGCTTGGACACCCCCGTTCTTTACGAGCTCGACGGCGACGGCGTCGCCACGATCACGCTCAACCGGCCCGAATTGCGCAATCCGATCTCCGACATCGACCTGATCGAAGCATTGCTTGCCACGCTCGCCGCGATGGAAGCCGACGCGGCGGTGCGCGTCGCGATCCTCACCGGCGCGGGGACCGCGTTTTCGGCGGGCGGCAATCTCAAGGCGATGAAGCCCGACAGCGGCGGACTCAACGCCAGCCTCCCGGCGCACACCCGTGGCAATTACAAGCGTGGGATCCAGCGCTTGCCGCTGGCGTTTGCCGCGCTCGAAGTGCCGGTGATCGCCGCGGTCAACGGCGCGGCAATCGGCGCCGGGCTCGATCTTGCATGCATGTGCGACCTGCGCGTGGCGGGACAGAGCGCGAAGTTCGCCGAAAGCTTCGTCAAGCTCGGGATCATTCCCGGCGACGGCGGGGCGTGGCTGCTCCAGCGGATCGTCGGCTTCTCCAAGGCGGCCGAACTGACGCTGACCGGCGAGACGATCGACGCGGCCGAGGCGCTGCGGATCGGGCTGGTTTCGCAAGTGGTGCCCGACGCCGAGTTGTTGGCCGGTGCCCGCGTGCTTGCCGCGCGGATCGCGGCCAACCCC
>JBBRER010000190.1:0-2174 GCA_038202745.1 Sphingomonadales bacterium
AGCGCCGCCGCAAAGTGCCATCGGTCCCGCCCACGGGCAACGAAGCGCGCCACGCCGCGCCCCACGGCTGCCCCGCCGCCCAGCGCAGCAACGCCACGGTCGCGCGCGGGGAAACGCGGTTGTAGGTCGACATCCCCGAGCCGTCGGAGAACTCGTACCCTGCGCGCGGAATTCCGGCGCCCTCGAACACCCGCTGCGCGGCCTCCAGACCGTCGGCAAGCGAGCCCCCGCCCGCCAGTCGCCCGAGCCGGCGCAGCAGAACTTCGGCGTGGACGTTGTTCGACCTCTTGTTGATCTCGACAACATCGGCGGCGAGCGGCGGCGGGACGAGCCGCGCGAGCCAGTGGGGCTCGGGGCTTGGCGGCGGAGCGGTGCGCGGCTTCTGGTCGGCCGCGGTGACCCCGCGGTGCCTCGCGCGGACCGCTCCGGTCACTTGGACGCCGCGCGCGCGTAGCATTTCCGCAAAGCGAAACGCCGCGAATTCGGCCGGATCGTCGACCCCGACCGATCCGGCGTTAGCCTGCGCTGTGGCGGGCAGGCTGCCATAGAGCCGGTAAGCGCGGGTGCCTGGCAGGTGGTCAATTTCGGTGTTGTCCTCGCCGCTCGAGGTGGTCGTCGCCGCGTTGGTCAGCGCGGCGTAGGCGCCCAGCGACGCCTTCGGCGCCGCTCCCACGACACCGGGCGCAAGATCGAACCGCACGGTGTCGTCGTCGAGCGTCAACGCCGAAATCGCGGTACCGTCCGCGGTCCCGATATTGTTCCAGCTCATCCCCGGCGACCACCGCTGGTCGGGAAACCAGGTATCGTCGCCGATCACGTCGCGGACCCGGCGGGTGCTGAGCGCGACCGCGTCGGCGAGCGTGGCGAGGCAATCCTCGCGGCAGTCCTCGCGCCCCGAGAGCCGCGCGTCGCCGCGCCCGTATAGCGCCACATCGCCGTCCTCGAGCGCCACCCCCGTCCCGCCCGCGGCATCGGGCAGATCGATCCCGCCAAGCAGCGCATAAGCGGCCGCGGTCGTGTAAAGCTTGGTGTTCGAAGCGGGGACGAAGCGCTGGTCGGGCAATTGCGCGAACACTTCGCGCCCGGCCTCGTCGATTACCAGCACCCCGATTCGCGTTCCCGCGGGCGCCTGGGCGAGCTCGGCCGCGACGCGCTGCGCGAGCGGGGGCGCAGCTTGCGCGACGAGCGGAAACGGTGCGAGCAGCGCGGCGGCAAGCACAAGCGCCCGGGTCGCCATCATCCCTCCTCGACCGCGTGGAATCGCTCGTAATCGATCGTGCGCACCCCCTGCTCGTCGATGCCCAGGATATCCGCAAAGCGCATTCCCCAACGGACGTTTTCGGCGCGATAGGCCCAGCGGCCGTAGATCGTCTGCCCGCTCGACGCGTCGGTGCCCGACAGCACGACGATGATCTCGGCATTGCCCATTTGCGATTGGTGCTCGATCCAGCCGTGGAGCGGGCTGTTCGCATCGATCGGGTGCATGATCGTCCAGGTCAATGCAAACACCGGGTTGCGGTGGCGGAGCAGCTCGAGATCGACGAACCGGCGCATCGGCTTGCCGTCGAACATGTCATCGATCAGCAAGGACACTTCGACTTGCGCCGAATAGATCAGGTTGTGGCGCTGGTTGGCGGCGCGCAGCATCAGCGTCGGGGTGCCGCCGACCTCGCGCACCACCGCGATTTCGCTGAACAGGATGCGCGCCGTCGGGCGCGAGAAGCGCGCGAACGCAATCCCCGTGGTCAGCGCGAAGATCAGGATGCCGACCGTGATTTCGGCCACCACCAGCACGTTCGCATAGGCGGATACCGGATAAGTGTTGCCATACCCGATCGTCGCCACGGTGTGCACGCTGAAGAAGAAGTCGCGCGCGAGCAGTGGCAGCGCGCTGGGCTCGTGCGGTTCGGACAGGCCCGCGGGATCGAGCCGGTAGAGCACCCCGAACAGCAGATTGAATGCCAGGAACCCGGCGGCGAACAGCAGCCCGAGCCGCGGCCAGGTCAGCTGCATCAGGCGGTGATAGAGGTCTTCGCCCCACACCCCGCGCATTCCCAGCGGACGGACCTTGATGTCGCCCTGGTCGCGCATCATCGGCGCGAGCGAACTGGGGTTGGGAGCGCGGCGGGCCATCGCCGCACGCTAGCCGCTGGCGGCCAAAAGAAAAGGGCCGG
>JBBRER010000191.1:0-2140 GCA_038202745.1 Sphingomonadales bacterium
AAAGGTATCGCGTTCCTCGATTGCGGGACCAGCGGCGGGTTGTTCGGATTGGAGCGCGGCTATTCGCTGATGATCGGCGGCGATGATGATGGCGTGAAGCGCAACCTCCCGATCTTCGAGGCGCTTGCGCCGGGGGTCGAGATGGCGCCGCGCACCCCGGTTCACGAAGGCCAGCCGCTCGCGCCGGGCGAGGCGGGCTGGCTCCACTGCGGCAAGGCGGGCGCGGGGCACTACGTCAAGATGGTCCACAACGGGATCGAATACGGGATGATGCAGGCGTTTGCGGAAGGGTTTGCACTCTTTGCGAGTGCAGGCGATCCGCCGGTGCCCGAGGAGCGCGCCTACAAGCTCGATCTGGCGGCGATCGCGCAAGTCTGGCGGCGGGGCAGCGTGGTTGCCTCGTGGCTGCTCGATCTGGGGGCGGAAGCGCTCGCCGGCGGCAAGGGGTTGGCGGACTACAGCGCGCGCGTCGCCGATTCGGGCGAGGGGCGGTGGACGCTCAACGCCGCGATCGAGCAGGGCGTCGCCACCCCGGTCATCGCCGACGCGCTGTTCACGCGGTTCACCAGCCACGACGACATCGGCACCGCCAACCGCTTCCTGTCCGCGCTGCGCAACAAGTTCGGCGGGCACGACGGCGTGCCCAAGCCCGGCGGGGTCAAGTAGCCGCAAGGGGCCGCGCCGGAGGCGCGGCCCGGTTGCCGATTACATCTTGTGCTCGGGGGTCGGCGCGGTGTGCATCATCGTATGGCCGTTCATCATGCGGGAGTGATGCTTCATCATCCGGTGATGCTTCATCCACTTGTGATGCTTGCTCCAGCCGTGATGCATCATCGTGCCCGACATGCCCTCGTGCTGGCGGCAATGATCCATCACCGTGCCCGAGCACCACGGGTAATCGCTCATTGGCATCGTCGCCATAGTGTCCTGCGCGAACGCGGGCGCGGCGAAGCTGAGCGCGGCGGCGGCGGCGAGAGCGGCGGTAAGAATGCGGGGCATCGGAATCTCTCCTTGGTGTGATGCTGCGACAACGCTTGGCCCGCGCAAAGGGTCCAGCGGCGCATAAAGGCTCGCGCCGTTGCGCGGCGCACGATTTCGGCCTAGCTTCCGGTCGGGTCACCGCTGCTGTCTTGGGAGGGAAGCATGTCGCGTCTGCTCGCCGCGTTTTACGGCCTTGTCGCCTATCTGATTTTCCTGTTCAGCTTCCTTTACGCGATCGGCTTTGTCGGCAATTTGGCGGTGCCCAAGACGATCGACAGCGGCCTTGTCGGCCCCCTCGGGTCTTCGCTGGCGATCGATATAGCGCTGCTCGGGCTGTTCGCGGTCCAGCACAGCCTGATGGCGCGCCCGTTCTTCAAACGCTGGTGGACGCGCGCGGTGCCCCCCGCGATCGAGCGCTCGACGTACGTGCTGTTCGCCAGTCTTGCGCTGGTGCTGCTTTACGCGCTGTGGCGCCCGCTGCCCGCGCCGGTGTGGCAATTGGGCGGAGCAGCCGCGACCGCGATGGGGGTGCTGTTCTGGCTCGGCTGGCTGACGGTGCTGCTCTCGACGTTCATGATCAGTCACTTCGAGCTGTTCGGGCTGCGCCAGGTGTGGCTCCACTGGCGCGGCGAGACCGAGCAGCCGAGCGCGTTTCGCACCCCGTTCCTCTACGGCTTCGTGCGCCATCCGATCTACCTGGGGTTCATCCTCGCGTTCTGGAGCGCCGCGACGATGAGCCAGGGGCACCTGCTGTTCGCCGCGGCGACCACCGCCTACATCCTGATCGCGATCCAGCTCGAGGAACGCGATCTGATCGGCACGTTCGGCAAGGATTACCACGCCTATCGGGGCCGCGTCGGCATGTTGATCCCTCGCCCCCGCCGCCCGGGCTGACGGGCGCGCGTTTAGGGCTTTCCCGGGTCCGCGCGGCGTTCTAGACTAAGCCATCCCCGGGGAGCCAGCTTGGCTGAGAGGTGGGCGTCGCGCCCCACGACCCGTCGAACCTGAACCCGCTAACACGGGCGTAGGGAGGGCCGGCATGGCAGCCGCGCTTTCCATTTCGCCCACAAGGAAACGCACATGGCCGAAATGAACTCCCACCTCGAGATTGGCGTCACCACTGGGCCTATTCGCGGATCGAAAAAGGTTCATGTCGGCC
>JBBRER010000192.1:0-2087 GCA_038202745.1 Sphingomonadales bacterium
CCGGGTGGCTTCCGCGCTCCACGCCAGCGTTGAGACCGCGAGTGCGACCGCGCGGCTAGGCGGCGGCCGGCTCGAAGTGTGGGCCGCGAGCCAGGCGCCGGCCGCCCTGCGCCGCGATTGCGCCGCCGCGCTCGGGCTCTCGGCGCGCGATGTGATCGTCTATCCTGTCCTCGCCGGGGGCAGCTTCGACGCCCGACTCGATCACGCTCACGCGGTCGAGGCGGCGATCATCGCCCGCGATGTCGGAAAGCCGGTGCAGCTGACTTGGTCGCGCTGGCAGGAGCATCTCGCGGGCCTGCCGCGTGCTCCGGTCGTCGCGGTGCTCGCCGCGCGCACCGCGCAGGACGGCACCGTCGCGGCTTGGAAAACGCGCATCGCGTGCCCGTCCTCGACCGCCGAGCTCGGACGGCGGCTGTTCGGCGCAGAAGGACCGTGGGCTGCCCGCGCCGGTCAGGACGCGACCGATCCGCTGGCGATCGAAGGCGCCGTTCCCGCTTACGGGATCGAGCATCTCTTGGTCGAGCACGTCCCGACCGCAATTCCGCTCCCGACCGGACGAATGCGCGGCAACGCCCCCGGCTACACGGCGTTCTTCACCGAAAGCTTCATCGACGAGCTCGCCCACCGCTCGGGGCGAGAGCCGCTGTCGTACCGGATGGCGCTGCTCGGCGGCGACGTGAAGCTTGCGCAGGTGCTCCAGCGCGCGGCGACGCTTGCCGAATGGAACGGCGGCGCGGGTGGGCAGGGGCTGGCGTGCTTCCGGCTCGACCGAGGGGGGCGCGAGGGGCGAATCGCCGCGGTCGCGACCGCGCGGCGCGACGCGGGCGGGATCAAGGTCGACCGGATCGTCGCGGTCGCCGACATCGGTCGGATCGTCAACGTCGATATCGCGCGCCAGCAGATCGAAGGCGGGCTGATCTTCGGGCTCGGGCTCGCGGTGGGGAGCGCCACCGGCTATCGCGACGGCTTGCCCACGCAGGGCCGCCTTGGCGCTCTCGGCCCGCCACTGCTTGCCGACGCGCCCGAAATCGAGGTCGATTTCGTCGACGGCGAGGCGGCGCCGTTCGATCCGGGCGAGCTCGGGGTCGCGGTCGCCGCCCCCGCGATCGCCAACGCGCTGTTCGCCGCGACCGGGGTGCGTCTGCGGACCTTGCCGCTGGGCGAGGGTGGATAGGATGCAAAACCAGCCCTCATATAACTCCGTTCGTCAGCATAAGCGGGGGAGGGAGTGGTGAGTCGGTCGATCAATCATCCGTCGATACCGGGCGCAAAGATCGGCGTGCTGGCGGTCAATCTCGGCACTCCGGATGCGCCCGATCCCGGCGCGGTGCGGCGCTACCTTGCCGAGTTCCTGTCCGATCGCCGCGTGGTCGAGCTGCCGCCACTGTTGTGGCAGCCGATCCTGCGCGGAATCGTCCTGACCACCCGGCCGAGGAAATCGGCGCGCGCTTACCGTCAGGTTTGGGGCGCGGACGGCTCGCCGCTCGCCGCGATTACCGCGGCGCAAGCCCGGCTGCTGCAGGAGCGGCTGGGGCCGGAGGTGCGCGTCGCGCATGCAATGCGTTATGGCGGCCCCGCGCTCGGCGCGGAGCTGACGCGGCTCAAGGCCGAAGGTTGCGACCGCGTACTCGTCGCACCGCTCTATCCGCAGTACTGCGCGGCGACGACCGCGACCGCGATCGACGCGATGGGCGCGGCGCTCACCAAAATGCGCTGGCAGCCGGCGATCCGCACGTTGCCCTCCTACTACGACGACCCGGTGCACATCGAAGCGCTGTGCAGCGACATTGCGCGCCAGCTGAGCGCGCTGGCGTTCGTCCCCGAAGTGCTCGTGCTAAGCTTCCACGGGATGCCGCAACGGACGCTCGATCTGGGCGATCCCTATCACTGCCACTGCCGCAAGACCGCGCGGCTGCTCGCCGAAGCGCTTGCGCCCGCGTACCCTGAATTGCGCGTCGAAGTCGCATTCCAGTCGCGCTTCGGCCGCGCCAAATGGCTCGAACCGTCGACCGAAGCGACTCTCGCCGCCGAAGCGGCGCGCGGCACGCGCCGCCTCGCGGTGGCCGCGCCGGGGTTCTCCGCCGATT
>JBBRER010000193.1:0-1989 GCA_038202745.1 Sphingomonadales bacterium
CCCTTCTCGTTGTTCGGCAGTGCGGCTTCGTCGCCGGGGTCGTCTCCCGACTCACCGGCCTTCGGCCAGCCCTTTGCGCAGGGTCTCGCGGGCGGCGTCGATTTCATGAAGAAGCTCTGGGGAAACGTGCCCGGCAATACCGCGGTGCCGGGCTTTCTCCTGCCCACCCTCGACGTGGAAGAGCTCGACAAGCGCATCTCCGATCTCAAGGCGGCGGAGTCGTGGCTTGAAGTGAATCTCAACCTGCTGCGCGCCACGATCCAGGGGCTCGAAGTCCAGCGCCACACGATCGCGGCGATTCGATCGCTGGGTGCAGTCACCGAGATGCCGCAAGCGCCCAAGGCCGCATCGACCGCGCCGCTCACGCCGAGTGGGCTGCCTCCGGGATGGCCGGTCGCGCAAGCGGCCGAAAACGCGAGAAGTACCGGGGCCGATCAAACGCGACGCGCGCCTGAAGCCAAGCCTCCCGAGCTTGACGAGGCCGAGCGGGAGGCTTCGGCAATAGATCGCCCTGCTGCCGATGCGCAGGCGAGCGAAGCCATCGACGAACGACCCGCCACGACCGGGAAGACTGCACGCAAAGCGGCGCGCTCATCGGCCCCACCTCCCAAAGCGCCGATGACATCTCCGGCCTCCGCGCTCGCGGGCCTGGCGGCCAACAACTGGCTGGGCTACATGCAGGACCAATTCGCAAAGGTGGCAAAAGCCGCGCTCGCGAGTTCCGAGATCGCCCGCCCACACGAGGACCGCGCTGCGCCGGCCCGAACCGAAGGGGTGAAGGCTGCTGCAAGAAAGACCGTCGTGAAAGCCGCGTCGAAAGGTGCTTCGCCGCCCGTGTCACAGCGCTCCCCGAAGCCCCCCGCCAAGCGCCGCGCTGCTGCCAGGAAGACACGCACGGCGCGCTGAGGCCGGCGCGCGGCGCGCTGCCCGTCCACGCGTCTTGCACTTCATGCCGAGGTTTGCGCCGCGCATCGCCCTGCCGATGCGCGCGGCCACGCAGGTTCGTATGCTTCGATCCGTTCGCCAGGGAACGCCGACACACTCTCCGAGCCGCGCGAGGCCCGGGCCCCTTTCCTTTACCGATTCATGAATACAACCCCCGATCGCCCCGATGCCCAGGGACCTCCCCGACAGAAACGCTGGGTCGAGGATCTGGGCGTGTTCGCCAGCGACGCGACCGAGCATCTGGGCCGGTTCGGACGGCGGCTGCGCAGCTTCAATGCAGCGGCCGCGAGTTGGGTCGCGACGATTTCCTGGCGGCGCATGGCGCTGATCGGCTTCGTGATCATCGTCGGCGCAAACATCTTGGGTGACATCACCGGCCTCGATCGCCCATCGGTCTCGATCAATGCAGCCGATCTGAAAAAGCCGGTCGATATCGCGATCCATTCGGATGGCAAGAACGTCCATATCCAGCCATCGGTCGGCGGCAAGCCGACTCGGCCGATCGATGTGCCGATTCCCGACTTCCCGGGACCGCCTGAAGCACCCGCTGCGCCCGGGCCGCCCACGGCGAGCGGCAAATCGGCGGGCCCCATGGCGCTCTCGGAACACGGCATCGTGATCGAGAAGGATGGCAAACGCATCGTCATCGATCGCAAAGGCGTACGCGTTCTCCAAGGAGAAGAAGCCCGGCGCGACGCCGAGGCGGCCGCGAAGGCCGATGCCGAGGCCGCGAGCAAGAGCGACAGCGCGATCGTCGAAGAATCGACGATCGACAGCAAGCAGGCGGTCGCCGATGCAACGCGGGCGATCGAGTCCGGAAAAGTTTCGCGCGTCGACGCCGAGCGGGTTCGCAAGCGCATCGCCGACGACATGAGCCTGCAGGTCAAGGCCGCGGTCGAAGACGCCAAGGACGAGGTGCAGCGCGCCATCAGCGACGAGATCCGCGCCGCCACGCGCCGCGCATCGCCGCGACCGGGCTATGTGTTGTGGGAGCTGGCCAAGGCGTTGCTGGTGCTGGCGTTCGTCTATTTCATCATCCTGAAA
>JBBRER010000194.1:0-1974 GCA_038202745.1 Sphingomonadales bacterium
AGACTGGTGCGGCTGGCGTTGCTGGCATCGCTGACATGCAGACCGCCGGTCAGGTTCCACACCAGCCAGCTTTCGACCGTCCCGAGCGCCAACGCGCCCGCCGCAGCCGCATCGGCCACCGCAGGCACGTTATCGATCAGCCAGCGCATCTTGGTGGCGGAGAAATAGGGATCGAGCAGCAGCCCGGTCGCGGCCTGGACCACCGGCTCCTGCCCCGCCGCGCGCAACGCATCGCAGGCCGCGGCAGTGCGGCGGTCCTGCCACACCAGCGCATGATGGAGCGGCTGCCCGCTGCGCTTGTCCCAAGCGACGACGGTTTCGCGCTGGTTAGTGATCCCAAGCGCGGCGATCCGCCCCGCCCCCCCGGCTTTGGCCACGACATCGCGCGCGCAGGCCAGCGTGTGCGCCCAGATCTCGGCGGCATCGTGCTCGACCCAGCCGGGCTGCGGATAGAACTGGGTCAGCTCGCGCTGCGCGACCGCGTGGACCTTCCCCGCCAGATCGAACGCCATCGCGCGGGTCGAGGTGGTTCCGGCGTCGAGCACCAGGATCAGTTCGTCGGCCATCTCGCTCTCCCGCCGCCACCCTAGCCGCTCGACACGAACGGATAAGTGGGCACGGGAGAGCGGAATGGCGGGCGAACTGATCCTGGTGCTCGACGCGGGGACGACGTCCACGCGCGCGATGGCGTTCGACCTGGCGGGCAAGGTCGTCGCGGTCGCGCAGCGCGAACTTGCCCAGTTCTATCCGCAGCCCGGCTGGGTCGAGCACGATGCGCGCGAAATCTGGGACAAAACGCTGACTTGCGCGCGCGAAACGGTCGCCGGGGCGGACGGCGCTGAGCGGATCGCCGCGCTCGGCATCACCAACCAGCGCGAGACCGTGGTCGCGTGGGATCGCACCACCGGCGAACCGCTCCACCACGCGCTTGTCTGGCAGGACCGCCGTACCGCCGACGCTTGCGATGCGTTGCGCGCGGCGGGACAGGAGCCGGTGGTCCAAGCCGCGACCGGGCTGCTGCTCGATCCTTATTTCTCCGCGACCAAGATGCGCTGGCTGGTGGGCAACGTGCGCGCGGTTGCCGCCGCCGCGGCTGCAGGCACACTCGCATTGGGGACGGTCGAAAGCTGGCTGGTGTGGAAACTCACCGGAGGCCTCCACGTCAGCGATGCCAGCAACGCCAGCCGCACCTCGCTTTTGCCGCTCGCCGAGGCAAGCTGGGACCCGGGCTTGTGCGATCTGTTCGGGGTTCCGCGCACCGCGCTGCCCGAGGTCGTCGACACCGCTGGCAACTTCGGCGCGACACTGCCCGACCTGCTCGGCCGCGCGATCCCGATCTGCGGGATGGCGGGCGACCAGCAGGCGGCGACGATCGGCCAAGGCTGCCTTGCCCCGGGCGAAACCAAAGCGACGTATGGCACCGGCGCGTTCGTGCTCGCCAACATGGGCGGCGCGGTGCCGCGCTCGGGACACCGGCTGCTCGGCACCGTGCTCAACCAGCAAGCGGGCAAGCGGACTTACGCGCTCGAAGGCTCGGTGTTCGTGGCCGGGAGCCTGATCAAATGGCTGCGCGACAGCCTCGGGATCATCGCCGAGGCCGCCGACAGCGAAGCGCTCGCGCGCTCGGTGCCCGACAGCGGCGGCGTGGTCGTGGTCCCCGCGCTGTCCGGGCTGGGCGCGCCGCACTGGCGGCCTCAGGCGCGCGCGAGCATTTCGGGGATGAGCTTTTCAACGACGCGCGCGCATGTCGTGCGCGCCGCGCTCGAGGCGATGGCGCACCAGACCCGCGACCTTGCCGAAGCGTTCGCCGCGGACAGCGCGGCGTGGTCGTCGCTGCGGATCGACGGCGGGATGAGCGCCAACGACTGGCTCGCGCAGGACCTGGCCGACATTCTCGATTTGTCCGTCGAGCGGCCCGAATTCGTCGAGACCACCGCGCTCGGGGCGGCGATGCTGGCGGGGGTGGGGGCGGGT
>JBBRER010000195.1:0-1942 GCA_038202745.1 Sphingomonadales bacterium
ATCCCTCAATCGCGCCGGATCACGATCGCGGCGCCGTCCTCGGTTTCGTCGAGCACTTTGGCGCCCCGGCGGACCGCGCCTCCGGGCCACCGCGCTTCGTACATATAGCGGCCCGATGCGATCGTCTTGTCGCCCGAAGCATAGTCGTTCCACCCGCACGCGACGTGATCCCAGGGATCGCGAACCTTGCGCTCGCAAACCTTGAACGCGAATGCGTTGATCAGCCACAGCCGCCCGGTGGGAGGCGACAGCGCGACCGTGAATTCGGCCTCGCCCCCACCGCAGCCGCCGTCCGCGACGAGCCGCGGCTTGCGCGGCTGGAGCCGCTTACGCCGCGCCTCCATCGTCTTGGCGAGAGTGTCGAGCCCCCAGAAGGAATCGTAGTAGGCATCCTCATCCTCGGTGATCGCAGCATCGGCCGCCGGCGGAGAGCTGGCGTCGTCGCTCACGGTTTGGGCGGGCCGCGGCTTGACCACCGCGAAGTGGGCGAGCGAGGCGCGCTCGTGATCGAGCAGCGGCCGGTCGTAGATTTCCGGGCGATAGCCGAGCCCGCGCAATTCGCCGCGCATCCGCGCGACGTCCAGCGCGAGAAGCTCCTGCCAGCCCTGCCGATCGTCGGTCGCGTTGGGCAGATCGTAGCCCAAGCTGCAGTCGATAACGTCGTATGTCTTGTAGCCCTGATCGACCCGGTCGCCGAAGTCATTGAGCACCGCCTGCGGATCGCGCGGAAAAATCCGCACCGTTTCGGCGGCGGCGATCCTGAGGTCGCGATAGCCTTTGGGATACCACGGCTGATCGGGGACCGCGACGGCGGCCGCAGCGGCGCGCGCCGACGCAGCCTTGGCGAGCGCCGGGGTCGCGGCGAGCGTCAGCACCAGCGTCAGCGCCAGACCAATCGCGGTCTTGAACATCTCTTCCCTCCCTCAATCGCGGTCGAAGCGAATCGCCCGGTTGCTGCCGTCCGCATCGAATTCGAGGATGCGCGCCCCGCGCCGCACGGTGCCGTCGGGCCAGCGCGCTTCGTAGATGTAGCGCCCGGATACCTGCGCGCCGGCGCCGGCCGAATATTCATTCCAGCCGCAGGCGATATGGTCCCACGGGTTGCCGGACTTGCGCTCGCAGACGCGGAACGCGAACCCGTTCAGCAACCACAGGTGTCCGCCGGGCGGCGACATTTCGATGGCGACGCCCGGTGACCCGCGCAGCGCACCGAATCGGCGCCTGCGCGATGCGGCTACGGCGACGGATGCAGACGAGCAGCCGCGATAGACGATGGGCATGCCCGTTTGGGCGCGTTGGCGCCGCGATTCCATCTGTGCCGCGAGCGCGCTCAAGCGATCGGGGGCGGACGAACCGGCGGCTGCTGCTTCCTGCGCGGCCGCGGGGAGTTTGAGCGAAGCGAGGCCGTCGCGCTCGTAGTCGAGCAAAGGCTGCTCGAAGACGCCGGCAGGGTAGCCCAGCCTCTTCATCTCCGATCCGAGCCGCGCGACCTCCAGCGCCAGCTCGGCATATTGCCCGGCCCGATCGCGATATTTGTCGTCGCACAGGCCAAGGTCGTATTCGGCGCGCTGCATCAGGGTCCACGATTCGCGCGGGAATGTAGCTATTTCGTCCGCTGCGGCGATTCTGAAGTCACGATAGCCTTTGGGATACCATGGCTGGTCGGGGACCGAAGCGGCGGGAACCCCGGGCGGCACCGGCCCGGCAGGGGCGGCGTCGAGAGGTGCGGCGAGCACCGCCAGCGCGCCAGCGAGAATTCCGCACCGGTTCATCGCATCCCCCTGCGCTTGCCCGAAATCCGCCGCTGCTCGACCGCCGCGGCGCCGAGCGCCATTCCGCCCACCATGACCAGCCACGATACCACCAGCGACAGCCGGGCGACCAGCAGCGAAGTCCCGGTCCACAGCGTCGGCGCTTCCCACTCGGCGTCGCGCAGCGCGTC
>JBBRER010000196.1:0-1917 GCA_038202745.1 Sphingomonadales bacterium
CCAAGCGGCGGGAAGATCTGTGCTCGACGTTCGAGTGGCTTGGACACCCAGGGCGAGAGTGTCCTCCTGGCGGAAGCCGCGCTACTGATAGGGCATGAGCTCAAAGAGCCTCGTCTTGCTCCTCGCCGTGCTGGGGTTGGCCCTGGTCGCGGTCACGTCCGCGGTGTCGGGTGTTGCGCCGCGTCCCGCCTCGCCGGCAGGCGGGGAGCGCTTGCCGGTGCGCTGCATCGCGGAGTGGGATCTCGAGCAGGGCTGGACGCAACTCGACCTGCGCGTTCCTGACAGCCCGAGCTATCTCGGTAACCCATCCGGGTTCGACCCCTTTGTCACGACGACGGGATCGGCGGTCTTCAAGGCCGGCGGCCGCTTCGCCATCACCTGTGCGGGCCGAGCGGCGCTGCCGTTGGGTGGTGCGCCCTGGCGCGCGGCCGGTTTCGCGTGCCGGGTCTATCGGGGCGGAACGGGCTACGGCTCCAACGGCGCGAAGCTCTACACCGGGCGCGGCCGTGTCCACGTCGCTACCGATGGTCATGTGGAGATCGGTTGCGCGGGCAGCTTCAACCGGATTGTTTCCTCGCCCGCCGACTGAGATCGGGTCTACCGTGCGAGCGCCGCGTAGGCTGCGCTCGCTGACTCCGCGGTGTGATCGAAGATGCGACCGAGAAGGCCGCCGCGGTAGATGCAGGTAGCTGCCTGACTCTGAACTCGGCCGTCGGAGCGCGGCGCTGCCGCGCTTGCCGTCGCTGCCGTTCGGCTCTAACTTTGGCTGGTGCCGCTCTTCTCGCGCAGACGCCGGTTGCGCAGCCTGGACGAGGTGGCCGCCTACGAGCGCTGCCATGGCGACCGCTCCGACAACGTGATCGTCGGCAAGGCTCTGAAGCCGGCGATGCCGGTGCTGCGCATCCCGCGCGGGCGCAGCAGGGTCAGCGGCGAGCAGCTTCGCCGCTGCTTCGAGGAGCGGCTGGACGCCCGGCAGCAAACGCCATCTCCGTGACCGGGCCCTGTGCCTTCCGCCCGCCCTGCGGGGTCTTGGCCCCCCCGAAGGCGGAGTGTGGAGTGGGCCGTTGGGGGTGCAGGGTGTGTGGTTGGGGGCGCCTGGTGTGGGTCCTGTTGAGGCGGCGGGCTTCGGCTCGGAAGGTGGTCTGCGGCGATGGCGACGACGAGGGTTTTGGCTGGTCGACGATCACGAGTTGTTCTTGAAGTTCCACCTGAGCAACATCTACCGCAAGCTCGGGGTCAAGAACCGCGCCGCCGCCGCCCGCGAAGCACGGCGCCTATTTCTTGCCCCCAGTCCGTATATCGACAGCCATTCTGAAGACTGACGGCGGGTGGCGGACGGGCCGGCCGCCGCCGACCACGTCGTCTGCCGTCGGGTGCAGGTCGTAGGGTTTGCCCGTGGTCGCCGTGGTGGCGCCGGCTGGGGTGTCGTCGGCGCGGCGAACAAGAACGATTCGCGCAACCCGTGGACGAACAGGGACATGCTCCAGGAGTTCATCGATCTCAACAACCGGGTGATCGACCGCTTCTCGGCCGAGGAGCGGCGCACGATCGGTATCCACACCTGTCCCGGCGGCGACTGCGACTCGGTGCACTCCAAGGACGTGCCCTACGAGAAGCTGCTGAGCAGAATGTTCCAGCTCAACGCCGGCTACTTCTTGATCCAGTGCGCGAGCGAGGAGGATCGCGAGCACGTCTACGAGCTCTGCGGCCGGTACAGCCGCGAGGACGCAAACGGCGTCGCGCAGGTCTGCTTCATCGGCGTCATCAACCCGCTCGACCCCGCGGTCGAGACTCCCGAGCAGGTCAAGGAGCAGCTCCTCGCCGCGGCCACGCACATCCCCGTCGAGCGACTCGGGGCCACCGACGACTGCGGCTTCTCGCCGTTCAGCCGCGACGTGAAGCCAAAGCACGGCTCCC
>JBBRER010000197.1:0-1852 GCA_038202745.1 Sphingomonadales bacterium
GTTCAAAGTTCTACGAGATCTCGGACAACCTCGGACCGGGGAGTTACTCGGCGAGCAGACCGTCCAGGTCGGCTGGCGCGGGTTCGATGCGCTGTTGCGGTGGGCGCGCGGTCTCGGTGGCGAGCGGGTGTGGGCGCTTGAGGACTGCCGGCACGTGTCCGGCGGGCTGGAGCGCTTTCTGATCGCCCGCGGCGAGCGGGTGTTGCGGATTCCGACGCATCTGAGCGCGACAGCGCGCAAGAGCGCCCGTGAGCGCGGCAAGTCTGACCCGATCGACGCGCGCAGCGTCGCCCGCGTCGCGTTGCAGGAAGGGCTGGAGTCCTTCCCGGCCGCGCATCTCGACGGGCCCGAGCTGGATCTGCGGCTGCTGGTCGATCACCGCGAACGGCTGGTTCGTCAGCGCGTCGGGCTCAACAACACGCTGCAGTGGCATCTGCACGATCTCTGGCCCGAGCTCGAGCTGCCCGGAAGCTCGCTGTTTTATGGCCGGTGGGCGCCGCGCGTCGCCCGGCGCCTCGCGCGGGCTGAGCAGACCATGCGCGTCCGCATCGCCCGTGACGAGCTGCGTCGCATCCGCGAGCTCTCCCAGACGATCAAGGCACTCGAGGCAGAGATCGCCCAGCTCGTCGCCACGATCGCTCCGCAGCTGCTCTCAGAGCCCGGATTCGGACCCCTCACGGCGGCCAAGCTGGTCGGCGAGATCGCCGGCGCGCACCGGTTCGCCACCCCCGCCAAATTGGCCCGCGCCGCCGGGGTCGCGCCGATCCCCGCGAGCTCGGGCAACACCCGACGCCAGCGCCTTGACCAAGGCGGCAACCGCCAGATCAACGCCGCGCTGCACCGCGTTATCGTCACCCGCGCGCGCTGCCACCCCGAGACCCAGGACTACATCGCCCGCCGCCGCGCCGAAGGCAAGACGACCCGCGAAGCCATCCGCTGCCTCAAGCGCTACCTCGCCCGCCACGTCTGGCGACTCCTGCAGCCGCCCCACCCGGTCGGAGGAACACCACCATCACCATCAATTTCTTGACATAGAAGCGGCAGGAGCGCAAGCGTCAGTCGTCTGCTTCGCGCTGGCGGATCGATCAGGATTCGAGAAGCGCGCACGGCCGGGCTGCCGTAGCTTGCCGCCCATGAAAACCATGACCTGCAAGCAACTCGGCGGCCCCTGCAACGTCGAGCACCACGGCAAGGACCACAACGAAGTCATCAAGGCCCAGGACCGCCACCTCAAGGCGCAGGTCGCAGCCGGCGACGAGACGCACCGCGAGGCGCACGAGGCGATGCGCGGCCGATGGAAGCGCCCGATCAGCGGCCTCGGGTGGTATCGAGAAGTCAAGCGCGAGTTCGCCGGGCTGCCGGACGACGCCTGAGCGGGCACCTGGCTCGGCTCGCGGCCCCGGCGGCCGCAGCGATCCTCGGGCAGCAACCGCCACCATCTGATCCGTAGCCGCCGACGGCATGCCGAGTTCCGGCGGGGCTCGGGACCGGGCCCGATGGGCTTCTCCTTTGAGGCAGAACCGACAATGCCGGCGGCTTGAGCGTCGCTACTGCTTCTCGCGGCATGAAACTGCTCGTTGAAGCCGCCGGTGTCATCCGGTCGGCGGCTTAGGTTCGGTCGACTGGGACAGGGGCCTTCGGGAGAACGCAGGCTGGGCAGGCCGTTTTGCGTGATGGGCTTTGAGCCCGGGCTTTTCAGTGGCCGCCCCTGCGACTTGCCTGGTTGCGCTGCGAGCGCGGATCCGTCGATGTCGTTTGCCCACCGTTTCTCCGCCAAGTCGATGACGGTGAGGAGGATGGAGTGAGAGCGGTAGCGCTGGATGTCCATCGCGATTTCTGTGAGGTGGCGATC
>JBBRER010000198.1:0-1828 GCA_038202745.1 Sphingomonadales bacterium
GGCTGATCAGCGTCCCGGGCGTCAACCTGCACACCGCCGCGGCGTTCATGGCCGCGGTCGGTGACATCCGCCGCTTCCCCTCCGCACGGCAGCTGGTTGGCTATCTCGGGCTCGACCCCCGGGTGCGGCAGTCCGGTAACAGCGAGGCCCGCCACGGCCGCATCAGCAAAGCGGGATCCAGCCTGACGCGGGGGATGCTCGGCGAGGCCGCCTGGTCGGTCGCCCAGACGCCGGGACCGCTGCGAGCGTTCTTCGAGCGCATCCGCGCGCGCAAGGGGCCGCAGGTCGCCGCGACCGCGACGGCCCGCAAGCTCGCCTGCCTGTTCTGGTGTCTGCTGGTGACTGACGTAGCGAAGAGCGGACCTTTGGGGCTTCACGGAGTCCGTCGCGCGGCTTTGCCCTCAGAGGGCTTTGAGGATGCGCGCCCCGGTGTCGGCCCGCACCCGCTCTCACCGGGCCGGCGGCATTCCAGTCGGTGACCGTGCGACGGTAGGCCGTCTCAGCACGGCGGGCGATCTCGCGTTCGGCCTCGCGCGTCTGAGCGTTCTTGTTGCCGGCGATCCCGCGCACGCCCTTGCGCGGCGGAGCGCCAGCGGCGAGCTCGAGCTGGCGGATCTTCGAGCGGGTCATCGAGGGGCGCGCGTAGGCGTAGTCCTCCTCGCGGGTCAGCAGACACCAAAACAGGCATGCGAGCTTCCGGGCAGTCGCGGTCGCAGCAACCTGCGGCCCCTTGCGCGCGCGGATGCGCTCGAAGAACGCTCGCAGCGGTCCCGGCGTCTGGGCGACCGACCAGGCGGCATCGCCGAGCATCCCCCGCGTCAGGCTGGATCCCGCTATGCTGATGCGGCCGTAGCGGGCCTCGCTGTTACCGGACTGCCGCACCCGGGGGTCGAGCCCGAGATACCCGACAAGCTGCCGTGCGGAGGGGAAGCGGCTGATATCGCCGACCGAAGCCATGAACGCCGCGGCGGTGTGCAGGTTGACGCCGGGGATGGTCATCAGCCGCCGGATCTCCGGCGAGTTGAGCGCCTCCGTAGCCAGCGCCGCCTCGAGCGCCTTGATCTCGGCGTCGAGGAAGTCGACCTGGCGCAAGCAGCCGTCGAGGGTCAGCCGCTCGTCGATCGGCAAATCGAGCTCAGCCAGCCACGCCCGCCCCCGCTTGCCGAAGCAGTCGCTGGCCGGCGGGCGCCCGCAGAGGTTGCGCGCCGGCACCGCATGCGCCTCGTTCTTGGCGCGCGTGCGGGCACGGACGAGCGCCTCACGCCGCGCACACAGCCGCCGGAGCGCACGCGTCCGCTCATCCGGCGCCCACACCGTCTCGAGGAAGCCCGACGCGACCAGCCTCGCCAGCGTCCGCGCGTCCAACCTATCGGTCTTCGCCTTCGCCGCGCTGATCTGCGGCAGCTTGCGCGTGTTGGCGACCGCGACCGTCGCAACATGCGGCTCGATGATCTCAGCGATCAGGCCCGCGCCACTGGTCGCCTCCAGCGCCACCACGTCATCCGCTGCCAGGCTCTGCGCGAACAGCTCCAGCTCCTCAACCGTGCTTGCGACCCGGCCGGCAGAACGCACCTGGCCGTGCTCCTCGGCGATCGCGACCTCGCAGAAGTCACGATGCACGTCCATCCCGATGAACCTCACCGATCACTCCCTCCACTCGAATACATGGGAAGCCGGCGGGCGAAGCGACAACGACGGATACGTGCTCACGGCACACCCGGGCAGGTCGCAGGGGCGGCCACGAACAACGCCGGGCTCACAGCCCATCGGTTACCAGCGGCCTGCCCCACCGCGCTCCCCAGGAGCAGCCCCTGTCCCGGGACACCGA
>JBBRER010000199.1:0-1738 GCA_038202745.1 Sphingomonadales bacterium
ACGATGATCGTCGCGCGTCGCAAGAAGTAAGGAGAGCGGCATGACCCGTTCACTGAAAAAAGGCCCGTTCGTCGACCACCACCTCGCGGCAAAGGTCGAGAAGGCGTCGGCGACGAAAGACAAGAAGCCGATCAAGACCTGGTCGCGGCGCTCGACGATCCTGCCCGATTTCATCGGCGTGACGATCGCGGTGCACAACGGCAAGCAGCACGTGCCGGTCTACGTTACCGACCAAATGGTCGGCCATAAGCTCGGTGAATTTGCGCTGACGCGCACGTTCAAGGGCCACCCGGCCGACAAGAAGGCGGCGAAGAAGTAAGGATGATGACGATGGAAACCCGTTCAATCGTTCGCGGCGTGCGCCTCTCGGCCGACAAGGGCCGGCTCGTGGCCGACCTGGTTCGCGGCAAGAAGGTCGATCACGCGCTCAACATCCTGACGTTCACGCAAAAGCGCGCCGCCGGCATCATCAAGAAGTGCCTCGAATCGGCGATCGCCAATGCCGAGCACAACGACGGCGCCGACATCGACGAGCTGAAGGTCAAGACCATCTACGTCGAGCAGGGTGCGACGTTGAAGCGTTTCTCGGCGCGCGCCAAGGGCCGCGGCAACCGCATCAGCAAGCCGACCGCGCACATCTACATCACCGTCGGCAACTGAAGGCAGAAGACCATGGGACAAAAGATTCACCCGACCGGGTTTCGCCTTCCTGTCACGCGCAACTGGGCGTCGCGGTGGTACGCGTCGAACAAGAACTTCGCGACGATGCTGGCCGAAGACCTGAAGGTCCGCGAATTCCTGAAGCAGCGCCTGAAGAGCGCCGCGGTGTCGCGCATCCTGATCGAGCGCCCGGCCAAGAACGCCCGCATCACGATCTTCTCGGCGCGCCCCGGTGTCGTGATCGGCAAGAAGGGCGAGGACATCGAGAACCTCAAGGCCGAACTGACGCGCCGTCTCGGCGTGCCCGTCGCGGTGAACATCGAGGAAGTGCGCAAGCCCGAAATCGATGCCCAACTGATCGCTGACTCGATTACACAGCAGCTCGAAAAACGCATCATGTTTCGCCGCGCGATGAAGCGCGCGATGCAGAACGCGATGCGCCTCGGCGCGCAGGGCATCAAGCTGATGTCGTCGGGCCGCCTCAACGGCATCGAGATCGCACGCTGCGAGTGGTACCGCGAAGGTCGGGTGCCGCTGCACACCTTGAAGGCTGACATCGACTATGGCTTTTCCGAGGCCAAGACGACGTACGGAATCATCGGCGTCAAGTGCTGGGTTTATCGCGGTGACCGCCTCGCCAATGGCGAAGCGCCCGGCATCGTCACGCCCCCGGGCGCCGACGATGATCGGCGCTCGCGCCGTCCGGGCGGTGGCCGCCCTGGCGGCCCGGGTGCGCCGGGTGGCCGTGGCCGCCCCGGCGGCGGGGGTGGCGACCGTGGCGGTCCGCGCCAGGGTCCCGGCACGGATCGGCCTGCAACTGCCGGTGCCGACGCGACACAGGCACCCGCAGCGGTTGCTGGCGCTGCCGATGCGCCGAAAGGCCCGGCGGTCAAGCGCGTACGCAAGGCGCCTGCGCCGGTGGGCGCCGAGCCGTCCAAGAGCGACGGCAAAGGAGAATAAGAATGCTGCAACCCGCACGCAGAAAATTCCGCAAGGAACAAAAAGGCCGCAACACCGGCATCGCCACGCGCGGTGCCAATGTGTCGTTCGGCGATTTCGGCCTGAAGGCCATCGAGCG
>JBBRER010000200.1:0-1692 GCA_038202745.1 Sphingomonadales bacterium
GATCGCTTTCAGCGCCTCCGGCTCGTTCGCTACTCGGCGCGACAGCAGTTCCGTGCCAGCCTCGTCGAGGGCGGCGATCTGGGAGCGCTTGCGGTGTAGGTCGATGCCGACGTAGATCATCTTGATGGGCCTCCTTCCAGGTCCCGACGTTCTGGTCACCCCTCGGCATACCGGCCAAGGAGGACGCGGCTCAGCAGGCCCGCTTCTTCATGGCATCAAGTTCCTGGACGAGTGGCGGCTCCTTTGCGAGAGTTGGGGTGGGTGCGGGTGACCGCGTGCTAAAGCGCAGGGGGTGGGGCTGTTTCCTGCCGCGCTGCTTGGCCGTTTGGCGGCCGACGAGATGCGCGCCCCGGTGCGGCACCCGTGCCCTTCTTGATCGCGGGCTGCCAGTCCTTGACGAGTCGGCGGTAGGCGAGTTCGGCTTGGGCGGCGAGTTCCTTGTCGAGCCGGTGCTGCTCGTTCGTGACCCAGACGCCGATCCGCTTCCCCTTTTGGCGTTCGGCGCCGGTTGCGAGCTCGAGCTTGCGGATCTTCTCGCGGGTGAGGGAGGGGCGGGCGAAGGCGTAGTCCTCACCGCGGCTGAGCATGTGCCAGGCGGTCACGACGAGCTTGCGGGCGACGGCGACGGTGGCGATGTTGCCGCCGCGACGGGCCGCGATCCGCTGGTGGAAGGCGCGCAACGGCCCGGGTGCGCGGGCGGCGTGCCAGGCCGCCTCGACCAGCACGTGCCGGGTCTCGCCCGGGCCCTGCTTGGAGATGCGGCCGTGTCGGGCGGGCTCGGTGCCGGACTGGTTGACGCGCGGGTCGAGGCCGAGGTAGCTGACCAGCTGCCGCGCTGTCCGGAAGCGGCGGATGTTGCCGATGGCCGCGAGCAGCGCGGCGGCGGTGACGAAGTTGACGCCCGGCAGGGTGAGCAGTCGCCGCATCTCCGTCGAGGCGAGCACCTGCTCGGCAAGCGCCTTCTCGATCAACGCGATCTCGCGGTCGAGGAACTCGATCTGGCGCAGGCAGGCCGTGACCGACTCCCGCTCGTCGGCTGGCAGGTCCTGCGCGGCGAGCCAGCGGCGTCCGCGGGCGCCGAAGAGATCGCTGACGGGCGGCTTGCCCTTCAGGTTGCGGATCAGCGTCGCGTGCACCTGGTTCTTCGCGCGGGTGCGCTGCCTGACCAGCTGCGCACGCGTCGAGATCCGGCGCCGCAGGATCCGCGTCTGCTCGTCCGGCAGCCACACCGCCGGCAGGAAGCCGCCGGCGAGCAGCTGCGCCAGCGTGCACGCGTCGATCTTGTCGGTCTTCGCGCCCGCCCGGGTGATCCCCTTGACCGCCTTCGGATTCGCCAGCACCACCCGACCCACGTGCGGCTCGATGATCCGCGCGATCCCGAGCGCGTTCCCGGTCGCCTCCAGCGCAACCTCATCGTCGACGGCGAGACTCTGCGCGAACAGCGCAAGCGCACCGGGCTCGGTCTGCACCCGCCCGGCCAGCCGCACCGCGCCCGCCTCTGCGATCGCAACCTCGCAGAAGTCGCGATGCACGTCCAAGCCGATGAACCGCATCGAAGACCACCTCCAACTCGGTTATCCGTGACGGAGACGAGGCGGGCGACACGACAACTACGGATCCGTGCGCGCGGCACACCCGGACAGTCGCAGGGGCGGCCACCTACAAACAGCGGGCTCGCAGCCCATAATGTTC
>JBBRER010000201.1:0-1596 GCA_038202745.1 Sphingomonadales bacterium
GTCGTCGTCCGTGTCTGCAATTAAGCCGACAGCCTGAACAACCGGCGGCGTCGGGGGTCATCCCCGGCGCCGTTCGCGTTTTATCTGAAAAAAATGGTGCGGCCGAGAAGACTCTAACTTCCACGGGCTTTCGCCCACAACGACCTCAACGTTGCGCGTCTACCAGTTCCGCCACGGCCGCACGTGATAGAGCGCCGGCCCGCTTCGTAGAGCGACCGGCAGCTGGCAGGGGAGGCCCCTAGCAAAGCGCTATCGGGACCGCAACGTCATTTCTTACCCAGGCTCAGCGCGCACTGTCGCCCGCGAAGCTTAGTTCGAGTCGCTTCGAGTTCGCGGGCACGTCGAGCTTGGCCGAATTGAAGTCGATCGACCCGCCCGGTGCCAGCGTGCGCTGCGGCGGGGTGATCGTCCAGCTGAACACCAGCCGCCCCTGCGCATCGCGCAATTCGGCCAGGATGTCGGGCACGCGCTGGCGATCCGCCGACGGATTGACTACCTGCCCGCTGACCGCGAACAGCTCGGATCCGTTTTCGAGCTCGCGCCGCTCGATCGGCTTGTCCTTCAACCGCAGCGGCGATTCGGCCGCGCCGATCGGGATGCCGACGCGCGCGAACAGCCCCGGCGTGCCCAGCCACAGGATCGCGCCGGTGACCGCGAGCATCATCAGTCCCGCCAGGATCGCGATCAGCGTCCAGCGCCGCGCCGGGTTGCGCCGCGCGCGGAACGGCGGCCGATTCGCGAACGCGTCGTAATCGCCAGCCGGTTCCTCGACGATCGGGTCCGCATAGACCGGCGGCGGCGGGGGAACCGACTCCGCAACCGGCGTCGTATCGACGAACGCATCGGCGGGCGGCGGCGCGATCGTCGGTCCCGGGGCGATCGGCGCAGGGGCCAGCGGGGGCAGCGGCGCGGGCGCGGCGGGTTCCTGGTACCAGCTGTGACGACAGCTGGCGCAGCGCACGGTGCGGCCCTCGGCGCCGATCGCGCGGTCGGCTACCAGATAGCGGGTACGGCATTCGGGGCATTCGAGGATCATGCGGACGCTTCACTGCGGCACCGGCGGAACGCGGTGCGTCGGTTATGCGAATCTAAGCACGCGGGCTTGGGTGGTGGCAAGCTTGAAGCCACGGCGCGTGCATGCGACAGCGGGTCTTAGGGACAGGCAGCGACAAGGCGGTACGACAGCCACGCATGGCGAACATCGTGCAGTTCGAAAATGTGGGATTGCGCTATGGCACCGGGGCGGAGACGCTGTCCGACATCAGCTTCACGCTGGCCAGCGGCACCTTCTATTTCCTTACCGGGGCGAGCGGCGCGGGCAAGACCTCGCTGCTCAAGCTGCTCTATCTCGCGCAACGCCCCAGCCGCGGGATCATCCGCTTGTTCGGCGAGGACGCGGTGACGATGCCGCGCGATCGGTTGCCCGGTTTCCGGCGGCGGATCGGGGTGGTGTTTCAGGATTTCCGGCTCGTCCCGCATCTGTCCGCGGCGGACAATATCGCGCTGCCGCTGCGTGTCGCGGGGATCGTCGAGGACGAGATCGATCAGCCGGTGCGCGAAATGCTCGCCTGGGTCGGGCTCGGCGACCGCGCCCAG
>JBBRER010000202.1:0-1585 GCA_038202745.1 Sphingomonadales bacterium
GATTCTAAAGTCCGCAGCTTCGGCTTCGGCGCCGACGACTATGTCACCAAGCCGTTCCACCGCGAAGAGCTGGTCGCGCGCATCCACGCCGTAGTCCGCCGCTCGAAAGGCCATTCGCAGTCGGTCATCCGCACCGGCAAGCTGGCGGTCAACCTCGATGCCAAGACGGTCGAAGTCGACACCGCGCGGGTCCATCTGACCGGCAAGGAGTACGCGATGCTCGAGCTGCTGAGCTTGCGCAAGGGCACCACGCTGACCAAGGAAATGTTCCTCAACCACCTTTACGGCGGGATGGACGAGCCCGAGCTCAAGATCATCGACGTGTTCATCTGCAAGCTCAGGAAGAAGCTCGCGCATGCCTGCAGCGGCGACAACTACATCGAAACCGTCTGGGGCCGCGGCTACGTGCTGCGGGATCCGGCCGACCAGGCCGAAGCCGCCTGATCCCAGTTCACGACAGCGAGTGAAGACGGCCTGCTCCGGCAACGGGGCGGGCCGTTTCGCTTTGGGGCGCGGCAAGCTAGAACGATCGCATGACGACGAGCGAGCGGACGCGACAGACCGACAAAATTCCGCTCCGCGCCGATCGCTTGGCGCTGCTGTGGGGCGCCGCGGTGTTCGCGGCCCACGCGCTGCTCGCCGGGCGTTACGATCTGTTCCGCGACGAGCTTTATTTCATCGTCTGCGGCCAGCATCCCGCGTTCGGCTATGTCGACCAGCCGCCGCTGGTCCCGCTGCTCGCCGCGGGGCTTTACGCGATCGGCCACGGGGCGTGGGCGGTTCGCTTGCCCGCCGCGCTGGCCGCGGGCGCGCTCGTCGTGGTGACGATCCGGCTGGTTCGATTGCTGAGCGGAGATCGCATCGCAGTCTCGATGGCCGGGCTGGCGGTGACGATCGCACCGCTGCTCGTGGGCATGAGCGCGGTGCTCAGCACCACGACGTTCGAGCCGGTCGCGTGGACCGCGATCGCGCTGCTGATAGTGCGCGCGGTGCGGCGCGGCGACGACCGCGCGCTGATCCTCGCCGGGCTGATCGCGGGAATCGCGCTCGAGGTGAAATACTCGCTGCTGTTATGGGCGGCGGGCCTCGCTGTGGGTGTCGTGGCGACGGGCCAACGCGCGCTGCTGTCGCGGCGCTCGTTGTGGGTCGGGCTGGCGCTGGCTGCAGTGATTGCGCTGCCCTCGGTGGTCTGGCAGGCGCGTCACGGTCTCCCGTTCCTCGAACTATCGGCCGCCGCCGCCTCGAAGAACGCCGACGTGCCGCTGGGTCCGTTCGTGCTTAACCAGGTGATGCTGCTCAACCCGTTCCTCGCCCCGCTATGGCTCGCCGGGCTGATCGCGCCGTTCGTAGTGCGACGGTTGCGCGATCTGCGGTTTTTGTCGATCGCGTGGCTGGTGTTTTTCGCAATCGTGCGGCTGGGCCACGGCAAAGACTATTACCTCGCAGCGACATACCCGGCGCTGTTCGCAGTGGGCGCGGTCGCGCTCGCGCCGCTGTGCACCGGAACCGCGCGCCGCGTCGGGTTCGCCTTCGTCGCGCTCGGGGCGCTCGCGGTCTCGGCGATGGCGGCGCCGATTGCCCTGCC
>JBBRER010000203.1:0-1564 GCA_038202745.1 Sphingomonadales bacterium
CAGCGCCACCGTTGCCGGAGCGACGCCCGCGCGCACCACTTACGAGATCGCCGCGCTGCCCGTATCGGCGCACTGGGATTCGACCGATTCGCTGCTCGATCCGACGCGCGGCTGGCGGCTGGGACTGAGCGCCTCGCCCGAATTCTCGCGCACCAACCAGGTCCGCGCCGAGTACGCCCGGCTCCAGCTCGACGCGAGCGCCTATCTGCCGGTTGGCAAGTCGACGGTGCTCGCCGCGCGCACTCGCCTCGGCTCGATCCCGGGCGCGGCGCTCACCTCGATCGCGCCGTCGCGGCGGTTCTATGCGGGCGGGGGCGGATCGGTGCGCGGCTTCGGCTATCGCCAGATCGGCCCACGCGACAGCCTCGGCAACCCGATCGGCGGGCGCTCATTAAGCGAATTCAGCGTCGAGGCGCGCGTCGGCACCGGATTGTTCGGCGGCGCGCTCCAGGTCGTGCCGTTCGTCGATGCGGGCGCCGTCGACGATACCGTGACCCCGCGCTTCCACGATTTGCGGCTCGGCGCAGGCGTTGGCGTGCGCTACAAGACCGGCTTCGGCCCGCTGCGCGTCGATGTCGCGACCCCGCTCGACCGCAAGAAAGGCGAGAGCCGGATCGGGGTTTACGTCGCGCTGGGCCAGGCGTTCTGATGGACGCTGTGGAGGAAGCCCAAGCCGCCGAGGGAATCCCCGCGCGCGAGCGCCGGGCGAGCCTGCGCAAGTGGCTGCTCGCCGCATTCCTCGGGCTCATCGCGACGCTGCTGATCGGCGTCGCGGTGCTCAACAGCCCGATCGGGCACCGCTTCATCGCCGACCGGATCGCGCGGCTCGCGCCCGCTTCGGGGATGCGGATCACGGTCGGGCGGATCGAGGGCTCGCTTTACGGCAAGGCGACGCTCCACGACGTCACGCTGTCCGATCCCAAGGGTCCGTTCCTGCGCGTGCCGCTGGCCGAGCTCGACTGGCGGCCGTTCGCTTGGTTCTCCAGCGGGCTCGACGTGCGCGAGCTGACCGCGCATCGCGGCGTGCTGCTGCGCCGTCCGCGGCTCAACCCGGGCGACCCGAAAGCGCCGATCCTCCCCGATTTCGACATCCGCATCGACAAGCTGGTGCTCGACCGCTTCACGATCGCGCCTGGGGTCGCGGGAGCGACCGCGCGGCGCGTCGATCTCGCTGCCAAAGTGGATGTGCGCCAGGGCCGCGCGCTGATCCTCGCCGACGGGCGCTTCGACAGCGCCGATAAGCTCCACCTGCTGCTCGACGCCGCACCCGCCGCCAACCGCTTGCGGATGGAACTCGATTACCACGCGCCCAAGGACGGCGTGCTCGCCGCGCTTGCCGGCGCGCAGGAGGACTTGCGCGCGCGCGTCGTCGGCCACGGCGACTGGAAGGGCTGGACCGGGGCGCTACTGGTCGAGCAGACCAGCGGGCAATTGGCGGCGCTCAAATTGGGTGCCAACAACGGGCTCTACTCGGTGCTCGGGCTGGTCCACCCCGACGGCTTCGTGAGCGGACTGCCCAAGCGGCTCGCGGGCGAGACGGTCGCGCTCGGGGCTACCGGAACGC
>JBBRER010000204.1:0-1558 GCA_038202745.1 Sphingomonadales bacterium
GGCGGGAGCTCGGGGAATTCAGTGAGGATACCCGACGGGTCGTCGGTCGCGGGATAATCGGGCAGCGGCGGGCTCGACTTGCTCGCGAGCGCGGCGACGAGCGCGAAGGGGCCCGTGGCCGAGATGGCCGCTCCGCTGCCGTTGCTGGCGACCCCGGCCAGCAGGCAGTGGAAACCCGGCCAGAGCGCCTTGGTCGCGGTGTCGGTACTCGCCTGGTAGACGGTCTCGACCGCTTCGAGCAGCGCTTCGACCTTGCCGTCGCCATTGCCGATGATCGTGCGCAACGCGCCGCTGAGGCTGGCATCGTAAGGCAAGGCATCGGCAGCGCTACCGTAGTCGCGAAAACCCCGCTTAAGCCCTTCGAGGTCGGCGGGAAGTAGGCTCTGCTTGAGCCAGTTGAACAGATTGAGCTTGCTGCCCGAAAGCCCCGCCGCGGAATTGCTCTCGACCGCACCGTGAACCGTCGGCAAGTTGCGCTCGAGATACTTGGTGAAGTCGAGCAGGATGAGCCATGACTGCATCTGCAATTTGAGGTTCACGGCGCGCACCCGGGCCTGCCGGCGGTGCCCGCCCTTGTCCCCCGTATTGTCGGTGTCGTTCGGGTCGGCGGCGATATCCGCCGCGGCCTTCTGGGCCGAACGGATCATTGTCTTCCACGGTTCGGCTACGTCCAGCTTGAACTCGGTCATCCTCGCGATCGTGCTGTCGCGCGGTGGCGCCGGCGGTGGCGGTCGCAGCGCGTCGGTCTGCCCGGCGACGAGGCTGACGATATCGCGCGAAACTTTCGCCGCCATGTAGTCCTCGCGCCGGCCGACCGGCACGAGCCCGCCCCACATGCGCCGACGCACCTGCGCGCTGTCTTGGTGCGCGAGCGGGAACACCGGGAGCAACTCCTCGCCTGGCGCCAGCGCCGCCGGATCGTCCACCGAGACGAGCTGCCAGCGCGCGCCCATGGCGCCCTTGACGAAAGCAAACTCGGTGAGGTGGGCCTTGTCCGCAGCCTGGCTCGTCCGCGGCAGCAGGCGGCGTAGCACGAAGCCGGTGCGCTCGTGCCCCCCGCCTGGGGTGCGGTCGGGCAATCCCGGGATCGCGCAGGCAAGCGTGGCGGTGACGACATAAAAACGCTGGCTAGCGGGCTGGTAGAGCTTGAGCGTCTTGGCGGGTTCGGGCGACACCGGCGCCGGATCGGCGCTGCGCCCGAGCAGGCGCGAGAGCCGTGCCCGCTTGACCGGCGCGGGAAGCGGTATGCGCTCGACGCGGTCGGTCGTCGCCAGTGCAGCGGCGGCCGTACGCCAGGTTTCGTAGCGCGCGACGTGCGCGCCGAGCGCGGCCGGGTCGCTTGCCAGCAGACCGATCAGTTGCGGCATGAAATCGTCCTGCGCGAAACGCAGGATCGTCGGCGCAAGCGAAGGACGGACGGCACCACGCCACAAGGGGCGGGGCGAAGCCCACATGACCGGATGATCGAGCACGCTCACCAGATGTTCCCCGCGCCGGGCGTGTAGGTGGCCGCGATGATGGTATTGGTGATCACGGTGTCGGCCTGGACCACGCCGCT
>JBBRER010000205.1:0-1534 GCA_038202745.1 Sphingomonadales bacterium
ATTCGAGCTCCCAGGCGCGCCGCGCGATGGCGAGCGTCGTCGTGACCACGCGCCCGTCGTCCATCCGCGCGACCAGCCGCGCCTGCGGCGGCGCGTCGCGGTCGAACGCGATGAAGAACGCGCGGTCGGGCGCGAGACGGATCGCGTTCCCGTCGAGCGTCAGCCGCACCGCGTGCGCGGGAGCCTGCCCGCGCGCCCACCCGCCTTGGGTGAGCGTCCCGACGAGGTGATAGTCCGACGGCGCGACGGGAATTGTCGCCGCGAACAGGACGGGGCGGATCGCGGCCAGCACCGCGATACCCGCCAGCGCGGCGAGCGACAGGGCGAAGCGCGGCAGTATCACCGCCCGAGCAGGCGCTGCGCCGCGATTTCCGGGCTGGCGTACGCTTCCTGCCGCGCGACGCTCCAGTAACGCAGCGCCTCGAGCGGAACCGCCTCGCCGCTGACCGCGCACAGCACGTAGTTGCCCGGCTTGAGCACGCGGAAGCCGTTGGGCTGGTAGTACAGCGTCGCGGCGCGATCGGCGGATGACATCAACATGCGCGCCAGCCTAGCGAAGCGAACCTTTCAGAGCAATTTACCCTGCTCGGGCGGCGGCGCCTTGGGCTTGGGCGCGGGGCGGGTGGGTGCGCCGGAGGTCGAGACGGCGAGTTGGCCGTCGTGGAAATGGAGCGTCAGCGCGCTCGCCTGCGCCGCTGCGGCGCGCGTGGTGAGCGTCCGGCCGGTCGCGCCGGTCACCTGGACGTAGCCGCGTTTGAGCACGCTCAGCGGATTGAGCGAAACGAGGACGCGCGCCGCGCCGTCGAGGCGGGTTTGCGCGCGATCGCGGCGCGCCTTGAGCAGCGGGAGCGAAAGCCGTCCGCCGATCGCATCGAGCCGCCCGCGCGGACCCGCGGTGCGTTCGGCGAGCCCGCGCCGCAGACGCTCGCCGACCTCGTCGGTGGCTTGGACGAAGCGCGCGAGCAACGCGCTCGGCAACGGCAGCCGCTGCGCGCGCGCGGCGAGCCGCTCGCGCCCCAGGCTCACCGGGCGCAGCGCGCAGCGGCGTTGGCGCAGGCCCAGTTCGGCGAGCTGGTTCGCCAGCTCGATCAGCACCGGCACCGCCAGCTCGGCCGCGGCGGTCGGGGTCGGCGCGCGCAAGTCGGCGGCGAAATCGGCGAGCGTGGTGTCGGTTTCGTGCCCGACCGCGCTGATCACCGGGATCGACGAGGCGGCGATCGCGCGGGCCACGATTTCCTCGTTGAAGCTCCACAAGTCCTCGATCGAGCCCCCGCCGCGCGCGACGATCACCAGGTCGGGGCGGTGCGGGTGCTCTGCATCGAAGTTGGAAAAACCGTGCACCGCCGCTGCAATCTGCTCGGCCGCGCCGCGCCCTTGAACCAGCACCGGCCAGACGATCACCCGGCTGGGAAAGCGGTCGGCGAGGTGACCACGCCAATGACGCGCGGCAGGAACGGGAGCGCGCGCTTGCGATCGTCCGCGAATAAGCCTTCCGCGGCAAGGCTTCGCCTGCGTTTGTCGAGCAGCGCCATCA
>JBBRER010000206.1:0-1508 GCA_038202745.1 Sphingomonadales bacterium
TGGCGCGACAACTCCGCGGGCGTGATGAAACGCTTGTAATCGTGGGTGCCCTTGGGCAACAGGCGCAACAGATACTCGGCGCCGAGCACCGCCATCAGGTAGGCCTTGGGATTGCGATTGATGGTGGAGAAGAACACCCGGCCGTCCGGTTTGACCAGCATCGCGCACGCGCGCACCACCGCCGCGGGATCGGGCACGTGCTCGAGCATTTCCATGCAGGTCACGATGTCGAAGCGGCCGGGCTCGCGCGCGGCGAGATCTTCGGCCGAGATTTCTTCGTAGCGCACCGCGATGCCCGACTCGAGGCTGTGCAGGGCCGCGACCGCGAGCGGCTTTTCGGACAGGTCGATACCGGTGACATCGGCGCCGCGCCCGGCCATGGATTCGGCCAGGATGCCGCCTCCGCATCCGACATCGACGACTCGCGCGCCTTGCAGCCTTGCGCGTGCGGCGATCCAGTCGAGGCGTAGCGGGTTGATCGCATGCAAGGGCGCGAACTCGCCGGTCGGATCCCACCAGCGATGCGCGAGTTCGCCGAATTTACGGAGTTCCTCGGGGTCGGCGTTGATGGCGGAGGCGGGCGTGGAGAGATCGGTCATGGCAGCTTGAATCGAAGAGGCGAACGCTAGCATGCTGCGCTTGCCCGCCTTCTCGCCGTCTCCCGGCGAAGGCCGGGACCCAAGTCGCCGGCATCGCGACAAGCGCGGAAATTGGGTCCCGGCCTTCGACGGGGAGACGGTCGTGGTCACGCAGAAAAAAAAGCCCCGCTTTCGCGGGGCTCATGGCAACGCTGTAGCGTTGCGTTTCTTGTCTTTCTCCAGTTCCGATCAGCGGTTCGGCGCGCGAGTGCCGACGACTTCGATCTCCACGCGACGATTCTTCGCGCGGCCGGCCGGGTTGTCCTTGCCGTTGATCGCGTTCGGAGCGATCGGCTGGCTCTTGCCCTTGCCTTCAGTGTAGATGCGGTTCGCTTCGACACCCTTGCTGACGAGGTAAGCCTTGACCGATTCGGCACGGCGCACCGACAGCTTCTGGTTGTATGCGACCGAGCCGATGCTGTCGGTGTGGCCGACGGCGATGATCACTTCCAGGTTGATCGCACCGAGCTTGCTGACCAGATCGTCGAGCTTGGCCTTGCCTTCGGGCTTCAACGTGGACTTGTCGAAGTCGAAGAATGCATCGGCAGCAAACGTGATCTTCTCTGCAGCCGGCGTCGCCGGGGCCACTGCTGGCGGCTGAGCGGCCGCAGGCGGCGCAGGCGGAGGTGCAACAACCGCGGGCTTGGGGACTAGGTCGGGATCACACTCGATTTGGGCGAGCGCAGGAGTGAAATATCCGGTGCGCCAGCAAAGACCGAAAGGATCGCGAACGATAATCCCGCGCGCATCTTGCACGTAGCCGCTAACCGGGGTGGCGGCCTTGATGTCCGTAAGGGGTTGCTGCGGCGGCGACGGTGGCGCCGCGAACTGGGCGCACCCTGCCGACGCCAAGAGAGCAGCCAAAGCTGA
>JBBRER010000207.1:0-1541 GCA_038202745.1 Sphingomonadales bacterium
CTGGTGAGGGTGGCGATGCCGAGCATCACGAAGCCCATGTGGGCCACCGACGAGAAGGCGATGAGGCGTTTCATGTCGGTCTGGGCCAGACAGCCAAGGGCGCCGTAGATGATCCCGATCGTGGCGAGCACGGCGATGAGCGGGGCGAACTCCTTCGCCGCCGCCGGGAGGATGGGGATGGCGATCCGGATGAAACCGTAGGTGCCGAGCTTGAGCAGCACGGCGGCCAGGATGACCGAGCCCACCGTGGGCGCCTGGGTGTGGGCGTCGGGCAGCCAGGTGTGGAAGGGGAACATCGGCACCTTGATGGCGAAGCCCATGAACAGCCCGCCGAAGATGAGGAGCCCGGTGGAGCGGACCAGGGTGTCGGACATCCCTCGCGAGATGAGCTCGGGGATGTCGAAGGTGGCCACCATGCCGTTGCCGCCGCTCTTGAAGTAGAGCGCCAGGAAGCTGAGGATCATCAGGGCCGAGCCGAAGAGGGTGAACAGGAAGAACTTGAGGGCGGCGTACTGGCGGTTCTCGCCGCCCCAGACGCCGATCATGAAGTACATGGGCAGGAGCACCAGCTCGAAGAACACGAAGAACAGGATCAGGTCCTCGGCGATGAAGGTGCCGAGCATGCCCGTCTCGAGGACGAGCATCAGCATGAGGAAGGCCTTGGGGTTGCGGGGCTCGGGCCAGTGGTTCCAGCTGTAGATGATGCACAGCGTGGTGATCACCATCGACAGCAGGAACAGCGGCAGGCTCACGCCGTCCATGAAGACGTGGTAGTTCGAGTTGATGACGTCGATCCACGGGTGGTTCCGCTCGAACTGGGGGGAGCCGGCGGCGTCGTAGTTGAACCGCAGCACCAGGTACAGCCCGCACAGCAGGGCGAAGACCGAGGTGCCCAGCGCCCACGCCTTGATCAGCAGCTCCTCCTTCTTCGGCAGCAGCGCCAGGACAGCGGCACCTCCGAGCGGGGCGAAGGTGGCCACCGACAGGATGGCGTTGTCGAGGTTGACGTTGCCGTCGATCATGGCCACGTGGTTCAGCTCCTGTTGAAGGTGATGGCGAAGATGACGATGGCGCCGGCGGCCGCCCCGCCGAGGAGGTAGGCGGCGTACTGCTGGACCTTGCCGCTGGCCAGGCTCTTGAAGCCCCGGCCCAGGCCGCCGGCCCCGGCGCCGATGCCGTTGACGACGCCGTCGATGCCTTCCTGGTCGACGACGTCGTAGGTGAAGGCGGCGACGCGCTTGGCGCCCCAGGCCGTGCCGTTGACGATCCCGTCGAGGATGTTCTGGTTGAACCAGTAGGCGCCGGCGGCGATGGGGCCCTTGATCGCCCGCACGATGACCCGCTCGTAGAGGACATCGAGGTAGTACTTCTGCTCGAGGAGGCGGTAGCCGGCGCCGGCCAGCCTGTTGCGGCGGCTGAGCCCGTCGAGGCCGAAGCGGACGCCCTTGAACCACCAGCCGTAGGCCAGGACGAGGCCGACCAGCGCCACGAGGCTGCTGGTGATCGCCACCACGAGGCTGAAGGACGGCTCGGGCACCCCG
>JBBRER010000208.1:0-1587 GCA_038202745.1 Sphingomonadales bacterium
CGGTGAAGCAACTGTCCGACGGCAGCCGCGGCGCATCGCGGAACGTGTACTGGACCGGCCCGGGCGAGTACACGCTCGCGGTGACGTACACGCTGTCCGACAAAGACGGCGGTAAGGTCAACACGCTCAAGAGCGAGCCGGTGAAGATCACCGTCGAGAAGTGACCCAACAAATCGCGCGGCGCCGAACGCGCCACGCGCGTTGACTCACGCGCGCCAGCGCGGGTAAGCTGTAGTAAAGGAGAACCGATGAGTACGCAAACGCTACCCCGCGCGACGCTCGCTGACCTGATGGGCACCGAAGGCAAGGCCGAACTCATCAATGGAAGGATCGTGCATTTCATGGCCAGTGGAGCGGTACCCAGTCGGATCGCGAAACGCATCATGTTCGCGCTCGACCCGTTCGTTGTCGCGCTCGGCATCGGTGAGGTGTTCGGCGACGGCGCGGGTTACGCGATCGACCCGCCGCTCACCTCCGGCCGTCAGTCGTTCTCACCGGACCTGTCGTACCACATCCCGCCCGTGGCCGCCGACCACGCGAAGTTCATCGACGGCGCGCCGGCGTTCGCCGTCGAGGTGCGGAGCGAGAACGACTACGGCCCGAAGCCGGATCGCGAGTACGCGGACAAGCGCGCCGACTACTTCGAGGCCGGAACGCTCGTCGTGTGGGATGTCGATCCCGTCGCGGAAACGGTGACCGCGTACACCGCGGCGGCACCGCTCGCACCGACCGTGTTCCGCCGCGGCGACACCGCCGACGCCGAACCCGCGGTGCCCGGCTGGCGTCTACCGGTGGACGCCCTCTTCGCGTGACGCGCTTGACTCCCGCCCGACGCGGCGTAACGTACCTACGACACACAGAGAACCGAACCGTGTTCACGCGCTCCGCTCCCACCGTAATCGCGATCGACGCCGTTATTGGCGTGGTCGTCGTCATTACCACCGGGTGAGCGGGGGCGGTCGAAGGTCTGACCTTACGCACCCCGGAGCACACGCTTCGGGGTTTTTTCTTTCCCACGCCTGAGTCACGCCATGAGCCGCGTCTCCATCTACGACACCACGCTCCGCGACGGGAGCCAGGGCGAGGGCGTGAACTTCTCCCTGCAAGACAAACTGCTGCTCACGAAGCGCCTCGACGAGATCGGCGTGGACTACATCGAGGGCGGTTACCCGCTGTCGAACCCGAAGGACTTCGAGTACTTCCAGGCGGTGCGCGACTTACCGTTGAAACGCGCGCGCGTGTGCGCCTTCGGCATGACGCGCCGGAAGAACTCACCGCCGGAAACCGACACCTGCCTGAAGGCGCTCATCGACGCCCACACGCCGGTCGTCACCATCGTCGGCAAGACGTGGGACTTCCACGTCACGAACGTACTCGGCACGACCCTGGATGAGAACGTGGCGATGATCGCGGACTCGGTCGCGTACTGCAAGTCGCAGGGCCGCGAAGTGTTCTACGACGCGGAACACTTCTTCGACGGCTACCGCGCGAACCCGGAGTACGCGCTGCAGACGCTTCAAGCCGCCGCGACCGCCGGCGCGAACGTGGTGATCCTCTGCGACACCAACGGCGGCACCATGCCGGAGC
>JBBRER010000209.1:0-3063 GCA_038202745.1 Sphingomonadales bacterium
AGATCAGCGAAGCGCTGACGCAAATCAACGGCGGCAAGGGCAGTATCGCCGGTGAGGGGAACACCGCGATCGTCGCCGATCTGATCACAATGGCCAAGGGCCTGACCTGGGCGCGCGTGTCCGAGCGCGCCGCGCCATTGCGCGAGCTGGTCAATATCCTCCTCCAGCGGCGGCGCAATAACGTGCTCATCGTCGGCGAACCGGGCGGGGGAAGACGCACACTCGTCTCGGCGCTAGCGCAACTCGCCGCGCGGGACCACACCCCAGCGGGAATTGGCAAGGGGATCTGGGCGCTCCAGCCAGCGGCGCTGCTGGGCAACCCCGAGGCAAATATCGAACTGGCATTGCGGGTCGCCGATGGCGGGATCTTGCTCATCCCCGATCTGCCGCTCTTCTTCGGCGGCAGCGCCTTCCCCGGCTACGCCGAAGCGGGGATGGCGATCCGCACCGCCCTCACCGATCGCCGCTTGCGAATTATCGGGACCGCCTCGCCGCAGGGGTTCAACAAGTGGCTTGAAGCCGATGGAACGCTGGCGGAAACAGCGGTGACCCTCCGCTTCGAAGCGCCGACGGTGGCTGAGACGACCGCGATCCTCGATCTCCATCGCGAGTCGTTCGAGCGCGAGTACACCATCACCTTCGCCCCCGATACGATGAGCGCGGCGGCGGCGCTGGCGAAACAATACCTGCCCGGAGCGCTCCCCAGCACCGCCCTGGCCGCGTTGGAGCGCGCCTGCGTGCTGGTGCAACTCGCCGGGGCGACCGCGCCGGAACTCCGCACCGTCGGCGTCGCGTCCGACCCGACCGTCGATGCCGGTGACATCGCCGCCGCCGTCGGCGCGATGAGTGGCGTCCCGGTCGGCCAGATGGTTGGGCCGGAGCGCGAACGGCTCGCCCGGATGGAAGAAGAGTTGCATGAGCGGGTGATCGGCCAGGACGAGGCGATTGCGGCGATCAGCCGCGCTTATCGTCGCGCCCGCGCCGGGTTCCGCGACCTGAAACGCCCGATCGGCTCCTTCCTCTTCCTCGGCCCCAGCGGTGTCGGCAAGACCGAGACGGCCCGCGCCCTCGCCGAATTCCTCTTCGGCACGGAAGAGGCGATGGTGCGGATCGATATGTCGGAGTACGGCGAGAAGCATACCGTCGCCCGGCTCGTCGGTGCCCCCCCAGGCTATGTCGGCTATGAGGAGGGCGGCCAACTGACCGAGCAGGTCCGGCGCAAGCCGAGTTCGGTCGTCCTCTTCGACGAGGTCGAGAAGGGCCATCCCGATGTCTACAACCTCTTCCTGCAGATCCTCGACGATGGCTGGCTGACCGATGGCAAGGGGCGGCGGATCGACTTCCGCAACACGATCATCATCATGACCTCGAACCTCGGCACCGAATACATCCTGGCCGAGGGGAACGCGCAGGCCGGTGCGCCGCTGCCCGAATCGACGCGCGAGCAGATCGATGACGTCCTGCGCAGCCACTTTCGGCCCGAATTCCTCAACCGGATCGACAAGATCGTGACCTTCACGCCGCTCAGTCGCGACCAACTCGGCAAAGTCCTCGATCTCAGCCTCGGGCGTGTCTACGGGATGGCCGCCGCAGCCGGGCTCAGTTTCACGCTGACACCCGCCGCGAAAGAATGGTTGCTCGACCAGAACACCCAGCCCGAATTCGGTGCCCGCCCGATTCGCCGGATCGTGCAAGACTACGTGCAGGACGCCCTGGTCGATGGCCTCACCGACGGCGACTTCGCCCCCGGCGATACCCTGCTCGCCGATGCGCCCGCCGCAGACGAGCAAGGGCTGGCCTTCACCAAAGTACCGGAACCCGCAACAGCGCCGCCAGCAACCGAGCAGGCCGAAGAGTTCGTGCTTACCCCGGCCAACGCCACGGTCAGCGCCGGCAGCGATGCGGAAGCCGCGCCGCCAGGGCTGAAGAGTGAGCAGGGCGGCTAGGCCCTGACGCCATTCCGCAACCACGCCACGCGAAGAATAGGAAAAATAGATGGACGCCGCCCCGTTTTCGGGGCGGCGTCCATCGTATAGCCTATAGCCGTTACCGGTCGCATTCCGTGGCACCGATGGGGCGCGGAACCAGCGCCAGCGCTGTCGGCTGACGGCATCATCCCCGCACCGTGCTGGGGTGGGTTAATTTTGCGGAGAGCCGCCGCAAGGACGCTCGATGATGGCGGAAAGATTGCGTTAGTCGTGTGGTAACGTCATAACTCAGAGCGAGAACGAGAGGGAACGTCGTGGCGCAGAAAAGTACGGTCGGCGAGAAGCAGCAACCTCGGCTAGGGAAGAGAGGGCGTGCGGAGAGTAAAATTGACCGCATCTATGCCCTGCTTGAGCAGACCTACGGCGTCAAGAACAATCACCCCGGTGGCGATCCGCTCGATGGCCTGGTGGGGACGATCCTCTCACAGGCCACGACCGATACGAATAGCAGTCGCGCACACCGCGCCCTCCGCGCAGCTTACCCCGACTGGGCCACGATCCTCACCACGCCAGAAGCAGATCTGGCCGAGGTCATCCGCTCTGGCGGGCTGGCAAACCTGAAAGCGCGGCGGATCAAGGACACGCTGGCGGCGATTCAAGAAGAGCGCGGCAATCTCGATCTCGCGTTCCTCGACGATCTCGACCCCGAGGAAGGGCGCGCCTGGTTACGCCGCCTGCCCGGTGTCGGGCCGAAGACGGCGGCGTGCGTCATGATGTTCGATCTCGGCAAGCCGATCCTGCCGGTCGATACGCACGTCCACCGTGTCTCGAAACGCCTCGGCCTGATCGGCCCGAAGATCAGCGCCGACGCGGCACGTAACGCCCTCCAAGAGCAGCTACAGCCCGAGCAGATCTACGAATTCCACCTCAACATGATCGCGCATGGCCGCAAGATCTGTCGCGCCCCGCTCCCGAAATGCCCGCTCTGTTCGCTGACTGAGCAATGCAATTATTACCAAGGGCATCAGGTGAGAGATACACGGGACTGACTATTATCGGGTTATGAAGAGGGAAAGCAAATATATCTATCGAGGATAAATAGCCCGCTGTCACAACGAATTACGATAGGTTTTAG
>JBBRER010000210.1:0-1816 GCA_038202745.1 Sphingomonadales bacterium
GCAACGTGCTCAAGGCCTACGGCGCGGAGGTCGTGGTGTGCCCGACGGCCGTGGCCCCGGAGCACCCGGACAGCTACTACAACGTCTCGGACCGGCTCTCCACGCAGCCCGGCGCCTGGAAGCCCGACCAGTACTCCAACCCGAACAACCCGCGCTCCCACTACGAGACGACCGGACCCGAGATCTGGGACCAGACCGACGGTCGGATCACCCACTTCGTCACGGGCATGGGCACCGGCGGCACCATCAGCGGCGTGGGCCGGTTCCTGAAGGAGAAGAACCCGGAGGTCCAGGTGGTCGGCGCCGACCCGGCCGGCTCGGTGTACTCCGGCGGCGGCGGTCGCCCGTACCTCGTCGAGGGTGTCGGTGAGGACTTCTGGCCCGAGACCTACGACCGCGGGGTCGCCGACCGGGTCATCGAGGTCTCCGACGCCGACTCCTTCGCCTTCACCCGGCGGCTGGCTCGGGAGGAGGGCCTGCTCGTCGGCGGCTCCTCCGGCATGGCGGCGTTCGCCGCGGCCCAGCTCGCCCAGGAGCTCGAGGACGACCTCACCTGGACGCAGGAGGCCGTGATCGTGGTGCTGCTGCCCGACAGCGGGCGCGGCTACCTGACCAAGGTGTTCAACGACGAGTGGCTGGCCCGCTACGGCTTCCTCTCCGACCCGGGCAGCGGCCTGAGCATCGGGGAGGTGCTGCACGCCAAGAAGGGCGACATCCCCGCGCTGATCCACACCCACCCGACCGAGACCATCGCCGAGGCCGTCCAGATCCTGCAGGAGTACGGCGTCTCGCAGATGCCCGTCGTCCGGGCCGAGCCGCCGATCATGGCGGCCGAGGTCGCCGGCTCGGTCTCCGAGCGCCGGCTCCTCGACGCGCTGTACGGCGGTGAGGCCCGCCTGGCCGACCAGGTCGAGGACCACATGGACGCGCCGCTGCCGACGATCGGCGCGGGGGCGGGAGTCTCGGAGGCCGTGGGGCTGCTGCGCGACGCCGACGCCCTGCTGGTCCAGGAGGACGGCCGACCCGTCGGCGTACTCACCCGACAGGACCTGCTGGGCTTCGTCGCCCAGGAGTGAGTCGGGGTCAGGGCCCGGTCTCGATGTCCGAAATGTCTGGATCAACTGAGGTGAATGCCTCGCCATCCGGCGCCTGACTACCTACTCTTGAGCTGCGACAACGTCCGCCGGCCATGGATGGCCCGTCAGCTCGGGTCCCTCCACTTCCATCACCGACGGATGACGAGCGGTGGGGCGGGACTCCCAAGACCGCCCCACTGCTCACCCGTGGCGCCCGCGCCCGACAGCGAGCCCGACAGCAGGCCGGCCAGTGCCTCGACGCCGTCCACCAGGCGCGGCCCCGGGCGGGCGAACGACGCGTTGGCGTCGACCGCCCAGACCGGCACGTGCGCGGGCAGCACCCCGGAGGCGACCAGCTCCCGCGCCAGGCTGGCGGACCCCTCGAGGTCGAACCCGCAGGGCGCGCAGACCACCAGCTCGGGGTCGCCGGCCAGGGCGTCCTCCCAGGTGACCCGCACGGACTTCTCCCCGGCGGCGCCGACCGTCGGGGTGGCTCCAGCGCGGGTCACCATCTCCGGCACCCAGTGACCCGGGGCGTAGGGCGGGTCGGTCCACTCCAGCAGCAGCATCCGCGGGGAGGGTCCGGGTCGGGCGGCGACGACCTCGTCGACGGCGTCCAGACGGGCGCGCAGGGACGCGACGAGCGCGTCGGCCTCGGGCCGGTGGCCGGTCGCGTCGCCGAGCACCAGGATCGAGTCGAGCACCTCCTCGAGGGTGTGCGGGTCGATGGTGAGCACGTC
>JBBRER010000211.1:0-2837 GCA_038202745.1 Sphingomonadales bacterium
TGATGCTCTGGACCTGATCGCCGACGTTCAGCGGGATGCCGGGGTAGGTCTGGTTCCAGGCGTCCCAGAACTGCTTGTCGATATCGATCGTGATCTGCGGGGTCGAGGCATCCGGCCCGGTGTACCAGACGGCCAGCTTGCCCTTGGTGTCGAGCGGCGTGACCTTGGCGACCTCGACCTTGGTATCGATCTTCAGCGTCCCGGCGTTGGCGCGGATCGACTCGGGGTTCCACTCGCCCGCGCCGATCCCGGTGCGGGTGTTGCTGTTCGGTGTGCCTGCTGTAACCGGCGAGGTGACCGCAGCGGCGGTCGTCGCGGGGCGCGGGGCGGTCGTCGCGGTCGCGCCAGCGCCGGTGGCCGCGCCGGTCGTCGGGGCGGCGGATGGCGCGGCAGAGGGCACGGGCGCACTCGTCGGCGTTGCCGCCGCGCCACAGGCGGCCAGAGCGGCCGACAAGACGCTACCCGAGAGGCCGAGCACGGCCGCGCGGGTGAAGAACTCCCGACGGCCTATCCGACCGGAAAGGAGCCCATTCGCCAGATTCTCAGCATCACGATGACTGCTCATCAGGTCCTCCGTAGCGGTCAAATTTCACAGCGACACGAGCGACGTTAGATGCGCGGGCGTGTAGTTGCGGCTCGTGCCGCAGCCCTCGATGAACGGCAACGAAACCGGTGATCGGCTTCGATAGGAGCCTTCGACATGGCTAATATCAGCGTCTCGAAAGGGGTTCGGGGGTGATTGTCGGAGGGTAATCGAAAGCGTGTGGCACCGACCTCCTACTACGATACAGCCAACAGGTAGGACAGCAAATACTACAACGCTAACCAGCACAGATCCGATGCACCGCCGCGCACCCGATGATCTGTCTGATGAGATGATGTCTCACAATTTGCTCTATATCGGAGACTATCAGGATCATCCGGTCATGTCAAGCAAAACCAGCCAAAACCGCGAGAAATATGCCGAAACATACAGGGAGTTGACCTTCCCTGACGAACAACCTGTTTGACTTATCCAGTCTGCCACCATGCCGCCGCTGGGTTTCGGCGATAAACGTCAGCGGGCACAGCCAGAGGTCACCACAAAACGGTGGGCTGAGAACGGTTCCTGCGACCCCCCCATACGATGAATGACCCTGACGATGCGCTGGCCTCGTCGGGGTCGCCACAGATCCCAGGGTAGACATCCGGGCAATCTACGCCCGACTACGATACAGCCAAGGGGCCACGCGCCATCCGCTCGGCGAGCAGCTTCTTGGTCAGCGCATTCTGCAGCATCGCGAGGACGATACTGTCCATGATCGTCGTCGATTCCGGGATGACCGGAAATGGGATTCCGAAGAGAACACGAATGGCTGGCAGAAGGACCGGTACAAGAGCCTATAGCCAGATACCCTGTTTGACGGCGCGGAAGCGTGGCTGCTACTCTGCTGCCGCAGTGGATTCACTATCGCTGCCGGTGCTACCGGCACGTTGCCGACGCCTATATTTCCGGCACTTGGACACCGATCGTCGCGTAGACCGATGAGCGCGGTGCGATGCCGCGAGGCAAGGGAAGGGTGGGCGATGAAAGTCACGCGGGTCACAACATTCCTGGTCCATCCGGGCAGCGGGAAACACTGGCTCTTCGTCAAAGTCGAGACCGATGCGGGGATCCACGGCTGGGGCGAATGTTATACCCAGGCCGACCGCGATCAGGTCATCGCGTTGCAGGCCGAGCAGATCGGCCGCTACCTGCTCGGCCGCGACCCGTTCGCCATCAAGCATTTCACCACGACGATGTACCTCGATTGGGCCGGCAAACGCGGCTCGATGGAATTCTACTGCGCCCTCTCCGGCTTGGAGCAGGCGCTCTGGGATATCGCCGGGAAGGCGACCAACCAGCCGGTCTACAATCTGCTCGGCGGCGCGTGTCGCGAGCGGATCCGCGTCTACGCCAACGGCTGGGGCGGCGGTGCCCGCACCCCGGAGGCGCTCGGTGCCGCCGCAGCGGCGGTCGTGGCGCGCGGCTTCACCGCCCTGAAATTCGATCCGTTCCCCGGCCCCTGGCGCGAACTCGTCAGCCGCGCCGATGAGCGCGAGGCGGTCGCGCGGGTGCGCGCGGTGCGCGCGGCGGTCGGTCCCGAGGTCGATATCCTGATCGAGGTCCACCGGCGTCTGGCACCGGAAGCGGCGGCGCGGATGGCCCGCCTCTTCACGCCGTTCGACCCATTCTGGTACGAGGAACCGACCTCCTCGCGGCAACTCAGCGCGCTCGTGGAGGCGCGGCGGCGGATCGACTTGCCATTGGTGGCGGGCGAGGAGTTGTATACCAAGCTCGATTTCCGCCCGCTTTTCGAGTCGGGCGCGGTCGATATCATCAACCCCGATGTCTGCAACTGCGGCGGGATCCTCGAACTGAAAGAGATCGCCGCGATGGCCGAGCCGTACGCCGTGGTCGTCTCCCCGCACAACTACAACAGCACCACCGTCGGGCTCGCGGCCACGGTGCAGGTCGCGGCCTGTATCCCGAATTTCCTGATCACCGAATATTTCATCAACTGGGAAGAAGTCGGCGCCTCGATCGCCCGCCCGCCGCTGATCGCCCGCGACGGCTACATCGACCTGCCCACCACACCCGGCCTCGGCCTGGACCTGGACGAAGACGCCCTGCTGGCACAAGGGTATCGGCAGTTTGCGCAGCGCAACATCCGGCAACCGGGGGAAGAAGGGCCGTGAGGGGGGTAGCGGGGCGGGGCCCCCCCCCCCCCCCGCCCCCCCCCCCCCCCCCCCCCCACCCCCCACCGCGGGGGGGGGGGGGGGGGGCGGGTGGGGGAACGAACACCCCCCCACCCGGG
>JBBRER010000212.1:0-19064 GCA_038202745.1 Sphingomonadales bacterium
TATATTACTGGAAAACAAGGAATATATGATGTAACAAGTTTTATGGAGTTAAGAGATATTGATTTAACAAAAGTGCAATGAAAACCGCAATGTCCCTGCAATCACACAAGGCAATAAAAGGAGACATTGCGGGGAAGGAAAACGGCAAGAGCTTCTGCCGAAGAGCCTTTGTTTGGACAAGTGGATGCCAACGGTAATGTTACAAGTAATAATGAAGTGGTAAAAACAAGGTTTGCCGCCACCGGCATACCCAATGGCGGATGGAGCAATGCCAGTATTGGCAACTATGTAAGTAAATTAAAGTTAACAACAAACAAGGTTGGCCCGAATGTTTTGCTTAAGGTAATGGCGGGAGATTTGGTAAATGCCACTACGCAGTATTATTACCAGAATGCAGTTACAAATACAGCGAATAATACATCCCTGCCTGCAGATGTTTTATCTTCTATTATCATGAGCATTACAGGCAGCAGTGCAGCTTCATCTTCGGTTAAAGGAGGAACATCGGGAATATCGAACCAACTGATTGCAAACCCCGGCTTTATAAACCAAACTGAACCTGATGCAGCCAATGCCGCCGGCAATAAACCCAAAGCATATTTAACCGTTTTGTTTTTTGATGAGCGTTTTAATTACATAACCACAGGCAGTAATTATAAACGGGTTAACTCAAGAAACGATGCCAATGCAACACTTACCTTTAGCCAGGATATACAGGCGCCTAAAAACGGTTATGCATACATATACTTAAGCAATGAAAGTGATGAGCCTGTTTACTTTGATAATTTTAATGTAAAACTTGACCGCGGCAGAATAATTGAAGAAGACCATTATTATGCCTTCGGGTTAAAGATTGCAGGGATAAGTTCACAAAAATTAGGCGATCCCAATGAAGGTTTATTAGACAATAAGAACCTGTATAATGATAAAGAACTGCTTGATGATGCCGACCTTGATTGGTATGATTACGGCTTTAGAAACTATGATGCCCAGATAGGAAGGTTTACGCAACTCGATCCCCTTACATGGGATTATCCTGATTTGACAAATTATCAGTATGCAAGTAATGACCCAATAGCTAATATAGATATAGATGGATTGGAAGGTGGCAGTGCTCTATTCCAAATAGGGTATAAAGAAGCCAAAGGTGGTTTGCAGGCAGTGGGTAACTTTTTAGAAAAAGGTGGTTCTTTCTTAGCCAAGACATCAACCTCTATTGCGGTACATACATTAGCATTTACTGCAGGGGCAGTAAATGCTTTTACATCTGATCACCTTGGCGGAGCTGGATTAGTTGATGCAGAAAAGAATGGATTAACAGATAGTAAAGGGTTGGCTTTTCAGATAGGACAAAAAGTTGGTCATGCAGGTGCGCTTTTAGCTGGTATAACTGAACTTGCAGGTGAGGGAGCAGGCGAAGATTTATCATTAGGTTTTGCAACGGTGCCTGTTGCTGCGGCAGTACCTTTTAGTTTATCTGCTATAGGAAAAGGTGCTTACCATCTAGCGAATGATAAAATTGTATATTCAACTGGTGGAAAGTCTAGTTCATCAACCCCTAAAAAATATAAAAGTGTAAATCAACTAAACCAAGATGTAAAAACAAAACGAGCTCCTAATGGTATTAAGCGATTTGATAAAGGTCAAGGAACTAAAAATCTTCCCGAAGATGAGGTTCATTTTGACGACGGATCTTCATTGTATAGAAGCGGTAAATGGCGTCATGATAACGGACATAAGATTACAAACAAACAAAAAGAATATTTAGAACAAAATGGATGGACTATACCTAAATAAAAATAAAGCATTAAAATCAATATATACGTGGTTGTACCCAATATTCAATGGTGAAAACTGGGAAGGCAATAATTTACATATTGATGAAATTACAACACTTAAAAAAATTGAAAGAGATGAGTGGGTTTGTCTATCATTTCTAATGTTGGAAGCTATATTGGAAGAAGTAAAAGTTAAAAACCCTTACCTAATATTTCTTCATATTGTTCTCTCCGATGCAGACTATTATAAAATTGACAATAAGATTTCTTTTGAGTGGATAAAAAACAATCTTAATGAATATACCACTCCAAGCTTTAATTGCACAACTAGAGATTATTTTGAACAATTTTATAAACACGAATTACAAGAATGTTATTTCAATAAAAGTCCTTCCACAGAAATTGAATTTAAAAAGATGAGGATATTTTATAGAAGTCATTTTGATTCTTTAGAAAAAATGTATTTACGAGAAATATACATTTTTGATAATTGCATTTAACCGAAAATATTTAAATAAAAGAGCTCTTTGATGACGGATATTTAGACTGGTATGATTACGGCTTTAGAAACTATGATGCCCAGATAGGAAGGTTTACGCAACTCGATCCCCTTACATGGGATTATCCTGATTTGACTGACTATCAATATGCCAGCGATGAGCCGATTGCAAATATTGACATTGATGGTTTAGAATCTGGAAGTGCTGTTACTCATTTTTCGTACGATTATGTATCAGATTCAAGGCTGTTTTTACCAACATTTGCTCCTACTATAGGCAAAGCTGCTGAGACTGGCTTAAACAAGGGATTGAATATAGCAAGCATAGCGTTAAATACTGCAAGAGTTGGATTCGATGCTTTTAACAATAAAGGAGGTGCTCCTAATACTAATTCAAATGGTAACATTAGAACAACTGGTGATAATGCAAGCCCTTGGCAAGTAGGCAAAGAATGGTTAACGGGTAAGGGTCCAAGAGAGCATAATTTTTCAAATGGAGACCCTTTTACTGAAATGCTTAAAAAGCATGAACACATACAAGAAACAAGAAAAATAATAGGAAGAAGGATTGCAACTAATAATGGAAAATTAGAAGATGATAATGATTACGATTTAGGCGGCTTACAAGGAGTTCCAAAATATGTAAAGGATTATTCCACTTTGATTACATTTGGGCAAACGGGAAATCTTGCAGTAACTTATCTGGGGTCTTATAAATTACATTTTAGAGTTGTTTCTATTAATGTAAAAAATAGAACAGCTTTGATTAAATTTAAAGTATCTAATAACTCGACAATATCATCAGCTACTCATCCGCCAGTTATAGGATATACCAAATGGTGGAATAAATATATCGGAAAACCTATGGATAATTTTTTCTCTATTGGTCCACTCTCAAAAACAACTCAAACATTTGAATGGACTGAAAGTATTAAATGGTGATAAAATACTTAAGATGGTAAATAAATTAATTTTATGCATGTGCTTTCTTTTATCAATATTTTTTCAAGGATGCACTGGACAGGAGCCAGCAAAAGAAGACGTTGTTGGAATTTGGTCAAATCCAGATAGCTCCTATATAGAATTGAAAAGTGATGGTAATTTTATTGCCACAAATCTATCAACTAAATATTTTATTCTTGATGAATACAAAGGCGAAAAATTTAATGGTACTGGAAATTGGACATTAAAAAAAGGCAAAAGTTTTTGGGAAATTTATTTAGGGTTTAATGAAATATCTGATAAACATTATAGTTACGGGCATACTATACTAATCTCTGGCGAAAATGGTATTTTAGAAAACAAACCACCATGGTATCTTTTTTTATGGAAACAAGAGGAAGGGGGAGATAGATACGAATTTCACAAAAAATGATTTTTGCAAATACACTACAGCGCAAAGCACATCAAAAAATTATTTGCAAGGTTTATTGAGCAATCAGTGAAGAAAGATTATCCTTGAGTTTTTTCTTGGCAAACAAACCGTCAATAATATTGTAAATAGAGTTGCGTTCCTGTTCATCTAATTGTTCAATCACTTTAATTTTTTCCATTAAGGTTTTATCAGCAGAATGCACATCAGTAAAAATCTCATCGGCATTAAAGAGTTCAGGTAACGTAACGCCAAGTGCTTTGGCAATTTTGGTAACGATAGTAAAGGAAGGGTCAGTTTTACCGTTCTCTATCCTGGAGTATTGCGATGCATCCATTTTTAAAGACAAGGCAACTTCTTTTTGCGTAAGCCCCTTAGCTTCTCTTACTTTTTTGATAGTTGTGTTTAGCTTCATATAAGGCTAATTAGGCTACAAATCTACTTTTTATAGTCAAAAAGAGCAATCAATATAGTGATAGTTAAAAATTTTTGATTTATTGATTAATCAGTCCAAATATTTTTATGGCAGCAGATTTAAAACTTGACATCAGCAACTCTAATGCAATAACCTACATAACAGAAGAATTGAGCTTCACCATCTTAGGCGGCATAAGAATGGATGGACTGGACAGGTTGCGGGTAACGATAAGAATAGAGGTAATCAATAGAAAGTTTGAACACTATCAAAACAATCCTGATATAGCAGCATTGCCGGTAAACCACAACCTGGATTTATACAATGATGTGCAGGTAGAAAAGCTGATAAGAAAAACAGCCGAGCGATTGGAAGTAGGCACCTTACAAATTACCAAAAGCATTGCAGATATTACAAGACAGTTAGAATTATACCGCTTACAACAAATCGAACAGCAGCAAACAGCCAAAGAAGTAAAAAAGAAAATATTATCACCTGATGAAAGAGAAGCAGCCATAAACTTTTTAATGCAGCCAAACCTGATGCAAAGAACAAATGACTGCATCGGCAAAGCAGGAGTTATAGGCGAAGCAGCAAACAGACTTTTAATGTATGTAATCTTCACATCAAGAAAAAGAGAAAACCCTTTACACATCATCAGCTTTGGCAGCAGCGGCGCAGGTAAAAGCCATTTGCAGGAAAAGGTTGCCGAACTAATACCCGAAGAAGATAAAATAGAAAGCACCAGCATCACCAGCAATGCCTTGTATTATTTTGGTGAGTATGATTTACAACATAAGTTAATCCTCATTGAAGACATGGACGGAGCCGAAGCCATACTGTATGCATTACGGGAATTAATCAGTAAAAAGCACATCATAAAGTTAGTACCACTTAAAGACACCAAAGGCATTACAAGAACAATAACCTTTAAAGTAAAGGGACCTGTAACCGTTGCAGGCTGCACCACACAGGAAAGAGTGTATGAAGATAATGCCAACAGAAGCTTTTTGATTTACATAGATGAAAGCAAAACGCAGGATGAAAATATTATGAGCTATCAAAGAAAGAAAAGTGCAGGAACAATAAACAGCGAAGAAGAAAAAAACATCAAAGCATTATTACAAAACACACAAAGATTATTACAACCTGTACAAGTCAGAAACCCTTATGCAGAGCAATTACAAATACCAACGGAAGTTTTTAAACCAAGAAGAACCAATGCCCATTATTTACAGTTTATAGAAGCAGTAACTTTTTATCATCAGTATCAAAGAGAAAAGCATACAGACAAACACACTGGTGAAACCTACATCAACACTACATTAGAAGACATTGCGGAAACTAACAAGCTGATGAAAGAAGTTCTTTTAAGAAAGGCAGATGACCTGAGCGGAGCGACAAGAAATTATTTTGAACAGTTGAAAGAATTATTACAACAACAAAAGCAATCCACTTTTACCAACAGGGAAATACGAAAGCAACTTCGATTACCGGGCACAACAGTAAGACGTTATCACAATGAACTTTTACAAAGTGGTTATATCAGATTACAGGAGAGCAAAAAGAAAAAAGGTTACCTGTTTGAAATCGTCAGCTACGAAGAATATCAGCAACTGCAAAACAAAATCAGCAGTGTACTGGATGACATCCTGAAAACCTTACGAGCCACTAAGCCACCAATGAGCCAAAACGGTAATGGCTCAATCAAACACAAGCCAGTTAAGCCTTCGGCTATAGTGAGCCATTAGAATTACAAAACGCATAAGCAAGCAAAAATTTATTGTTCACTCAAAACTAAACGGAAATGAAACGATTACCCGTAACGGCTCCGCCGTACCAGTACATAGAGAAAAGTTTTAAAGAATGGTTAGAGATATTGGGCTACAGTTGGCAAACGGTTTATTACATGCCGATACAAATAAGAGGATTATTAAACTATCTGGAAAAGCAAAATAAAACGCAATTAACAGACATCACCATAGAAGTGATAAAAGATTATTACTACCAGGAATTAAGGCAAAGAAAGAACCATATGAGCGGAGCAGGAGCATTGAGCAATACGCATCTGAATAAATACCTGCAGGCATTAAAAAAATTTACTGAATACCTGCGGCAAACAGGAAGGCTTCCCATCGCTGCACTGAAGCTGTCACTGGAAAAAGTAAGCCAGGAAAAGTTAAACGTACTCACCGAAGAAGAAATAAAACAACTGTATAAAGCCACAGAAATAACAGAACAAAAAAAGAAACACAACAGAAGTGCAGAGCTCTACGAAGCGATACAGCAACGAGACAGAGCCATGCTAAGTATTTTTTATGGCTGCGGTTTACGAAGGAATGAAGGCTATCACTTAAATGTAAATGACATAAATATCAGCAGCGCAATATTGCATGTAATAAAAGGCAAAGGTTATAAAGAAAGACTGGTTCCGATAAGCACTAAAAGCATAGAGCACATAACAGCTTATCTATACGAAGGCAGAAATGTTTTGCTAAAAGAAAATAAGCAGGAAGCTTTTTTTATCAGCAGCAACAATGGTAAAAGATTAGGCGGACAGTTAATGTTAGTGAAGCTGCATCAGTTGATAAGATTAACAGGCAATGCAGAACTGATAGAAAAAGAAGCCGGGCTGCACACCTTACGCCACTCAATAGCAACGCACCTTTTAGCCAACGGCATGAGCCTTGAAAAGATAAAAGATTTTTTAGGGCACAGCAGTTTAGAGTCAACTCAAATCTATACGCATCTGGTGGAAAAAGAAAGTTGAGCGAAGCGAAATCCCGATGCGAAGCTATCGGGACACACAAATTTATACTCACTTAATAAATAATGAAGATGGAAAAGTTTAAAGAGTATCTGATAATAAAAGGTTACAGCAGCAAGAGTATTGAAAGCTTTATGATAGCAGTAAATTATTTTAGAGCATGGTGTGAACAGGAAAACATTAACGACATAACCGAAGTAACACATAATGATGTGATGGCTTACATACAATACCAGAACATCAGAGGCGTAAGCAAAAAAACAGTTGCTCATTATGTAATGCACACAGAAAAATATTACAACTTCCTGATGAGTGAAGGAGAGATAAACGATAATCCATGCAGTAATATAAAAATCAAAGGCATCAAAAGGAAAGTGTTGCATGATATTTTAAAGCCCGAAGAACTGGAAAAATTATATGAAGATTATACAACAGACCAAACGATAATAAAAACAGAACAGATGAAAAACCCGCCACCACAGCATTTACAAGTATTGGCAAGAAAGAGAAACAAAGTGATGTTGGGATTAATTATTTACCAGGCAATACGAAGTGAAGAAATTATGGTGCTGCAAATAAGTGATGTAAAATTAAGAGAAGGAAAAATATTTATAGCCGGAGCAAGACGAAGCAATGAAAGAACATTGAAGTTAGAAAGCCATCAACTCTATGATATGTTGGATTACATCAACGATACAAGAAAACAAATCTTACAGCACAGAAAGTCTTCCCCTGTTGGGGGAACGGAAAGGGGGCTACACGAATTATTTATAACTATAAACAAAGGAGTTAATTTAAAAAATGCTTTGAGTTTATTGGTGCAGCAGTTGAAAAGAATAAACGATAAAATAAAAAGCATAGACCAGTTAAGAGCATCGGTAATCGTTCATTGGTTACAACAATACAACCTACGCAAAGTGCAGATTATGGCAGGGCATCGTTATGTAAGTTCAACAGAAAGTTATAAAGCCAACAACATGGAAGAACTGAAAGAGGACATCAAAAATTATCATCCGTTCTAATCAACAAACTTTAATGCAAAGCCCGGCGACAGAGCATAAACATCAACAACAGAATAAAGCCGAACAAGGCTAACACACAGCACGGCTAAGGCTTGAGCCAACGCACAAAACCCACAGCACACAAGCCTCTGCGGTGTTGCAGTCAGTTTTTTATGTCATGGTTTTTGCAGCCCACACACTTGCACTACTTTATTTTTTTGCAAACGAAGCTGTTGTTTTTAAAAAGGTATTTGCAAAAAAAATAAACAAGTGCAGCCCACGCCACGAAGCAAAAAACCACGCCAAAAAAAACTGCCTGAAGCTATATTAACATAATGTGGCATTATAGGTTCGCTTCGCATTTTTTACCCCGGCTTATGCAAGCATGCTCTGAAAAAAATCCTATAATACACATTATGTGTAAATAGCCAACACCGCAGACAACAAAAAAAATAAAGCTCTGCCAACATTGCTATGCTATTTATTTTTTTTGTTGCAGCCGTGCAAAGACAGCCAACGCTTCCCCAAGCGGTGTGCAGGCACGAATTTATTTTTATGGTATCTCCTTCCAGTCGGTCAATAGCAAAGCCTGCGGCAGCAAGGCAGCTTCGCTAATCTTTTATTTTTTGAAAACCGACCGCATAAAAATGCAACGCAAAGATATTGCGGCATGCCACCGCACAAGGCTGCCAAAAGACTACGGCATAAAAACACAGAACCCACCGCACAGAAGCCATCATTTTTATTCCGTTTCCTTTTGGCTTTGGCTCATGCCGCTAATGGCTGGTCGCTAAGCATTTTTTGCTGCATTTTATTTTTTATCACAATTAAATTTAGTCAGATGAAACAAACAATCGAATTACAAATCCCCAAACAATTAGAGATGCTTTGCGAACTGTTAGAAACTACACCACAGCAGGTTTTACAAGGCTTTATCAATGATGTAAGTCTTGAAGTTGGAAGCAATGGCAGCGATGAAAGGCGTATGGCTGTTGAGTATTTTATGCGTTGTTGTTATGGTTACCATCGTTACGAGTATGAGCAGATAGAAAGCATGTTTGATGGCTTAAACTGGTTACGTTGGCAGCAGTATGAAAAGAAGGGCAAAGCCTTTGCAAATCTTCGTTACAGCTTTTTAAAGCAATGGTTCAAAAAATGGAAAGCTAAAATGAAAGTAATGTAAAGCTGTCCTGGTAAATGCTGTCGCAGCCGCCGCAAGTCTCTAATACTTTGGGGTTCGTGCCGGCGGCTTTGACTTGCACAAAAAACATAAACGATAAGTTCAGCAACATAGCCCTGATCAGCAGCAGTACGACCGTCAGCAGTAAATCATTAATCAGCTTTAGTACAGCTTATCATTTATATTTTTTGCGCTGATACTTTTATCTTTTATCCTTCCGTAAGAACCAGTATGAAAAACATCTTTAAAGAAAGCAGATGAATAAGAAAACATTTATTTTTACAGTCAACATGTATTAAAAAAGTTCTTTGATTTTTTTTGGGAGAGTGATCAGGAAAAAGTGGAAGTGAGGGCAAAAGTGGGATATAATTACACCGCCTATGGGCTGAAGATTGCGGGGATTAGTTCAAAGAAGTTGGGTGATGTGAATGAAGGGTATTTACAAAATCAATATCAATACCAGGGAGACTATTCTGAATTTGACGATGAAACCCAATGGAATGATTTTGCATTAAGGAATTATGATGCGCAAACAGGACGTTTTATACAAGCTGACCCTTATAACCAGTTCCCGTCACCATATACGGGTATGGCCAACGATCCGATAAATACTATTGACCCAAGCGGGGGTATAGGCATAGACTTTGGAACGATAGGGCAAATTACCGGAAGTGTTTTAGCAGACAGAGCCTTGATAACGACAGCAGGAGCAGCAATTGGATTTGGTATAGATAAATTAACCGGGGGTAATGGATGGACAGGGGCAGCCATTGGCGGAGGTGTTGCATTAGGTGGCACTTTTATACCACCTTTTGATATTGCGAACATTTTTAAAGGGGCAGGTAAATCAGCTTTAATACAGGGAGCAGATATTGCTGCTAATGTTGCTATGCGGCATGTAGCAGCAGAAATACCAAATATTTCTCGTGACCTTACACTATCCGCAACAACGCTTTCACCTCATAGCCCGCCATCTGTTAATATTGTAGCTCCAAAAACTTCTCAACCGTCAGTACCGCCACCTTCTGCTCCATGGATGACTACTGCAAGACATGAATTGGGTGTAAGCGAGAGAACAGGGAATAATGATGGACCTCAGGTAGAAAGATATCTTAGAACTGTAGGATTAGGAGGAGGATATGCTTGGTGTGCAGCCTTCGTTAATTGGACACTTGGGCAAAATGATATTAGGGGGACAGGTAGAGGCAATGCTCTTTCTTATCTTACTTACGGACAGAGATTACCCGGCCCGGCATATGGTAGTATTGCTGTTTTGAATCATGGTAAAGGGTTAGGTCACGTTGGGTTTGTTGCCGGACAATCGCCAAATGGTTCCATAATTTTATTGGGTGGAAATCAAAGTAATATGGTGAAATACTCTTCATTCCCAAGAAGCTCTATAAGTGGGTATGTATATCCCAATGGTTATACACCTTCATACGAGCTTCCCACAATAACCAATACATCAACATCTTCATTTTCTCAAACCAGATAATTGATTTTTTAAATGATATAATATGCGTAAAATATTTTTCGGAATGTTCCTGACTATAATAGGATGCAGCAATGCCGGTACAGATAAAAAAACTGAATCAAGAAATACATCAGAAGATACCATGAAAAATGTCTCAGAATCTTTATTAAACGCAGTAACGCAGGATAAAAAGGATACTGCCAAAAGTATTATGTATGAATATAAAAATGATACACTTTTACAAACCCTTAGAATTAAATATAACTCAACACAAGAAATACAGTTTGAATTAACGTCATTAAATAGAATAAAAAATCAAACATCCACCTTAACAGGTACAGCAAAAAGTAAGTTAAACCAAGACCCTGAAACTGATGAAGATGATGAAGGCAATGCTTATGCAGCTATTGAGTATCATTACACCAAAGATGGATGCTCCTTATCAGTAAGAATTGATATGGATACAAAAGACAAAGCAAAAGTTTTTGAATACAATTGTGATAAGCTTCACAAGAGCAATTGTCCTTTTGCATCTATAGGTGTCCTTAAGAAAATTTAGAAGCTGCTTTTACTGCATAGTAGCGACAAAATCTTTAAACCTTTTTTTAGTGATAATGGTATCAATAAGATGAAAGACCATTGCCTTATCATCCGGTTCCAGTTCGTTGATAAGTTTTAATTGTTCGAGGCTGGTTTTATCTTCAATCTTTTCTTCGGTGGGCACTTTGCCTTTAAAATTTACGAGCTCATCGAGTGTCATACCAAAATGCTTTGCCACTTTATTAAGAGCGCTGACAGAGAGTTCTCTTTCACCGGCTTCCACTTTAGAATAGTTGGAGCGGTGCATGTTTACCAGGGCAGCCAGCTGCTGCTGCGTAATATTTTTTTGCTCCCTTATTTTACGAATGGTTTTACCAATGCTCATATCAAAATATTTACTCCTCAAAAATAGTCAATAAGAGTACATTTTAGTGGCTATGATGCGATTAAGATAATTAACGTTGTCAATTTAACTACATTATTTATATATTTGCCACGTATCAAATAATCACACATAATTTTTTGACAATGGCCATACAACTCGACACCACCAACCCCAATGCAATAACCTACATCACAGAAGAACTTGGCTTCACCATCTTAGGCGGCATCAGGATGGACGGACTGGACAGGTTAAGAGTAACCATAAGAATAGAAGTAACCAACCGCAAGTTTGAGCATTATATGAACAATGCAGACTTAGCAGCATTACCAGTTAATCACAACTTAGATTTATACAATGATGTTCAGATAGAAAAGCTGATACGAAAAGCAGCAGAGCGTTTAGAAGTAGGCACCTTGCAAATCACCAAAGCCATAGCGGACATTATCAGGCAATTAGAATTATACAGGCTGCAACAAATAGAAGAACAACAAACAGCAAAGGAAGTAAAAAAGAAAATCCTTACAGCTGATGAAAGAGAAGCAGCAATAAACTTTTTAATGCAGCCCGGCCTGATGCAAAGAACTAATGACAGCATCGGCAAAGCAGGAGTAATTGGTGAGGAAGCAAACCGATTGTTGATGTATATAATTTTTACAAGCCGTAAAAGAGAAAACCCATTGCACATCATCAGCTTTGGCAGCAGTGGCGCAGGCAAAAGCCATCTGCAGGAAAAAGTTGCCGAACTAATACCGGAAGAAGATAAAATAGAAAGCACCAGCATCACCAGCAATGCACTGTATTATTTTGGTGAGTATGACCTGCAGCACAAACTTATTTTAATAGAAGATATGGACGGAGCCGAAGCCATACTCTATGCGTTAAGAGAATTAATCAGTAAAAAGCACATCATAAAATTAGTACCGCTCAAAGACACCAAAGGAATAACAAGAACAATAACTTTTAAAGTGAAAGGGCCTGTAACCGTTGCCGGCTGCACCACACAGGAAAGGATTTATGAAGATAATGCCAACAGAAGTTTTTTGATTTACATAGATGAAAGCAAAGCACAGGATGAAAATATAATGAACTACCAAAGAAAGAAAAGTGCAGGAACTATTAACAGCGAAGAAGAAAAAAACATCAAAGCATTATTACAAAACACACAAAGATTATTACAACCTGTACAAGTAAGAAATCCTTTTGCCGAGCAATTACAAATACCTACAGAAGTTTTTAAACCAAGAAGAACCAATGCACATTATTTACAATTTATAGAAGCAGTAACTTTTTATCACCAGTATCAAAGAGAAAAACATACAGACAAGCAAACTAATGAAACTTACATCAACACAACGTTAGAAGATATAGAAGAAGCCAACAAATTAATGAAAGAAGTTTTATTAAGAAAGGCAGATGAACTGAGCGGAGCGACCAGAAATTATTTTGAACAACTCAAACAATTATTGCAACAACAAAAGCAGCCCACTTTTACTAATAAAGAAATAAGAAAGCAATTACGATTACCGGGAACAACAGTAAGGCGTTACCACAATGAATTATTACAAAGCAGTTACATCAGGTTACAGGAATCTAAAAAACAAAACGGCTACCTGTTTGAGATAGTGAGTTATGAAGAATACAGGCAACTGCAAAACAACATCACTGTTGTCTTAGATGAAATCTTACATAAGTTACGAGCCACTGAACCACCAGTGAGCCAAAAGCTAAATGGCTCAACCAAACGCAAGCTGGCAAAGCCTTTGGCTTTAGTGAGCCAATAGTTTTACAAAAGACAAGTGAGGCAAAAATTACAGGCTTCATTAGCACATCAGCATATTATCACATTATCAAATTGCATTTATGAAACGATTACCCGTAATGGCACCGGCATACCAGTACATCGAGAAAAGTTTTAAAGAATGGTTAGAGATATTAGGCTACAGCTGGCAGGGAGTTTATTACATGCCGATACAGGTAAGAGGATTATTAAATTACTTAGAAAGGCAAAATAAAGCCCAACTAACGGACATCACAAACGAAGTTATAAAAGAGTATTACTACAATGAATTAAAGCAAAGAAAGAACTATATGCGTAATGCAGGAGCAATAGGCAACAGCCACCTCAACAAGCATATACAGGCATTAAGAAAATTTACCGAATACCTGCGGCAGACAGGCAAATTACCCATAGCCATGTTTACTATATCACTGGAAAAAGTAACAGAAGAAAAGTTGAACGTGCTCACCGAAGAAGAAATACGGCAACTCTATAAAGCAACAGAAATACAACAGCAAAAAAAGAAACACAACAGAAGTGCCGAGCTCTACGAAGCAATACAGCAAAGAGACAGGGCAATGCTAAGTGTTTTTTATGGTTGCGGCTTACGAAGAAATGAAGGCTATCACTTAAACATAAACGACATCAATATAAATAGTGCAATATTGCATGTAATAAAAGGCAAAGGTTATAAAGAAAGACTAGTGCCAATCAGCAATAAAAGTTTAGAACACATAACAACTTACCTCTACGATGGAAGAATAACGCTTTTAAAAAGCCCCTCTCCTGGAGGGGTTGGGGAGGCTGCATTTTTTATAAGTGCCAATAACGGCAAAAGGTTGGGTGGTCAGTTAATGTTAGTGAAGCTGAAACAGCTGATACAATTAACAGGCAATGCATCAATGATAGAAAAAGAAGCAGGGCTGCACACCTTACGCCATTCAATAGCAACGCACCTTTTAGCCAATGGCATGAACTTAGAAAAGATAAAAGATTTTTTAGGGCACAGCAGTTTAGAATCAACACAAATTTATACTCACCTTATAGAGAATGAAGAATTAAAAATTAATAATTAAAAATAAAAGCATCATGCAACAGGCTTACTCAAAGTTCAAAGAATGGTTACAGATAAAAGGTTACAGCATTAAGAGTGTTGAAAGCATTATGATAGCAGTAAATTATTTTATGATTTGGTGTGAGCAGGAAAACCTGCCTGTCCGGCAGGCAGGCATTAATGATATAACCGAAGTCACGCATAACGATGTGATGGCTTACATACAATATCAAAACATAAGAGGCGTAAGTAAAAAAACAGTTGCCCATTATGTAATGCATGCTCAAAAATATTTTGATTGGCTGATAACAGAAAAAGAAGTAACCGATAATCCCTGCAGCAACATAAAAATAAAAGGCATCAAAAGAAAAGTATTGCATGATATTTTAAAGCCGGAAGAATTAGAAAAGCTGTATGAAGATTATACAACAGAGCAAGTGATAATAAAAACAGACCAGCTACAAAACACGCCACCACAGTATTTACAAACATTGGCAAGAAAAAGAAACAAAGCAATATTGGGATTAATTGTTTACCAGGCAATACGAAGTGAAGAAATTATGCAATTGCAAATCAGTGATGTAAAATTAAGAGAAGGAAAAATACATATCCCTGCAGCAAGAAGAAGCAATGAAAGAATATTAAAATTAGAAAGCCATCAGCTGTATGATATGTTAGATTATATCAACGATACAAGAAAACAAATTTTACAGCATCAACATAGCACAGCAACGCAAACACTTTTTATAAGCATTAACGGCAGCATCCATTTTAAAAATGCGTTGAGCTTATTAATAAAACAACTGCAAAGAATAAACGATAAAGTAAAAAGCATTGACCAGTTAAGAGCATCTGTAATTGTTCACTGGCTGCAGCAATACAACCTAAGAAAAGTACAAATCATGGCAGGGCATCGTTATGTAAGTTCAACAGAAGCTTACAAAGCAAACAACATGGAAGAACTGAAAGAAGATATTAAAAATTATCATCCGTTCTGAGCGAAGTCGAAGAATAAACAACAAAGAATAATAGCCAACCCACAGCACGGCTTAGTCCCCGCCGAAAATACAGGCGGGGCCTTCTTCGGTGTTGCAGTCAGTTTTTTCTGTCATGGTTTTTGTAAGCCAGCGCAATGCAGCACATTTATTTTTTTAGCCAAAACAAAAGGCTGATTAATAAAAAAAAATAAAAGAGCTGCACCCACAGCACAGAACAAAAACCCACGCCAGAAAAAAACTGCCTGAAGCTAAATAACATAATGTGGCCCTATAGGTGCGCTGCGCATTTTTTACCCACGCTTATGCAAGCATGCACGACAAAAAATCCTATAGGCACTTTATGTTAAGTAGCCAACACCGAGAGCGCACCGCAAAAAACAATGCCATCACACAAAGAAGCGTAGCTTATTGTTTTTTGCGGTGCAGCCGTGCATGAACCCACGCACACCGGCGACAGTGCAGGCATTAAGCAACAGAATAATTTTTGAGCAGTTGAATAAGAAAAAATGAAACAACGTAATGCTGTCGCAGCCCCGCAAATCTTGCTGATAAAGCAAGAGGTTTATGCGGGGCTTTGACTTGCACAAAAAACATAAACGATAAGTTCAGCGATAGAATATAAATCATCAGCAGAACAATCATCAGCAGTAAATCATTAATCAGCTTCAGTACAGCTTATCATTTATATTTTTTGCGCCGATGTTTTTATTCTTCACTCAATTAAAAAAATATTTTTAAAGAAAGAGAAGGCATAATAAAATTAATTTATTTTACATCCTGTTGACCATAAAAAAAGTTCTTTGATTTTTTTGGAAAGGTGATTAGGAAAAAGTGGAAGTGCGGAGAAAAGTGGAAGTTAATTACTACGCTTTCGGCTTAAAGATAGCAGGGATAAGCAGCCAGAAGGTACCCGACCTGAATGAGGGCAATATTGACAATAAGAATTTATACAATGATAAAGAGCTCTTTGATGATGCAGACCTTAACTGGTACGATTACGGTTTTAGAAATTATGATGCACAGATAGGAAGGTTTACGCAATTAGACCCACTGACGTGGGATTACCCTGAGTTGACAAATTACCAATATGCAAGTGATGAGCCTATTGCAAATGTGGATTTAGATGGATTGGAAGCAGTAGATAAGCTTGCAGGTTTTGCAGGACATGCTGCTAATCAACTACCGGATGTTGTAGTAAAAAGTGCTATAAATCATGGTAGTAGTTGGGGTACAAGAGCTTGGGGAGCTTTAAAAGGAGTAGGAGGTTTAGTTGAAGCAGGCGCAGGCGCAGCATTTGGGATTGCAACTTCATGGACGGGCATTGGAGGAGTTGCGGGTGGTGCTGTTTTTTTACACGGAGCAGATGTTGCCTCCTCAGGTTTTACTCAACTTTGGACTGGGCAGGAAACCAAATCATTTACAGAACAGGGCATTAGTAAAGGACTGCAGGCAGCAGGCGTATCTGCAAATAAAGCGAATACCATTGCAAGCTATACAGATGCAGGTATAAGTATCGTTGGTTCAGGTTATGCAGCAGGCGCAGCAGCAAGAGATGCTACTTTTGTGAAGAAACCACCACCTGTTAATATTGGATTTTCTGGAAAGCAGATTCAAAAATTTGCACAGGCTGCCACAAAAAATGCAAAGGCTTCAAAAGTAATGTTGGGCTCGTTTGAAGGTGAAGGCAATGCAGCTTCATATAGCGTTCGTGCAGGGAAAAATTACACTTATTTCAGTTTAGATAATTGGAATGATTTGTTTAAGTCTGTAGGTGGGAATTATGATGAAATGTGGAAGATAAACAAGCAGTTTATTGATGAGCAGTGGAACGTTGGGAAGGATTTCTTTTTTTCTCACGATCCCAACAACCCACTTACAGAAGGCTTGCAAAGAGAAATAATCGAATTAAAAAAATTAGGTGTTAGGGAATTTAAACCAGTAGGAGAAAATTTATGGAAAGCGATAAGATAAATGATTTGTTTGAGAACAAATGGGGGATGATGCCTGAAGATGCAATAAATTTAATCAAGTCATATTTTGCAGAACATTTACAGCACTTTACATTAATAGATGAATATAATTTAAAAAGCGGTTATTGGGGTGTTAAATACGTATTTAAAAGGATAAGCATTACTATTAAATGTGATAGGGGTTTTCTTGATAAATGGGTATTTGTAGATGGTAACAAAGTTTCATTAACTGACTTGGAGCCATTAATAGAAAACGCAAAAATGGGAAGTGAAAAAAACATTCGTTTTACATTGGGGGTAATAAAGCGATATGCAGAAAATATTTCTGCCAATAACTAATACGGCTGCTTTTTTAAACTTTTAATTTATCATACCGTTGGTTCAAACAATCCTCCTTACTGGCGCAAGTAGGGTCGCCCTAATAATACGTAATCCACACTGGGCTTGATTTTGGGGAGAATTTGCTGTAACAAAAACCCCGCGATGGCATAAAAAATGCACAAAACGGGGCAGACAAAATTCAAAAACAAATGTATCCCATTTTACTGTTTGAACAATCACCCGATGTTCAGTTACAAGCATTTTACAATACGCCACTCGGAGAACTTCATCAGGCCATACCATTTGATGAACTAAGCAAACATATTCCAAAGCCCCGTCGTGCGATAAGTGGCAAAGGATGCAGACCATGGTTTGATGTAAAAGGCGGTATAGCCCTTCAGATACTAAAATCTTATTATCGTTGCAGTGATGCATTGTTAGTGGAACAGATAAATGGCAACTGGCAGATGCAGATGTTTTGCGGCGTACAGTTGAAGCACGGGGAACAAATAAAAGATAAAGACATCGTGGGCCGCTGGCGCACATATCTTGGGCATCATCTTGATATGGATAAACTGCAAATAAGTTGTGTGCAACACTGGAAGCCATATATGCAGCATAGACATACAGGCTTTACAGATGCCACCGTATTTGAGAGTTATATTGAATACCCTACTGATGCAAAGCTACTATGGAAGAGTTGCTGCGATGTATATCAGATGATTAAGCAAGGCAGAAAAAAAGTAAAACTAAGAGATACACGCATCAATCATGAAAAGCGCAAAACCTGGTGGCTTGCATTTGCCAAACGCAGAAAGAAAAGTAAAAGGCAAAATAAAAAAATATGCAAATCAATGCTCAAATATTTGCAGCGTTTGACAGAGCAGTTAGATCAGGTCATAGAAAAACATACAATAATATTAAGTGCATCCCGGCACAACCGGCTTGGCACAATCAACAAGATTAAAGAACAGCAAAGGCAATTATACTTTGGCAAACAATCAAAAGTTCCGGGCAGGATTGTATCTCTTCACAAACCTTATGTACGTCCCATCATCCGCGGCAAAGAAGTAAAGCCTGTGGAGTTTGGTGCAAAAGCAAATATGCTGCAAGTGGATGGTATCAGTTTTATAGAGCACTTAAGCTATGATAACTTCAATGAAGGCACACGCCTGCAAAGTACCATACATCTTCAACAAAGATATTTTGGCGCCTGCTATCAGATAGGCGCAGATGCTATCTATGCAACAAATGAAAACAGAAGATATTGCACTGATAATAAAATAGCCACCTCATTTGTAGCTAAAGGCGCACAAGGAAAAAATAAAGAACAGAAAAGCCAGATGCGTTCCATTCCTTTTCCGCAATGTCTCCTTTAAAAGCAATGTGTGGAGGCAGGGACATTGCGGTATTAGCAGTACAAAAGCTAATACAATGCTTATTTTTATACATGCCTGTACGTAAATTAATAACAGAACAAGATGGTGTTTATTATATAACTTTTGCTTGTATCAACTGGCTTCCTTTATTCAA
>JBBRER010000213.1:0-1583 GCA_038202745.1 Sphingomonadales bacterium
TCAGAAGGCGAGTACGCCGGTGTCGGTGGCCGTGTCCACCAGGGCCACCCGATCGAGGCCGCCACCGATGTGTCGATCATGACCCGCGCTGGCGTCGAACGCATCATGCGGTTCGCGTTCAAGCTGGCCCAATCGCGTCCCCGCAAGCTGCTGACCGTCATCACCAAGAGCAATGCCCAGCGCTACGCGATGGTGATGTGGGACGAGATCGCGCTGCAGATCTCCAAGGAGTTCCCGGACGTCACCTGGGACAAGGAACTCGTGGACGCCTCGACGGCGCGCATGATCAACCGCCCGGCATCGCTGGACACCATCGTCGCGACCAACCTGCACGCCGACATCCTGAGCGATCTGGCCGCCGCGCTGGCCGGCAGCCTGGGCATCGCGCCGACCGGCAACATCGACCCGGAGCACCGCTATCCGTCGATGTTCGAACCGATCCACGGTTCGGCCTTCGACATCATGGGCAAGGGCCTGGCCAATCCGGTCGGCACCTTCTGGTCGGTCGTCATGCTGCTGGAGCACCTGGGCGAGCTGGACGCCGCCAAGCGCGTCATGAGCGCCATCGAGCAGGTCACCGCGAACCCCGCGCTGCACACCCGCGACCTCGGCGGCAACGCCACCACGGCGCAGGTGACCGAAGCGGTCTGCGGGCAGCTCGCCGCCAACGTCCGCCGCAAGGCGGCCTGACACCACCCTCTCACCCCGCGGTACGCTCGCCGCGCGCGGGCATTCGCACCGCGAGCAGCCTTTTCACAACCAACCACAAGTGGAGACAACCATGCGCACAACGAAACTACGTCGATATCTCGCCACGGCCGCACTCGGGTCGACGCTGGCTGCCGGCCTCGCCATGACGGGAACGGCGCACGCACAGGGCTATCCCAACAAGTCGATCAACTACATCCTACCGTTCAATGCCGGCGGCGAATCCGATATCTCGGCGCGCTTCCAGCAGGCGGTATTCAAGAAGGCCGCCGGTGTGGAGATCGTCATCCAGTACATGGCTGGCGCGGGCGGCGCGCAGGCCTGGTCGCAGCTCAATTCGATGCCTGGCGACGGCTACACGATCATGGGCATCAACCTGCCGCACACCGTGCTGCAGCCGATGCAAAAGGACGTGGGCTACAAGACCGACGACCTGACACCGGTCAACTACTTCCACTACACGCCCGATGCGATCTTCGTCAACAGCGACAGCCCGTTCAAGACGCTCAAGGACCTGATCGACTATGCGAAGAAGTCGCCCGGCGCGCTGACTTTCAGCGGGTCGGGCTCCAACTCGTCGAACCAGCTGGCGCAGGTCCGCTTCGACGAGCTCGCCGGCATCAAGACGACCTACATTCCCTTCAGCGGCACCGGCCCTGCAGTGACCGCCATTCTCGGCAAGCAGACCGTTGCAGGCTTCAACTACGCCCCGTCCGGCATCGCCCACGTCGGCAAGATGCGCATGCTGGCGGTGGCTTCCGAAAAGCGGATGCCGGCGTTCCCTGATGTCCCGACCTTCAAGGAGCAGGGCTTCGATCTGGTCGGCGGCGCCTACCGCGGTTTGTCGGTGCCGAAGTCCACACCCGAGGACATTC
>JBBRER010000214.1:0-2156 GCA_038202745.1 Sphingomonadales bacterium
CGGCGCGCGTTCTCTCTCCGGGAACTGAAGGCTCTCGCGAAACGAGCGGGCTGGCGGGAATTCGGAGCCGCGCGTTTTCGCTTTGCACGTCATGTAATCTGGCTGGAACCGACAGCGCAATAAGCATGCAAATTATCACGACGCCTGAGGGCGCGAATGCGTTCGCAAAGGCGAGTCGGAGGCGGCGCGTGCTGGTGCCGACGATGGGCGGGTTGCATCGCGGCCACATCGAGCTCATGCGTATGGCACGCGAAGCAGCGGGCGGCGGCGGAGAAGTGGCCGTCAGTATCTTTGTGAATCCGCTCCAATTCGAGCCGGGTGCAGACTACGAAAGGTATCCGCGGCCGGAGAAGGCAGATGAAGATCTCTGCCGGGAGGCGGGTGTGGAGATGCTCTTTCGGCCCTCGGCGACGGCGATGTACTCTCCGAACCATTCCGTCACGGTTGAGGAGTGCGCGCTTTCGCAAACTCTTTGCGGGAAGTCGCGGCCGGGTCATTTTCGCGGCGTCTGCACAGTGGTGACAAAGCTTTTCCATCTGCTCGCGCCAGACGCGGCCGTGTTCGGCGAGAAAGACTTTCAGCAACTCGCGATCGTCCGACGAATGGTGCGCGATCTAAATTTTCCGGTGGAAATCATCTCCGCGCCGACTGTGCGTGAAACAGATGGGCTCGCGCTCAGCTCGCGGAATCAATATCTGAACACCGAGGAACGAGAGGAGGCACCGGTTCTCCGCGCGGCGCTTCTCCGAGCCGCGGCACGCTTCCAGGAAGGGGAGTTCTCTGCAGGCAAGCTCGTGGCCGAGGTGCGAGAGCAGATCTCCACTGCGGTCGCGGCGCGGATCGACTACGTAGAGATCGTGGACGCAGAGACTTTGCAGAGCCGCGCAACGGTCGGTGCGGACTCGCTCCTCGCCGCAGCCGTCTTCTTTGGCCAGACTCGGCTGATCGACAACATCCGGCTCGCATGAAGGAATACGATTTTGTCGTGATCGGCAGCGGGATTGCGGGGCTTAGCTTTGCCTTGAAAGCCGCGAAGCACGGTTCCGTCGCGGTGATGACGAAACGCAAAGGCGCGGATTCGAATACCGCCTGGGCGCAGGGCGGCGTGGCTTGCGTGACGAGCAGCGAAGATTCTTTCGAACTGCATCTGCGCGATACGCTCGAGGCTGGCGCCGGGCTTTGCGACGAAGGAACGGTCCGCACAATTGTGACGGAAGGACCGGCGCGCATTCGCGAACTGACCGAGCTCGGTTTGCACTTTGACGAGCGAGAAGTGGCCGGTCAGCGCGAGCCGGACCTGGGCCGGGAAGGCGGCCACTCGAAGCGGCGCGTTCTGCACGTGCAGGATCTGACCGGCCTCGAAATCGAGAAGACCTTGCTGCGCGAACTGGAGCGCTCGCCGCGAGTGGAGTTGCTCGAAAACCACATGGCGGTGGATCTGATCACCGCTGGCAAACTTGGGTTCGCAACGGAAGATCGCTGCCTCGGCGTTTATGTGCTCGATGAGAAAACGACCGAAGTGGAGACGATCCGAACCGATCGGCTGGTGCTCGCGACGGGCGGTTGCGGGAAGGTTTATCTTTACACGACGAACCCCGACGTTGCGACGGGCGACGGCGTGGCCATGGCGTGGCGGGCCGGGGCGCAAATCGCCAACATGGAATTCATTCAGTTCCACCCGACCTGCCTCTTTCATCCCGAGGCGCGCAGCTTCCTCATCTCCGAGGCGGTGCGGGGTGAAGGCGGACGACTGCTAGACGCGCAGGGCCAGGAATTCATGGCGAAGTATCATCCGAAAAAGGAACTCGCCCCGCGCGACATCGTCGCTCGCGCCATCGATGCCGAGATGAAGCGGACCGGCGCGAAGTGCGTATATCTCGACATCAGCCACCAGCCCGCCGACTTCATCCGCGAGCGCTTTCCCAATATCCACGAACACTGCCTCGCGCTCGGGATCGACATCACCCGCGACCCGATCCCGGTCGTCCCGGCGGCGCACTATCAGTGCGGCGGCGTCATGACCGATGAAAATGGCGCGTCGAGTCTGCCCGGTCTCTATGCCATTGGCGAAGTGGCCTGCACCGGCCTCCACGGCGCGAATCGGCTGGCCAGCAATTCGTTGCTCGAAGCCTGCGTCCTCGCGCACCGCTGTTGCG
>JBBRER010000215.1:0-2182 GCA_038202745.1 Sphingomonadales bacterium
AATCTTTAATCAGCTTCAGTTCGGGCTTGACATTAATAATTAAGCGACAAATGTTATCTTCAACAAAAATTTTTAACCCGGCATTTGTTATGAGCAGACGGAACACAGAATATCCTGCCATCGCAAATACCGATTCGTTAGTGGCAATAAAACAGACCGTTCCAAAGAATGACAGACATTGAAAAATTGATAACTTCTGCAAGGCATTATTGTATTGACAATTTTAAATATTGGTCAGACAAATACTCTAATGAAAATAGTGGCAACAACAATCCTTATTCAGACAATGACTATAATATTTTCCCAAGATATAATGTGATAAGTGCAATTCAGCAAGGTGTTGAAACACTTGTTGGACAGAACTTCACTTCCTTTGAAGCTTGTAAACTGTCGTTAATTAATTTAGGACAAAATAGCCATTCTATTTTTACCATAGACAGTAATGACGACTTGCATTTGCTTGGTGAAAGTGGACGATTTAAAGCCACAACAGGGCGACAAAAACCAATTGCAAAAAATGCAATGAATGAAGAACGTAATAAATTCATTGAGTTCATTAGTTCAATGGAGACAGAAAATGTTTCAGATGTTGAACCATTGCCCTACCGACACAGATTGACGGACGAAGAAATGTTATTTGTTAGAAAGCAGCTTTTAGGACTTTGGAACTTTGACGGAGGTTATTGGAATCCCCTGGACGATAAAAGTCCCAAAGAAACAGTCTTTTTAATGAAAGAAAATTTAAATGCCGATGACTGCAACAAAATAGTTGATTACTTAATTTCAAACTCCAACAACCGACTTTATGAAGTAACTGAAGACAGAATTGATTATGAGATAGAGTTTGACAGCTTTGACATTAACCTTTATGAAACTATAGTTGCAGACAAAACATTTGATTGGGTAATTTATGGCTCACATGAAGGGACAATAACTTTTGGTGGTACAGCATTGTCTAACTTTATCAAATCCCTTTTTATTGACAGAAAAGACAAACTAAATAAATGGGAACAAAATTGGTAAACAAATTTACTGCCACTAACATGGGGTTTGCCAAAATGGGGGCAGACGGAAGCCGTGTTTCAACTTTTGTTTTTCAATTTGGCTTCATATCCAGCTTGACGTTATTAATTTAGCTATGTGCATATCATCAACTTTTATTTATAAATTTAGCCTCAGTTAGCCGGGCGGACGGAATTCTATTGCCCCCAATTCGGCAAGCCCTGTCCGTAAGCAGTAATTGACAGACACCATGAAACCACTAACAGACTTAACGAACGGACTTCAAGTTTTGGAGCCGTTTCTAATTCATCATAGTTTTACTCTGGACAATTACGAGAATGCTAAAGGCTCGGGGGGACAGTTCACAATTGCCAATTACAAAAAGGAACAGAAGAAATTTATCATCGGCTATCGTTTCTCAATTGGTGAACTTGGTTACCAGTTTCAAGATTTTAGAGTTGGACACCCATTTTATCTTGACCATCTTGGTTTTGCAGACAAAAAGCAATTCCCAGACTTTCAATCTGACGACAAACTCTTAGCATTTCGGCATATTCTTCATGACCTGGACTTTTTGATTGAGGATTTTTTCGTTGGCTCTTGTGACCAATTAGTTGAGGCAGCCAAATTGCAAGACAAATTCATAAAGGAACATAACGAGAAATCGCAGATAGAATATAATTACCAGTTCGACAGAATGGCTATTGAAAAAGCCAGACAGAAATTTAAAGAGAAGGATTATAAAAAGTGCTTAAAAATTTACATGACGATTGAACACAAGAATTTGCTTAGTGACTTTGATAAAAAAACAATTGACTACAGCGAAAGACATAGGTAACAGACGAACACAACTACTGCTTACATGGGGTTTGGCAATAGGCTGGCAGACGGAAGAACAGTCGGCTACAAATCAATATCAGCAGTCGTTCCAGCTTGACTTTCTTTAATCAGCTTTTGTTGTTATCTTCAACTTTTGTAATTCTATTGGGCAACAGTTCCGGGCTTGACATTATAAATTTCCAGCCCATCGCCAAGCCCTAACGTTGGGCGTTATGCTGACGAGACACTTCAAACTTAGTAGATAAACATTTAACAAGATTAATAATGCGACAAAAAAATATTGTAACCGCTTTATTTTTACTTATTGGACAATTTCTTTTTGCCCAAAATAATCAGCCGC
>JBBRER010000216.1:0-2968 GCA_038202745.1 Sphingomonadales bacterium
GTCTATCAACTGGCCGGATGTGATCGCTGAAGCAGGATTGAAGAATGTAGATACTGTTCTTGTGGGACAACCTGAATTTTTAACTGCACTGGAAACAAACCTGAAAAGCAATTCACTGGAAAGCTGGAAGACATATTTAAAATGGTCATTGATAAATGAATATGCAGGCTCGGCCAACAAAGCGCTGGAAATGGAAAATTTCAAATTCTATGCTACAGTTCTGGATGGCATAACAGAGCAGAAGCCACGCTGGAAAAGGATCGTGGAAAGGACAGACAATATGCTTGGAGAGTTGATCGGAGAAGTTTACGTAGATGAATATTTACCAAAAGGCACCAAGGAAAAACTTCTTGAGATCGGAAATAACATCCGTGATGTTTATGCAGCGCACATTAAAACACTCGACTGGATGAGTGATGCTACAAAAGAAAAAGCATTGAGCAAGCTTCATAAAATAAACATGAAGGTCGGCTATCCTGATAAATGGAAAGACATGTCGACCCTGGAGATCACGCGTACCAATCATCTTCAGAATGTGATCAATGTGAGCAAATGGGAATACAATTTCATGATCAATAAATATGGCAAGCCGGTAGACAAATCTGAGTGGGACATGAATCCGCAGACATACAATGCGTATTATGATCCGACAAACAATGAGATCGTTGTGCCTGCATGTAATATTATCGTTCCGGGGTTTGAGGGCCGCATGCCTGACGATGCAATTCTTTATGGAATTATCGGAGGCTCTACGTTCGGACATGAGATCACGCATGGTTTTGACGATCAGGGAAGCCTGTATGATGAGGATGGAAATTTGAAAGACTGGTGGTCAAAAGAAGACCGGGATAAATTCGTAGTAAAAACAAAGCTCATCGTTGACCAATTCAGTAATTATGCTTTACTTGACAGTCTGCACCTGAATGGCTCAAACACACAAGGAGAGAACATTGCCGATCTTGGCGGAGTGATCATGGGACTTGAGGCATTCAAAAAAACGCCACAAGGACAATCCTCAGAACTGATTGGCGGCTATACTCCTACGCAGCGATATTTCCTTGCATATGGCTATGCATGGATGGTGAATACAACAGATGCTTCACTTGCAAAACAAGTGATGAGCAACGAGCACTCACCTGCTGAATTCCGTGTAAATGGGCCGCTTTCCGACATCGATGAATTCTATAAAGCCTTCAACATCAAGAAAGGCGATGCTATGTACCGCGATGAGAACATGCGGGTGAAGATCTGGTAAGGGCGGCAAACAACTCATCTTCGATAATCAAATGTCACTTCGAGTGATTCTGTGACGAAGGAACAGAATTGTATCGAGAAGTGGTTGAAACTGCGTTGTGTTTCGGAACCTGCCGGCAGGCATGGTGCAGATCGTCATGATTATTATGATCAAAAATGATTTTTTGATCCATGCCTCAAGAATCGCCTTCTTTCATTTTCATAGTTTTTCCATCTTTCATTTTCATAGTGCCGTCTTTCATCACGACTGTTCCGTTTTTCATAGTCATATCTTTGTCCATCATCATCATTTTGCCGGCTCCTTTAATCTCATCATCAAAGCTGGGCCATCCGCAATGTGAATCAAACTTGTCATTTGAGCGATAGAGTGGTGATTATGTTTAAAATTTAGTTTTCTGTTTGCTGCGCTGTTACTCATCACTCATCCTGTTTAATCTCTATTCTTTTTAAATCTGTTGATGCCGGTCCGTTTATAACTTTTCCTGCCGTAGTAAACCGTGAACCGTGAAGCGGGCAGTCAAACGATTTTTCCTCGGCATTCCATTGCAGGATACCGCCTAAATGCGGGCATACTGCCGTGCAGGCGTGCAGCTTATTTTGTTCATCGCGATAGACGGCAATCTTTTTTAATCCCGATGAAATAATTCCGCCTTCACCCGGTTTTAAATCCTGCGCTTCTTTTACATCGCCAGCACTTATCCAATCTGCAAATTGAGCAACCATGTTTCCTGCTTCATGCAAATAATCACCGGCAGTTTTTAAGGTAATGCGAGAAGGATTGTACAAATCTTCCCAGGGATTTTCATTGCCGGTAATAATATCGGTTAAAATAATTCCGCCAAGAGTACCGTGCGTCATTCCATTACCTGAATCACCTGTTATGATATAGATGTTGTCGTTACCCGGATTCTTACCAATAAATGCCATGGAATCTATCGGCTCCATAACTTGTCCTGACCATTTGTATGTTACCTCCTGCATTGCAGGAAATCGTTTCTTAGTCCATTCAATCAGTTTTTCATACCTGTTTTCTTCGGCAATGTGTTCATCGTCAGCCTGACCCGTTTTATGGTCTTCACCTCCTGAAATCAAAAGGTCATATTGGTTATCGTATTCTTCTAAGCGAACGTAGTGATAGGGAGCGGCAATCCATTTGGAATCCTGGTCACCGGTATCCCACCATAGTGAATACGATAGTTTTCCTTTAGGCACTTTGGCAGCAATCACGTAAGTACGATAGGGCCACTGCTTGGTGTGCATGGTTACTAAATCATTTATGGGAGTGTTTGTAGCAACTACAATGTGTTTAGCTTTTATATCATATCCGTTTGCTTTTGCTCCTTCTTTAGTAATGTCTTCAGCTTTTGTTTCGGTATATATTTTTCCTCCCATGCCAATGATTGCATCTGTTAAACCCCTGAGATATTTCATGATATGAAACTGACCCTGTTCCTGAAATTTGATGCACCATTTTCCTTCTTCGGCTTCTAAACCGGGAACATGCTCTAACATTTCTGTAAGCAATCCTACACTTTTCGTTGCTGCATATTCTTTTTCCAGAGTCTCTTTTTTATCGCTTCCGCTTAAAAATAAATATCCCGGTACTCTTTTAAAATTGCAATCAATATTTTCATGTTGGATTGTTTTTGCTATCCACTGAATGGCTGCGGTATGGCTGTTGGCAGCAAGTGTTGCTTTTTCTTTTCCGAATATT